>NZ_JBQFMJ010000003.1:0-365987 GCF_056531785.1 Ruegeria sp. K7
CAACTTCTCCTTCAACTCGCAGCCACTCGTGCTCTTCAGAATAATACGTCGACATTCCTGTTCTCTCCTGACTTCAACGCTTGTAGTTTTGCAAAACAAACGGCAACGACACAATCTCAGATGGCTGAGGCGCAAACGTTGTTTTTGGCAGCAGTTGTATACCAGGATATACAACCAACAATTCCCCTTTAGGAAACTTTTCTCCGTCAGGCAACGGATTTGCCCGAAGGCAGCGCGTTGACTGCATGTTCAAGAACATGCAGCCCGGCGATCAGATCATGTTCGGACGTATCTTCTGAGAAGTCATGACTAATCCCGTTGATCGACGGCACGAACAGCATAGCAACCGGCATCAGGCGGGACACATTGGTTGCATCATGCAACGCGCCGGACGGCATGGAGCGCCAGCGGGATGGGGCAATTCTTTCCGCCCCCTGTTCCAGCGCCGCGCGGAGTTCCCGATCCATCGCCACGGGCTCCAGCCCCAGCAACGGCCCGTAGGTCACCGACAAGTTCATCCGATCGGCGACCTCTTGCGCGGTCGCGCGGATGATCTGCTCCATCCGTTCCAGCCGGTCAGATGTACCGTCGCGCCATTGCATCGAGAAACGCGCAAGCCCCGGCACGATGGACGAGGCGTTGGGATGCAGGTCGACATGGCCAATCGTCCAGACCGTTTCGGGCGCAACCACATTCCGGAACCGGTCGTTGATCAGCGAATTGAAAAGGGACACTGCCTGAAACGCATCCCGACGCAGATGCATCGGTGTAGTGCCCGCATGATTCTGCTGTCCCTCAAAGGTGATTTTCATGTCGCGGATGCCAACGATGTCGGTCACGACACCGATCTGATCCCCGCTGGTGTCCAACGCGGGCCCCTGTTCGATATGCATCTCGAGAAACCCGGTGAACTGACCGGGATCGACGAAGTCCTGAGCCAGACCACTCATCAGGGCGCGGGCCTCGGAAAATGCTGTGCCTTCATGATCGGTGAGAGCATCCGCCGCGGACAAATGCAGCGTTCCCGACCACACGGCAGACCCGGTGGTCACGCCAAACCGCCCTTCTTCATCCTGAAAGCTGACGACCGAAATCGCGCGATCCGTTGCGCGCGCCACTTCAAGTGCCGCGATGACGCCCAGCGCACCATCCAGCCAACCACCTTCTGGCTGGCTGTCGGAATGCGACCCCATCAGCAGCGACGGACCGGCGGCCAACCCAAACAGGTTTCCGACCGGATCGAAATGCGGGCGCAGTTCGGCGTCTTCCATCCGACCGGCCAGCCAGCGGCGCGCCGCGATATCCGCGTCGGAATAGGCGGGCCTGACCACGCCCTTCCCAACACCCGCCGCCCCAAATGAACGCAATTTGTGCAGATCGGCCAGAAACCGGTTTTCATCGACAGCCATGATTGCCCCCTTTGTGCCGATCAACCTTATGGGCTGCGCCTTGACCTGCAAGTCTTCCGCTGCATCGGGTCCGCGATTTTTCACTCCGGGCGGGTGCAACACCTCTGGCCCCGGCAATGAAGCTGTCTTAAGACATGACGCCAAGAGGAACCACCATGTCACATATTACACTGGTTCGTCACGGACAGGCCAACACCTCTGCGCGTGATGAAAAAGACTATGACAAGCTCAGCGAGCTGGGCCATCAGCAGGCGCGGTGGCTTGGGGGGTACCTCAAGGATACGCATACGCATCACACGCGGGCGTATTGTGGCACCCTGACCCGGCATGTGGAGACCGCTGCCAGTATGGGTCTCCTCAACCCGGTGCGCGACGCGCGGCTGAACGAGATTGAATATTTCACAATCGCAAAGCTGTTCGAGGAACAGCATGGCGTGGCCGTTCCGACGGACAGGGAAGGTTTTGTCGAACACCTGCCCCGAACCTTTGCGGCCTGGGCAAGCGGCGATATCCGCAACACACCAGAGACCTTCGCTGAATTCGAAGACCGGGTTTCGGCGGCATTGCGGGATATCGGAACCGAGGGCGGCCCGGCCATCGTTGTCACCTCGGGCGGACTGATTTCCATGGTCGTGCGGCAGGCGATGGGGCTGGACATACCTTCCATGGCTCGCGTGGCTCTTGCCATAATGAACACGTCCATGCATCGTCTGCATCCGATCGGCCCGCAGCTCAGTACGGTTCTGTTCAATGCCGTGCCACATCTGGAAGCGCCCGACCGGCAGTTTGCCCAGACCCATCTGTAAGGAAACCGGAGGCCATCTGATGCAACTCTACTACGCGCCCCGCACGATTTCAGTCGCCGTCGCCATCGCGCTGGAGGAAGCGGGTTTGGAATACGAGGCCATACGTCTGGATTTTGCAGAAGCCGAGCAGACCAAACCGGCCTACAAGCAGATCAACCCCAAAGGACGCGTGCCGGCATTGGCCGTTGACGGCGGTATTCTGACCGAAACAGGCGCGCTGCTGGACTACGTCGCGGCCAAAGCGCCAGAAGCCGGGCTGGTGCCTGACGACCCGATCATGGCGGCCCGTATGCGCGAGGTGATGTACTATCTGGCCTCAACCATGCATGTGAACCACGCGCACAAGCTGCGCGGGCCGCGTTGGGCAGACAAGAAAGCCAGCTGGAAGGATATGAAAGACAAGGTACCGCAGACGATGACCGCGTCCTGCGACTATATCTCGTCGAACGGTCTGCGCGGACCGTTTGTGCTGGGCGAGGCGTTCTCGCTGGCTGATGCCTATCTTTATGTCGTCTGCAGCTGGCTTGAGGGCGACGGCGTGGACGTCTCGGCCTTTCCCAAGATTGTCGCCTTCCGCGAGGCGATGGAAGCACGCACATCGGTTCAGGCGGTGCGCGCCGCCGGAATGCTCTGACAAAAGGACAACGAATGACACATCTCTGGGTCCGGGCAGAACAGCGCCCGAACGAAGAACGGGTCGGCCTGACCCCCGAAGGCGCCGCCGCGCTGATTGCCGCAGGCATCCGCGTGACGGTCGAGGAAAGCCATGTCCGCGCCATCCCGATCGACGGCTACAAAGACGCCGGGTGTGAGATCGCGGCCGAGAATTCATGGCCCGACGCCCCGCGTGACGCGATCATATTCGGCCTCAAGGAACTGCCCGAGGATGGCACGCCTCTGCCGCATCGACACATCATGTTCGGCCACGCCTTTAAGGGCCAGCATTCTGGCCGCGCGCTGCTGGAGCGGTTCAAGACCGGTGGCGGCACACTTTATGACCTGGAATATCTGGTCGACGAAAACGACCGCCGGGTTGCGGCTTTCGGGTACTGGGCCGGGTACGCAGGCGCGGCGGTGACGCTGAAGACGTGGGCCGCACAGCAGCGCGATGAGGAATGTCCGCCCGTGGGTGTCTATCCCAGCAAAGATGCGCTGAACGCGGAGCTTCTGGCCGAACTGGACGCGACCGGCACCGACCGCCCCCGCGCCATTGTCATCGGTGCCTTGGGGCGTGTCGGAACGGGCGCGGCTGATCTGTGCGAAGCCATGGCCGTTACAGTAACCAAATGGGACATGGCCGAAACCGCCAGCGGCGGGCCGTTCCCCGAAATCCTCGACCATGACCTGTTCCTGAACTGCATCTTTGCCCGCCCCGGCACCCCGGTCTTTGTCCCGCAAGAGGCGCTGACCGCGCCACGCAACCTGACCGCCATTGGCGACGTGGCCTGCGACCCGGACAGCGATTACAACCCGGTGCCGGTCTATGACCGCGCCACCACCTGGGACGTCCCCGCCCTGCGCGTGGCAAGTGATCCGGTGATGGATGTGATGGCGATCGACAACCTGCCGTCGATGCTGCCGGTTGAAAGTTCCGAAGACTACGCAGCGCAACTGCTGCCCTCTCTGCTGACCCTGACCGATTTGGAAAGTGGTGTCTGGGGCCGGGCGGAAGCAATCTACAAAACACATATCGAAGGGATCTGAGCGATGACGATTCACTGGTGTGGCACCGGCCTCTCGGCCATTCCCGGCCTGCGCCGCCTGTTCGAGGGCGGGCACAAGATCACTGTCTGGAACCGGACCATCGAAAAAGCCAAAGCCGAGGTCGGAGACCTGACGGATGACATCCGCGCCTTCGACATCGACGCAATTGGTGCGGTACTGGAAAAGGGCGACGTGATCGTTTCCATGCTGCCGGGCGACTGGCATGTGCCGCTGGCGGAGCTGGCGATTTCGAAAGGGGCGAATTTTGTCTCGTCGTCTTATATCGCGCCCGAAATGCGCGCGCTGGACGACAAGGCGCGCGAGGCCGGCGTGGCGCTGGTCAACGAGGTCGGTCTGGACCCGGGTATCGACCACCTGATGGCACATGCACTGGTCGATGAGTACCGCGCCTCGGATGCGTTCGATCCGCAGAACCACCTGAGCTTCATCTCGTATTGCGGCGGTATCCCGAAGAACCCCAACCCGTTCCGGTACAAGTTCAGTTGGTCGCCGTTGGGTGTGCTCAAGGCGCTGCGCTCGCCCTCGAAATCGATCCGCGATTACGCCCCGCTGGATGTCGCACGCCCATGGGATGCGATCAGCAGCTATATCGCGCCGCTTCCAGCGCCGGAAAGCTTTGAGGTTTACCCGAACCGCGACTCGATCCCTTTCATGGCGCAGTATCACTTCGAGGATCACTGGCCGGTCAAGGAATTCGTCCGCGGTACTCTGCGTCTGAACGGCTGGGCGGACGCCTGGTCGGACGTGTTCCGCGAAATCGAAACCCTGACCGGACCGGACGGCGATGCGCGGCTGAAAGAGATGTCCGATCAGTTCTGGGAAGAAAACGCCTATGACGACGGCGAACCCGACCGCGTGGTTCTGTGCGTCGGCCTGAAGGCCGAAAAAGACGGGGCCGAGGTCTGGCACAAAACCTACGTCATGGACGCATGGGGCGATGAACGCGGCACTGCCATGGCCCGTCTGGTATCGATCCCGGTCTCACTGGCCGTCGAAGCCGTCCTGAACCGCGCCATTCCCGCTGGCGTTCATGCGGCGCCCAGCGATCCCAAGCTGGTGGCGGCGTGGATGGGCGAAATCGACACGCTGGCGCAGCATTTGCAGATTGTGGATCACACAAGCTGAGCTTTTTCTCAGCGCGCAAGAAAACAGCCGCATCGGCGTGACGATGCGGCTGTTCCGACATCCCGCTTTCAGATGTAAAGCTGGATCGTTTCATCAAGGTCAGACCGATTGATTCCAAGCTCGGACAGCTGGTTATCGGACAGACGGTTCAGTTCCTGAGCGGCCCGCACAATATCGGACCGAACAGCACGGATTTGCATGGCCCGGTCAAAAAGCAGCAATGCGCTGGCAATGGGTCGCTCCTGGTGTACTCCAATAGTATCTAACATCGTTTTGTTCCTTGAATTGCAGACAAAGATCGGTCCGTGTCGGGACGAACCAGCTTAGCGACGCAGTTCCACCGGGGACTGACCATAGACGCTTTGATAGGCGGATCGTGCGATCCGATGGCGCGGAATGCCGATGTCGTCCAATTGTCGGTCAGTCATTTTTTCCAGCGTTTGCATCGACTCAGCGACCTGCCGGCGACGCGCAAACTCATCTCTGAGCGCGCGGCATTCTGAACTCAGACCGGCAAAGAAGCTGCGCTGCGGTCTGGCTGTGTGTACATGTGCCATCGCTTTCTCCTTCTCATCCGAACAACGTTTCTGGTCACAGTTCTGATAAAGGAGCGGAGTGTTAACGATGCCAAAACACCGGATTAATCCGAATTAATGTTCGGCTTGCGGGTATTCGAAATCCAAAGCAGGATCAGACGACTCTGGCCCGTTCGATGGTTCAGGCCAATGGCGCCTACATCAGGTCATTCTCGACATCCTCGGCCGAAATCCCCAGCGCATCCAGTCCGTTTTCCAGGTGATCCGACAGGTGCGGCGTGCCAATCAGGTAGTCGGCGCAAGGGGTCGAGGCCTCGGACTTTGCGGTTGCGATGGCTTCGGCCAGATCTTCGGCGAAAAAGCTCTCGCGGCCGATCCACATGATCGCCACCAGTTCGGCCTGCTCGTCTTCACTCATGCGGTCGACGAAAGCGCGCAGCTCTGCTTCGGCACGCCCCAGCTCGCGCCCCATCATTGCCACCTGGGCAACCTTTCTGGCCGAAATTTCCAGCATGTCCCATCTCCTTGTGTTCGCGGGTTTCAGGCTATCACAATCACGACGCAACGGCCGCGTCTTTGATCTTACGCAAACGTCGCCTGGTCTGAGGGAATCTTACATGCGGGGGCGCGACACCGGCTGCTCTGGCACCGGTGCGGTTCGAAAGGGTCGGAACGTGGCCTTCTTGATCCACAGCTTCAAAGCCTGCCACAGGATCAGGGCAAATCCCCGGCGCGCCCCAAAGGGGCGACGGACAAGCGCCGTCAGGATAGAGCGGTTGGTTAACGGTGCCCGCAACCCGGTCAGGGTTGCCACCAATCCGCCATCCTTCCGGGAATAGTCGATCATGACGCCAACTCGGTCCGGTCGGAAGTCAAACCGGAAGCTGTACGTCCCTTCAATCTTCTGAAACGGAGAAACATGCATCTTCTTGTCCGCCACTATTCGATCTTCGGGCTGGATCGGCGACAGGTCGGGCTTGTGGCAAATATAGCTGTGACGCGTGCCATAGGTATTGGTCACTTCGGCGATCACTGCGAAAAGTTGCGCGTCGGGGTCAAGGCAAAGCCAGAAGCTGACCGGGTTGAACACGTGCCCCAGTACGCGCGGTTGCGTCAGCAGCAAGATTCGAGACGGCGAGGGCAAGCCCATCTCCTCAAGCCTGCTGCGCAGCCAGTTCACTCCCTGCCCTTCACCTGGGCTGCCACCATGATCGCGGTCGCGCCAGTTCATCAGGTTGGCACGCCGAAAAGAGAACAGAGATGGTGTTTTTGGCAGGTTTTCGGGGTCGAACAGAATGAAATCGACCGAATACCGAAACGCGTTCTCAATCTCACCTTTCCGGCTGTGATAGGTGTGTCCCGCGATATGGTCGATTTTGTTCATGCGGCTTCGGGTTCCTGTCAGTCTGCCAATAATACAGTGTCTGCAAACTTAATGCTCTGATTTCAGTTTTGTTACGGCCAGATAGGAAAATCGGATCAAAAAATGCAGGGCTAAATGATCCGGCTTTGGCGCTGCCACGTAATGTGGTTATGTTTACCGAGATCGACACCGCGACGCTCGACGATCCTGCGCCCCCAAGTGGTGCGGGCCAGCCTTGGGTCGCAAAGAAACGCATCAAGGGTAAACAATTGAACGGAACGCAAAAGAAGTGCGGTGTCAGGTCCGAATGGGTTGATCACGTCAAGCGCATCCGTGACACGCAGGATCAGGCGGCTTTTGCCGAGCTGTTCCGGCATTTTGCACCACGTATCAAGGCGTTCCTGATCAAGTCCGGTGCCGATGGCACCACCGCTGAAGAATGCGCGCAGGAGGTGATGGCAACATTGTGGCACAAGGCGCATCTGTTCGATCCGACCCGCGCCACTGTGGCAACCTGGGTGTTCACGATTGCAAGGAACAAGCGGATCGACATCCTGCGCAAACAACGCCGCCCCGAACCCGAGGATCTGGGCTGGGGACCCGAAGCCGAACCGGATCAAACCGAGGTTGTTGCCCTGCAACAGGAAACCGACCAATTGCGGATTGCGATGAAAGCTCTGCCCGAAGCGCAGCGCCAACTGATCGAAAAAGCATATTTCGGCGATCTGAGTCACCGCGAAATCGCGTCGGAAACCGGATTGCCGCTGGGAACAATCAAATCACGAATTAGACTGGCGCTGGATCGCCTGCGCCATGCGATGAACTGAGAAAACGATGACAGAAGCAATTAAACATCACCTGACCGACGACCTGCTGATGGCCTATGCAGCAGGTACGCTGCCCGAAGCATTCGATCTGATGGTCGCGACACATTTGTCACTGTGCGACCGCTGCCGGGCTGCGGCTGAAAGCTACAACATCATTGGTGGTGAGGTTTTGGAGGATCAGGCCGAGATGCCCACAATGAGCGAAGACTCTTTGGCGGCGACCATGGCCTTGATTTCCCAGGGCGCGCCGAGGCCCAAGCCCGCACGGCCAGCCTGTTCCGTTCTGCCCGCGCCCTTGCAGGATTACGTCGGTGGCGATGTGAACGCGATCCGCTGGAGGCCGATTGGCATGGGCGTCAAGCAAGCGATCCTGCCGACGACACGCGAGTCAACGGCCCGGTTGCTGTTTATCCCTGCAGGGTCTGCCGTACCGGATCACAGCCACCATGGAACAGAACTGACCATGGTGTTGCAGGGCGCGTTTTCGGACGAGGTCGACCACTTTGCGCGTGGTGATGTCGAAATCGCCGATCAGGACCTGCATCACATGCCGGTGGCCGACATCTCGGCCGACTGCATCTGTCTGGCGGTGACGGACGCGCCCCTGAAATTCACCAAACTGATGCCGCGCCTGTTCCAGCCATTCCTGCGCATCTGACCCGCGCGATCAGACCTCGGTCTTGCCCAAGGGCACAACGTTGGCGTGATCGTCCGGGGACAGTTCCTCAAAATCGAAATTGTCCAGCCGTTGTGCCCGGCGTCCCGCCTTTTCAGCGCTGATCTTGATGTCCGAGATGTCTTTGGCGGCCTGCCCGAAATGCCGGTCCAGATTGGCCACGCGATCGCCCAGCCTTTCGACATCCTTGTGCAGCATGCCCAACTCCCGGCGGATCGCGCCAGCCTGTTCACGCATCCGGGCGTCCTTGAGGATCGCGCGCATCGTGTTCAGCGTTGCCATGCAGGTCGTGGGTGAAACGATCCAGACACGTGCCGCGAACCCTTCGCGGACCACTTCGGGCAGGCGCGCGTGCAATTCGGCATAGATGGCTTCGGACGGAACAAACATAAGCGCACCGTCGGCTGTTTCACCGTCCAGAATGTACTTCTCGGAAATAGTCCTGATGTGCACCTTAACCGCCGCACCAAAGGCCTTCAGGCATCTGTCCACTTCGACTCGTGTCTGAGCAGCGGCCAGCGCTTCGAAATCTTCCAGCGGAAACTTTGCGTCGATCACGATGGGGCCGGGCGGGTTGGGCAGGTGGATCAGGCAATCCGCCCGTTTGCCATTCGAAAGGGTGGCCTGCAACGAATAGCTGTCGGTCGGCAGCGCCTTGGACACGATGTCGTTCAGCTGGATTTCCCCGAACATCCCGCGCCGCTGTTTGTTGGAAAGAATATCCTGCAAGGACAGCACATCCCCTGACAACTTGGTGATGTTGTCCTGCGCCTTGTCGATGGCGGCCAGCCTTTCCTGCAATTGGGTCAGCGAGGTCGCGGTCTGTTTCGACGACCCGTGCAGCGATTCCTTCATCCGTTCCTGCATCTCGGCCAGGGCGCGGGCCGATTTCATCGCGTTGTCCGCCAGCCGGTCGTTCATCTGCTGCTGGACCGAAGACAGGCGCGCCTCGACCGTTTGGATCACCTGAACCTGCGCATTGGCCTGCGTGTCCGACACGTGCTGCAGCCCGCCACGCAGCTGCTCCTGCCCTTGCCCCAACTGCTGCACATGCTGGCCCAGATGCGCCATCTGCCGCGCCAGCGGTTCCGCCATCCGGGCTGAGCGGTTGGCCGCCCGCAGCGACAGGAACAACAGCAGCAAGATCAGCGCAACCACTCCACCCACGATCAGGATCAATGGGTCGTTCAACGCGTATTGTGTACCTGCAATCTCGATCATGCTGCCTCGGATGTTCTTGTTTTATTCTCCTTAGCCTGTCTTGGGCACAGGATCAACTGCGCCCGAACAGGCGTTCGATATCGCTCAGCTTCAATTCGACATAGGTGGGCCGACCGTGGTTGCACTGGCCTGAGTGAGGCGTGGCCTCCATCTCGCGCAGCAGAGCATTCATTTCTTCGGCCCGCATCCGGCGGCCT
The DNA here is from genome assembly GCF_056531785.1 of Ruegeria sp. K7. Taxonomy (NCBI): domain Bacteria; kingdom Pseudomonadati; phylum Pseudomonadota; class Alphaproteobacteria; order Rhodobacterales; family Roseobacteraceae; genus Ruegeria; species Ruegeria sp. K7. Next base: position 9,886 of record NZ_JBQFMJ010000003.1, read on the forward strand.
GACCGGACGGAACCATGGCAGGCCACCCGGCTGAGGATCGCCTCGATCCGCGCCTGTACCTTCTGGCTTTCGCCCTGATCGGTCAACTCATCCAGGATATCCAGGATCATCGCCCCGGCGTCGACCTCACCAAGAATGGCCGGGGTTTCGCGAATGGCGATTGCGCCGCCCCCAAAGGGTTCGATCGTCAGGCCGAGGCGGGACAGATCTTCGGCCACCGCCATCAGACGCGAACAATCCCCTTCGGACATTTCAACGATTTCGGGGATCAGCAAGGCCTGCGCGGCAACGCCATTTGCGGCCATCTGGTTTTTTAGCTTTTCATAGACCAGCCGTTCATGCGCAGCGTGCTGATCAACGATCACCATGCCATCTGCGGTCTGGGCAATGATGTAATTCTCATGCACCTGCCCGCGCGCGGCACCCAGCGGCAGGTCTTGTGCAGGCGGTTCTTCCACCGTCGCAATCGCAGACACCAAGGGCGTCGCGTCAACGATGCTCCCGCTGTAGTCGTTTGCCAGTTCGGCAAAGCCCGGGGCCTGCGCCCGGTAGGCCGCCTGGCGCGCGGCTGGTGAAGGGCGGTCCATCTGATAGACCCGCGCCGGCGCCGATTGCGCCGGTTCCGGCCGCATCGCACCCAAAGTGGCATTGGCCACGGTCGAGGACGCCCGGTGCCCGGCATCGGCCAGCGCATGACGCAAGGCGGACACGATCAACCCGCGCGCCAGACCCGGGTCGCGGAACCGCACTTCGGATTTGGCGGGATGGACGTTCACATCCACCAGCGTCGGATCACAATCGATGAACAGTGCTGCTGCCGGGTGGCGGTCTCGGCTGAGGAAATCGAAATAGGCTGCCCGCAACGCGCCGGTCAGCATCTTGTCGCGAACGGGTCGCCCGTTCACGAACAGGTACTGCGCCACCGCTGCCCCCCGGGAATAGGTCGGCAACGCGGCGTAACCGTAAAGCCGGATGCCCTCGCGCGTGGCATCGATCTGCAACGCGTTCTCGGCAAACTCGCGCCCGATCACGCGGGCCAGACGGGCGTGCAGGGCGTCAAACAGATCGCCGTTCTCGCGGTCGGCGCGGAAGGTCACACGCCCCTCTCCCCCGCCCGAGACGTCGCGCAGGACGAAAGTGATCGAGGGCTCGGCCATGGCCAGACGTTTGACCGTGTCGGTGATCGCCTGTGCCTCGGCCCGGTCGGTGCGCATGAACTTCAGGCGCGCGGGTGTGGCAAAGAACAAGTCGCGCAACTCGACCACTGTGCCTGCGCGCAGAGCCGCCGGTTTAACCGGCTCTATCTTCCCGCCCGACACATGGACCTGTGCCGCATCCGCCCCCGGCACGCGGCTTGTGATGGTCAGGCGGCCAACGGCACCCAACGACGGCAGTGCCTCACCCCGGAAGCCGAAGGTGTGGATGTTCAGCAGATCCGTCCCATCTATCTTTGACGTCGCATGGCGGGACAAGGCCAGCGGCAAATCCTCGGGCGCGATGCCGCAGCCATCGTCTGTGACTCGAATCAGCGTCTTGCCGCCATCGGCGATATCTATGGCGATCCGCGTCGCCCCCGCGTCAATGGCGTTTTCGACCAGTTCCTTAACCGCCGAGGCAGGGCGCTCCACCACTTCACCCGCAGCGATACGATTTATCGCCGCGTCGTCAAGTTGACGGATTTTGGGGCGATTTTCGCCGATATTGGGGTATGCCTGCGCCATACCACCAGACCTAGCACAATCACGAGCGATTCTGCCACCGGTTTGAAACCTGTATTTCGGGATACGAGGGGGCGTTCGGACAATTGCACCGCGCCGGTCTGATAGCGGCGTCATGATCACAATTGCCCGAACGTTCTTTGGTGAGTGGTGGTCGTTCGAAGTCCAATTGACCCGTCCCTAGCACGGGACCTAATGAATTTCGCGTTAACTCTGAATGCGCATTCACTTGGGCAGGTTTTGGCCGAGACGTTACGTCAACGGTTGGCGGGAAAGCGCCGCTTCAGGCAGCCGCAGGCGCCCCGGCACGGGCGCGGCAGGGGCCGAATACGGCGGCCAACGCCAGTATCAGACCCGACATGGTCGCAATCATCCCTGCCGCGCTGACCGCATCCGCACCGCCCAGCCACAGTGGCCCGTACCCGGCCAGTATGTAGCCGGAAACGGCGGACAGTACGGCGAAGAGAACACTCCATACGATCTGGGTTTCCAGCCGGTTTGTCATCATCCGCGCCGCGGCAGGCGGGCAGATGAACATCGCGATCACGATGATTGACCCTACTGCGTCAAACGCCGCAACCGCTGCGACCGCCGCCACGATCACAAGCGCCATACCCAAGGCACCCGTTCGGATGCCCATCGTGCGCGCGAACCCTTCGTCGAAGGTCGAGATCTTGAGCGGTCGCCAGAACAGCCAGGTGAACAGAACCACACCGGCCAGCGTCAGGGCGATGCGCGGCAGTTCCGGCGGCAGGCCTGCCAGCGCCGTAGCGTCCAGCAGCGAGGCCCAGCCCGTGGCGTCCAGCCAGATCAGGCTTTCCAGGTTGCCGTAAAGCGCATGCTCTACGTCCAGATGCACGGTCGAGGTGTCCGTCTGTTCCAGCAACAGCACACCGGCGGCGAACATGGTGGTGAAGACCACGCCCATCGCTGCGCCGGGTTCAATCTGACCAAGACGCCGTATTGCCTCGATCATCACCACGGCGACAAACGCAGCACCCGCTGCACCCAGCATCATCGGCCAGGTCGAAATCGCTCCGGTCAGCAGAAAGGCCACAACGATACCGGGCAGCACGACATGGCTGATGGCATCCCCGATCAGCGCCTGCTTGCGCAGCACCAGAAAGTTGCCGGGCAGGGCGCATGCAATCGCCGCAAACGTTCCGATCAGCAATGGCGTCAGGGACAGCGGGACGAATTCTTCACCGCTCATGGCATGACCTCCTGCGGGCCACCGATGCGGTGGTCGATTTCAGTGATCTGATCGCGGGTCAGAACAGATTCGATGTCGCGCAACCCGTCATAAAGTGCCGCCGTTGCCTCGTGCGCCTGATCGGCGCGCACGATCTCCCACCTTTTTTCATCGCGCAGGGCTTTGGCGGCGCGCGCTTTGCCCGCCTCAGTCGCCACACCATCGGCCCGCACAAGGCCAGCCCGGCGCAGCAACCGCAAGGTCAACGGCTCGTATATCTTCTGCCCCTGCGCCATTGCCAGCAAACCCTGACGGATATGAACGCGACGCTGGAACCTCAGGTGGCGCAAAATCGCGGCCAGAACGCCGCGAACCGGCGCAAAAAGCAGCGACAGGGCAAAAAAGCCAAAGCTGACCAGCACGATGATCGGCCCCGTCGGCAGATTGGGGGCCGAGGCTGAAATCCCAGCACCCAGATACCCAGCCATCCCACCGGTCAACCCGGCCAGCAGGACGACGCGGTCCGACCGGTCGGACCAGAACCGCGCAGTCACGGGCGGGATGATCAGCAGGGCGACGATCAGGATCAGCCCAACGATTTTCAGGCCCACAACCGTGACGGCCATGACCAGCCCCATCATGGCCAGATCGACCCGGTGCACCGGCACTCCTCGGGCGGCCGCGTATTCCGGGTCAAAGGCCACCATCATCATGGGGCGGCGAATAATCATCACCAGCAGCAGCGTAACCGCCCCGCCCATGGCGATGATCAGTGCGTCAGCCCAAAGCATCCCTGCGGTCGAGCCCAGCAGGAACCCCTCCAACCCGGCCTGACGGCCTACACCCATGGTCTGGATCACGGTCAGCAGAACGATCCCCATCCCGAAGAACACGGACAGGACGGCGCCGATGGCGGCATCCTCGGCCAGACGGGTGTGCCGGGTCAGCCAGTTCATGCACAGCAGACCCACCCAGGCAGATACAGCCGACCCCGCCAGCAGGCCAATCAGATTGCGCCCGTCGCCGCCCAGCGCAACCAGCACCATGAAGGCCAGGCACACGCCCGGAAGGGTCGCATGGCTGATCGCATCGCTTACCAACGCGCGTTTGCGCAGAAACAAGAAGGTTCCAGCCACACCGGCAGACACACCCAGCAAGCTGGCACCGATGGCGACCAGCGTGGCGTTATAGCCAAGCTGCAGGGTCAGGGCGTCCCAAAGCATGATTTACCCCAGCGCGCGGGAAATCTGGTCGATCTGGGCGGTTGCCAGACGACCTCCATAGGCGGATTGCAGGGTTTCGGCCGTAAAGGCCTGCGCCACGGGGCCTTCGGCAACCTTACGGGTGTTGATCAGGAAGACATGGTCGAAATAGTCGGTGACGGTGGCCAGATCATGATGTACGACCACGACAGTCTTGCCGGCTTCTTTCAGTGATTTCAGAACCGCGATGATAGCTTTTTCGGTAGCTGCGTCGACACCGGCAAAGGGTTCGTCCAGAAGATACAGATCGGCATCCTGCGCCAGCGCGCGGGCCAGAAACACACGTTGCTGCTGCCCGCCGGACAATTGGCCGATCTGACGATCGGCGAAATCGCGCATCCCGACGCGGTGCAGGCAGTCCATCGCCCGCGACATATGCCGCGCACGTACGCGGCCCAGCAGCCCAAGTTCGCGCGACAGCCCCATCAGCACCACATCAATCACGCGGGTCGGGAAATCCCAATCCACGCTGGCGCGCTGCGGTACATAGGCAATACGAGCGCGCTGTTTCTCAAGCGGCTGACCATAGACCGTGACTTGCCCCGACAAAGGCGACACGATCCCCAGAGCTGCCTTGAGAAGGGTCGACTTACCAGCGCCGTTTGGCCCGATAATCGCCGTCATCGCCCCCGGTTGGACCGTCATGTCCACCGAAAACACCGCCGGTTTCTGACCATAGGAAACGGTCAGTCCGCGAATGGCCAGCGGGCTGTTTCCGGCGCTTTGGTCGGTCACTGAAACACCCTGATTTGCGGCCAGTTCAAGCATTGCCTCAGAACCCCGCCGACAATTTGCCGTTCATGCCGCGTGCAGGCACATCGGCCCCAAGCGCCCCGGCAATAACCGTGATGTTGTGATCCAGCATGCCGATATAGGTACCCTCATACGTGCCCGGTTCGCCCATGGCATCTGAATACAGCTCGCCACCAACGCCCACTTCATGGCCTTTCGCTGCGGCGCCTTCGATCAATGCACGCATCGAGCGGTCGGAGACCGAGCTTTCCACGAAAACTGCTGTCAATTGCTTCTCGACCAGCGCATCCACCAGCTCTCCGATCCGGTTCAGACCGGCCTCGGACTGGGTCGAGATGCCTTGTATACCCATCACTTCATAGCCGTACTCGGCCCCGAAATAGCCAAAGGCATCATGCGCGGTGACAAGTACACGGTTGTTTTCCGGGACAGACGCCAGGGCCTGACCGGCATAGGCTTCAAGCTGTTCGAGTTCGGCCAGATGCGCCTGTGCGTTGGCGGCAAAGATGTCCGCCGCTTCGGGGCGCGCCTCGGTGAGCGCCTCCTGCACTTCGGCCACGACATCACGCCACAGGGCCGGGCTCATCCACACATGCGGGTCGTATTTGTCGGCATAATCGTCATGCGCCCGCAGCTTGGCTTTGTCGACTCCTTCGGCAACGGCAACGACGGTGCGCTTGCGGCCAAGGTCATGAAAGAAATCTTCCATTTGCGCTTCAAGGTACAGACCGTGCCATAGAATAAGATCGGCGCGGGTCATCGCAACGATGTCGCTGCGTGTCTGGCGATATGCATGCGGGTCGATGCCGGGGCCCATGAGGCCCTTAACCTCGACCTGATCACCCCCGACCTGACGGGCGGCATCGGCAATCATGCCGGTAGTGGCGACCACCTTCAGCGGCGCTTCGGCCAAGGCGGACAAAGGCAGAATGGCGACCACGGCCAGTACTGCAAGAAAGCTGCGACGAATCATATTCAGCCCCAAAATGGCATCCTCTTGAGAATGAATATGCGAACCATTCGCAACTAAGTCAATGCTATTGCGAATTACTCGCAAGAAAACGCCTGTTTTTGTCCAAATGGTCAAAAAATTTGAGCTGAGAGCAGCCGAACACCTTCCCTTTCACCGCGTCCCGTGCGATTTTGGCGCAAACCTCCCAAAGGACGTGATGATGGATACGCAGAGCTCAGAAAGCCCCGTGCGCACCGCGCATCTGCCGCAAGTGACAGAACCCAGAAACCCCGGCATGGATCTGGACATGGACTGGGTGCGCGCCGTTCAGGCCAACACCTCGGCGATCGAGCGCCGCGCGGCGACGCTGCCCGGCCGCCGTTCAGTCAAAAAAGAGTATCAGGCGGCTTGGCTGCTCAAGGCGATTACCATGATCGACCTGACGACCCTGTCCGGCGACGACACCGTCGGACGCGTGCGTCGCCTGTGCGCCAAGGCCCGGCAGCCTGTGGCGCCTTCGGTTCTGCAAGCGCTGGATATGCCGCCGATCACCACAGGGGCGGTTTGTGTCTATCACGACATGATCGAAACTGCCGTGGACGCGCTGAAAGAAACGGGCATTCCGGTTGCGGCTGTCTCGACTGGTTTTCCCGCGGGTTTGTCACCCTTCCACCTGCGCGTGGCCGAGATTGAAGAAAGCGTGAATGCTGGTGCCGAAGAGATCGACATCGTGATCTCGCGCCGTCACGTGCTGTCGGGCGACTGGCAGGCGCTGTACGAAGAAATGAAGGCCTTCCGCGTGGCTTGTGGCGATGCACATGTCAAAGCCATCCTTGCAACCGGAGAACTGGGCAGCCTGCGCAATGTCGCGCGCGCCTCGCTGGTCTGCATGATGGCCGGGGCGGACTTCATCAAGACCTCGACCGGGAAAGAAAGCGTCAACGCCACTTTACCCGTGTCGCTGGTGATGATCCGCGCGATCCGTGACTACTATGACCGCACCGGCTATCGGGTTGGCTACAAGCCTGCGGGCGGGATTTCGAAGGCCAAAGATGCGCTGGTGTACCTGTCGCTGATCAAGGATGAGCTGGGGGACCGCTGGCTGGAACCCGATCTGTTTCGCTTTGGCGCGTCATCGTTGCTGGGCGATATCGAACGGCAGCTGGAACACTATGTCACCGGGGCCTACTCAGCTGGTTACAGGCATTCTATGGGCTGAGCCCCGTTTTGAAGTCTGGACAGTGAGTATTTGGGAAAAGATGAAGTCATGACAGTCAAAGAGATATTCGAAACCATGGACTATGGCCCCGCCCCTGAAAGCGCTGCCGAGGCGCTGGCCTGGCTGGTCGATCAGGGCGACAAGTTCGGTCACTATATCGATGGCGCCTTCACCAAGCCCGGCAAGGGATTTGACAGCCGCAATCCAGCCACCGGAGAGGTGCTGGCCAGGCTGACGCAGGCCAAACAGGCAGACGTGGACGCCGCTGTTGCTGCCGCACGCGCGGCGCAGCCGAAATGGGAGAAACTGGGTGGCGCTGGACGTGCGCGGTATCTCTATGCCATTGCGCGGCTTTTGCAGAAGCATTCGCGCCTGTTTGCGGTTCTGGAGAGCCTGGACAACGGTAAGCCGATCCGCGAGTCGCGCGATATCGATATCCCTCTGGCGCAGCGGCATTTCTATTACCACGCGGGCATGGCGCAGCTGATGGAGAGCGAATTGCCCGGTGCCGAGGCGTTGGGGGTTTGCGGCCAGATCATTCCGTGGAACTTTCCCCTGCTGATGCTGGCGTGGAAAATCGCTCCGGCGCTGGCCATGGGCAACACGGTGGTTTTGAAACCGGCCGAATACACCTCGCTGACTGCGCTGCTGTTTGCCGATATCTGCTCGCAGGCGGGCCTGCCCAAAGGGGTGGTCAACATTGTAACCGGTGATGGTGCAGTGGGCGAGATGATCGTGGCGTCGGACGTTGACAAGATCGCCTTTACCGGCTCGACCGTCGTTGGCCGCCGGATCCGGGAAGCGACGGCTGGATCGGGCAAGGAACTGACGTTGGAACTGGGCGGAAAGTCCGCCTACATCGTGTTTGACGACGCCGATATCGACAGCGCCATCGAAGGTTTGGTTGACGCGATCTGGTTCAATCAGGGTCAGGTCTGCTGTGCGGGCTCGCGCCTGTTGGTGCAGGAAGGCATTGCCGACCGCTTCCACGACAAGCTACGCGCGCGCATGGACGGTTTGCGCGTCGGCAATCCGCTGGACAAATGCATCGACGTGGGTGCCGTTGTGGACCCGGTCCAATTGCAGACCATCAAGAGCTTGGTCGAAAGCAACACGGCTGGTCATGTGCATCAGGCCGCTTGCGAGATGCCCGCGAACGGCTGCTACTATCCTCCGACGCTGATCTCGGGGCTGGAGACATCCGATCCGCTGATGCAGGAAGAGATCTTTGGTCCCGTGCTGGTGTCCTCGACATTCCGCACACCGGAAGAGGCGGTCGAGCTGGCCAACAACACCCGCTACGGGCTGGCCGCGACTGTGTGGACCGAGAATGTGAACCTCGCGCTGGACATCGCTCCCAAGCTGGTCGCGGGTGTGGTCTGGGTGAATGCCACCAACCTGTTCGACGCCGCCGCAGGCTTTGGCGGCGTGCGCGAAAGCGGCTTTGGCCGTGAAGGCGGCTGGGAAGGTCTGGCGGCCTATACCAAACCCAAGGGCAAGGCCAAGCCACTGGCAAAGGTCGAAGCAACGACGGGCGAAGGCGCACCGGTCGATCCGATTGACCGCACCGCCAAGATGTATGTCGGCGGCAAGCAGGCGCGCCCCGATGGGGGTTATTCGAAACCGGTCTGGGGCAAATCCGGCCTGCTGGGTCATGTCGGCCTTGCCAACCGCAAAGACGTTCGCAACGCCGTTGAAGCTGCCGCGGGGGCCAAAGGCTGGTCCAAGACCACCGGCCATCTGCGCGCACAGATCCTGTATTTTATCGGTGAGAACCTCTCGGCCCGTGCTGATGAGTTCGCCGCTCGTATCGACGCCATGACCGGAAAGAAGGACGGCGCCAAAGAGGTTGAAGCATCAATCCAGCGCCTGTTCACCGCCGCGGCCTGGGCCGACAAATATGACGGTCAGGTGCACGGCGTTCCGATCCGCGGCGTGGCGATTGCCATGAAAGAGTCCGTGGGGGTCATCGGCGCGCTGTGCGCGGACGAAGCACCTTTGCTTGGTTTGGTTTCAGTGATGGCCCCGGCCATTGCGATGGGCAACCGGACAGTTCTGGTGGCATCGGAGCCTTATCCTTTGGCGGCGACGGATTTTTACCAGATCCTCGAAACCTCGGACGTGCCCGCTGGTGTGGTCAACATCCTGACCGGCAGCCACGCGGAACTGGCGAAACCGCTGGCCTCGCATCTGAACGTCGATGCGGTCTGGTCGTTCTCTTCCACCGACCTGTCGAAAGAGATCGAGGTGGTCTCGGCCGGGAACCTGAAACGGACCTGGGTCAATAACGCGACGGCATTTGACTGGAGCATGGACCATTCCCGCCGCTTCCTGCAGGCTGCGACCGAAGTAAAAAACATCTGGGTGCCTTACGGCGAGTAGGGCTCCCGCATCTCGGGAGGCCTACATGGACTTTTCAGGAAGGACCGTCATCGTCATCGGCGGAACCAGCGGTATCAACCGAGGCATTGCCGAGGCCTTTGCGGCCTCGGGTGCCAAACTGGCCGTTGCCAGCCGGTCGCAGGAGAAGGTCGATGATACGGTTGCCGCACTGAAAGCTGCGGGCGCACAGGATGCCGTCGGTGCGGCGTTTGACGTGCGTGACCCTGAGGCTGTGGCTGAGGGCCTCAAGCAATTCCACGAGGCATTTGGAGATTTCGACGTTCTGGTGTCGGGCGCGGCGGGCAATTTCCCCGCCTTGGCGGCCGAGATGTCGGTCAATGCGTTCAAGACCGTGATCGATATTGATCTGATGGGCACGATCCACGTGATGAAGGGGGCCTATCCTTACCTCAAGCGTCCCGGGGCCAGCATCATCAACATCTCGGCCCCGCAATCCTATCTGCCTTACGAAGGTCAGGCGCATGTCTGCGCCGCCAAGGCGGGCGTCGATCAGATCACCCGCACATTGTCGATGGAATGGGGTGTCGAGGGCATCCGCGTGAACTCGGTCGTGCCCGGATTTATCGAAGGCACAGAAGGGGCCAGACGTCTGGCCCCCACCGAAAACGCCCACGAAGAGCTTCGCAAGGACGTGCCCTTGGGCCGCTGGGGACAGCCGAAGGATGTGGCCAATGCCTGTCTGTTCCTCAGCTCTGATCTGGCCAGCTATATCAGCGGCACGGTTCTGGCCGTTGACGGAGCGCTGTACCAGCGTGGGTCGGGTAAGTTCGGACAGATGATGGGTGAGATGTTGCGGAGCATGAAAAAGGGCTGAGCTTCGCTCAGCCCCTGGTCATCAGTTGGTCGTTTCCAGACCGACCGGCTTGCCCACGACGGTAAAGTGCAGGCCTTCCGGGTCCAGCAGTTCGGATGCCACTCGGTTCACATCCTCAAGCGTCACGGCATTCACCTTATCGTTGCGGGTGGCGACATAATCGATGGGCAGGCCTTCCATCTGCATCCCGACCATGATCCCGGCAATCTGGCCATTGCCATCAAAGCGAAGCGGATAGGCTCCTGTCAGGTAGGTCTTGGCATCATCCAGTTCCTTCTGAGTCACGCCTTCGGACGCGGCGCGCGCCCATTCATCGCGGATCACCTCGACCGCTTCTGCGATCCTGTCATTGGCCGATGACACCGACCCCAGATAGACTGAGGCCAGATCCTTGGGCACAAGATAGGTTCCGACGCCATAGGTCAGGCCCCGTTTTTCGCGAACCTCCTGCATCAGGCGGCTTTCGAACCCGCCGCCACCCAGAATGTGGTTCAGAATAAAGGCAGGAAAGAAATCCGGATCGTCACGGTCAATCCCCTTCTGGGCAAACAGGGCGACCGATTGCGGGGTGTCGAAATCCACGACGCTGATGCCGCCCGTAATTGAAACCTGCGCCTTGTCCGGGATCGGTTTGCCGGTTTCGGGCAGATCGGCCAGCAGCCTGTCCAGCAGTGCACCCAGGTCTTTTGCCGATATGTCGCCGACGGCCCCGACATACAGCCGGTCCCGGGCAAAGACGTTGTCGTAGGCCGCAACGATGTCGTCGCGCGTCAGGGCGGAAACGCTTTCGATCGTTCCTTTGCCCTCGGACCCGTAGGGATGGTCCCCATAGGCCATACGGGCAAAGCTGCGGCCAGCTATGTCGTTCGGATCGGTCTCGTCCGACCGCAAACCGGACAGTACCTGAGCGCGAACCCGGTCAATCGCGTCCTGATCGAAGCGGGGCTCATGAATCGTGGTGCGCAGCAGATCGATCACTTCATCCCGATTTTCGGTCAGAAACCGCGCCGAAATCGAAACCGTGTCATCGCTGGCGTTGTAGGTGAACGAGGCCGCAAGCGATTCCAGTTCTCGCGCGTAGGACCGCGCGTCCATATCGCCCGCGCCTTCCTCGATCAGGCCGCTCATCAGATAGACCGCGCCACGCTTGTCCGGGTCATCCAGCGAGGTGCCGCCGCGAAACCGCAACTCCAACGCGGTGAAAGGGATCGATGGGTCCTCGACCAGCCAGGCCTTGATGCCGCCGGGCGAGGTGACTTCCTGGATCTCGATCTCGGCCCATGCAGGCATCGCAATGACCAAGGCGATCAGGGTTGCGAATATCCGTTTCATTGCGTCACCTCATCGTCACGCATCAACCATCCGGTGACAGACGCTTCGGACTGCAGCACCTCGCGGGCGGCCGCAATGATCTCTTCCCCGGTCACGGCCTGCAGAATGTCGGGCCAGGCCTGCACATCCTCGACCGTCAGACCGGTGGTCAGCGCGCGGCCATAGCGGTTGCCGATCCCGTCGACATTGTCGCGCGCATAGGTTTGGGCGGCACGCAGCTGCATCTTGATCCGGTCCAGATCATCTGCGTTCACACCTTCGGCAATGAAGTCCACAACCGCCTGATCCATCGCATCCTCAGCCTCTTGCAGCGAGACGCCCTCGGCCGGGACGACCACCATATCGAAGGTCGTGTCATCCAGCGATACGCCCCGATAGAACGCGCCTGCATAGACGGCCATCTGCTTCTCGAACTGCAGTTTTTCATTGAGGTACGAGGTGGTGCCGCCGCCCAGCAATTCGGCCAGCAAATACAGCGCTGCGGCCTTTTCCTGAGCACCTGCGTCACGTTCCGGCGCCAGATAACTGCGCTGCAGGTAGGGCTGCGCCACGCGCGGATCCTTGAAGGTCAGGCGTCGTTCGGCGGTTTGCGGCGGTTCCTGCGAGCGGACCCGTTCAGGCAGGTCCGGGTTGGCGGGGATCACGCCATAGTATTTTTCGGCCAGAACGCGGACCTCCTCCGGGTCGACGTCACCCGTGACCACCAATATCGCGTTGTTGGGCGAATAGTGTATCCGATAGAAGGAAAGCGCATCGTCCAGATCCAACTCCTCCATCTCGTGCTTCCAGCCGATGATCGGCACACCATACCGGTGGTTGAGATACTGCGCCGCGCTCATCTGCTCGCCGAAGAGGGCACGAGGGTTGTTTTCCGTGCGCTGGTTGCGTTCCTCCAGGATCACATCGCGTTCGGTTTCGATATCGGCTTCGGTCAGGCGGATGTTGCGCATCCGGTCCGATTCCATCTGCATCATCAGTTCCAGCCGGTCAGCGGCGACGCGCTGGAAATAGGCGGTGTAATCATACGACGTGAACGCGTTGTCATTGCCGCCATTGGCCGCCACGGTGGCCGAGAACTCTCCGGCCTCAAGCGTGTCGGTGGCCTTGAACAGAAGGTGTTCCAGGAAATGCGCCACGCCGGACGCGCCGATGGGCTCGTCCGCCGAACCGGCCCGATACCAGACCATATGCTGTACGACCGGGGCGCGATGATCCTCGACCACCACGACATCCATGCCGTTATCCAGTGTAAAAGTCGTGACTGCCTCCTGCCCGCCTTCGGCCAGAAGCGGGGTCGCGGTCATCAGGGCGGCAAACAACGCCAGTGCCCGAACCATGCGGCATCCTCCGTTTGGTTTATGCGTTTCAAACTACGGTGGCGCCGCGCGGGTTCAAGGGCGATGACGGAAAGTTAAGAATTATTCATCGGCAGGCGGGGCCGAGGGAGTCTCAATCCCTGCCGCGCGGGCTGCTTCGTTTTGCGCATTCGCGTTAATCGCCTGCCGCTCGTAAACCTGCTCATAGCGGTCAACCGGGAACAGTTTCAGACCTGTCCAGCGGCCACGGCGCTTGCGGAAATCCGCATCTTCCTGCGCGACGACCTGCCGCGTATTGGCCGGAACGCCATAACGGCTGGAGGCGGTGACCAGTGCCGCATCTGAAGACGGAATGCTGGTATTCGAGTTCAGTGCCGCCGCACTGCCCCCCAGCGCCACCACGGCATCCGCCTTGGGCGTCGGATCAACCAGATTGCCGCCGCCCGGTGTGGGGGCCGGCAGGAAGCTGTAATCTTTAGGCGCCGTCAGCGGCTTGACCGGCAGCACCGAAAACTCGTCGGGACCCGGTCCGGGTGGCTGAAGATCGCGCAGACCACGTTTGGAACAGCCCGCCACGGCAACGGCAAGTGTCAGTGCAAGTATGGCAAGCGGCATCCGCATTTGTGTCTCCAGCCTGTTTGAGGCGCTTTTATCGCATATCGTCCGGCGCGTCACGAGGGCTTTTTGCCGTCAAACAGAACAAGTCCCAGCGCTCCGGCAAAAATGAACACATCGGCCAGATTGAAGACAAACGGGTTTTCGATGCCACAACAGGACATGTTCAGGAAATCCAGGACATAGCCATAGAGAACCCGGTCCACCACATTTCCAAGCGCCCCGCCGATCAGCAAGCCGCCGCAAATCTGCATCAGCTTCGGCGGCGTCGTCCGCATCAACCAGATCAGAACGGCCGTGCAGATCACGACCGATATGCCAATCAGAAACCAGCGGGCTGCGTCCGTGTTCCCCTGAAACAGGCCAAAGTTAATCCCGCGATTCTCGCCGTACTTGAACACAAGCAGCGGCGGCAACACGTCGACACCCCCGGGCCTTTCGGCCACGCGCATCACGTGAACGACCAGATATTTACTGATCTGGTCGATCAACAGCGCCGCCAGCGCGGCCCAGAGCAGCAGGCGATAACGCATCAGTGACGGAAATGGCGCATGCCGGTGAAGACCATTGCAAGGCCTGCCTCGTCCGCCGCAGCGATCACCTCGTCATCGCGCATCGAGCCGCCCGGCTGGATCACGCAGGTCGCGCCGGCTTCGGCGGCCTCCATCAGCCCGTCAGGGAAGGGGAAGAACGCATCGGACGCCACGGCCGAGCCAATGGTCAGCGGTTGCGGCAAGCCAAGCGCATCGGCCATGCGTTCGGCCTTCTTGGCGGCAATCATGGCAGAGTCCAAGCGGCTCATCTGGCCCGCGCCCACGCCCACGGTCGCACCGTCTTTGACGTAGACGATGGCGTTGGATTTGACGTGCTTGGCGACTTTCCAGGCAAACAGCAGGTCGCGCATCTGCTCTTCGGTCGGGGCCTTTTTGGTGACAACCTTCAGGTCATCCATTCCGATGAACCCATTGTCCTTGTCCTGCACCAGCAGGCCACCGGCCACCTGTCGCACGGTTTTGCCACCAGTGGTCACATCCGGCAGGCCTTCGGTGGTCAGCAGACGCAGGTTTTTCTTGGCCGCGAAGATCGCCTTTGCCTCGTCCGACGCGCCGGGGGCGATCACGACTTCGGTGAAAATCCCGGTGATTTCCTGTGCGGTTTCGGCGTCGAGCGGCTGGTTCAGTGCCACGATCCCACCAAAGGCCGAAGTCCGGTCGCAATCGAATGCCGACTTATACGCGTCCAGCAAGGTCGCGCCTGTGGCAACGCCGCAGGGGTTGGCGTGTTTGATGATCGCACAGGCCGCACCTTTTGCAGGATCGAACTCGGCCACCAGTTCAAACGCTGCGTCTGTGTCGTTGATGTTGTTATAGCTCAGCTCCTTGCCCTGGTGCTGAACGGCGGTCGCTACACCCGGCCGGTTGGTTCCATCAGTGTAGAAAGCCGCCTGTTGGTGGCTGTTCTCACCATAGCGCAGGGTTTGTTTCAACTCGCCAGCAAAGGCCCGACGCTTGGGGGCCTCAAGCTGCAGCGCTTCAGCCATCCAGTTGGACACAGCGGTGTCATAGACAGCCGTCCGGGCATAAGCCTTTTGCGCTAGCCACTGGCGGAAGCCGTAGGAGGTTTTGCCGTAATTCTCTTCCAGTTGATCCAGCAGCGAAGAGTAATCCTCGACATCCACAACCACATTTACGAAGGCATGGTTTTTGGACGCGGCGCGGATCATCGCGGGACCGCCGATATCGATGTTCTCGATACATTCGTCATAGCCCGCGCCTTTGGCCACGGTCGCCTCGAACGGATAGAGATTCACGACCAGCAGGTCGATTGCGCCGATACCATGTTCATTCATCGCAGCGACGTGGGTGTCGTTGTCGCGTAGTGCCAGCAGGCCGCCATGCACCATCGGGTGCAGGGTTTTCACACGGCCGTCCATCATCTCGGGGAAGCCAGTAATCTCACTGACATCCTTCACCTCAAGCCCCGCATCACGCAGTGCCTTGGCGGTGCCGCCGGTCGACAATAGCTCGACCCCGCGCTCTGCCAGCGCCTTACCCAGCTCGATCAGCCCGGTCTTGTCGGAAACGGAAAGCAACGCGCGGCGCACGGGGTGAAGATCGGTCATGGGTCCAAAGGTCCTTTTGGCGTCAGTCAAACTCGGGCTCGTCCCGGTGCAGATCGCGTACGGCATAGGCTGTATCCTGAGCCTTGCTCAGCGTCCACCGGATGCGGGTCGCATACTCCATTGCGCGCCCGGATAGAACGATCTGTTTTGTCGCGCGGGGCTTCAAACGCCCTTTCTCAAGGTAAACGCTTGGCTCGACTGACAATTTTCCCGCGCCATCATGGCGAAAAACCCAGATCTCACCGCTTTTGAGAGCCATCGACACCGCAGCGCCCCCCAAATCCAGCGCCGCATCCACGTCGGGGTGCAGGTGAAACCGGATATCAAACCCGATCCCCGACAGGCCCGAGGCATCCATCGCCTTGTCAAACTGCCGCTTCGCCTTGTCGGTTGCGGTCAGCAAAATGTCCTCACCCACTAGTTCGCGGCCGTCAAAACGCAGTTCAAAAGTACGGGCGTGGGTCAGACCAAACACTTTTGCGTACCCGTCATGACCAGCCATGAAGCGGGTTCCTTCAAAACCGGCCTCAACCTCGGTCAGGACCTGCGAGGGCGCATCGACCAGCGCTTCGTATTCCGTGCCCGGGGCCGGATCGGTCAGGCGGGCGCTGGAGTATCCGTCCAGGCACAGGGTGGAATGCGAAGGCGTCGCCCGCCCGGCCCGACGCCATTCGACCCCGAAACTAGCGCCGGACCCGCAATTCACGACCAGAGGCCTGCGTCCGGATGTCAGCTCAAACGCCAGGGTGGAAGCGTGCGCGTTATAGGATGCAGCCCCTTTGGGTGGCGCGCTGGCATCGATGATCACGCTGGTTCGTGCGGCGTAGAGACGGGCATATCCCATTGACAGCCCGGTTGAATTGTCCGGCTTCACGCCACTTTGCGCCAGGGCCTGATCCAGCCGCCCTTCGAGGCCGCGCCCCCCCCCATGAAACCGGGCCAGCGCGCCGTCCGAATGCCGCAGACTGCGCAGGGTCGGTGCAATGCGTCTGATCGCGTTCAGCTGAGATCCCGGCGTCCCCCGGCCCAGTTCACTCAGCGCGGCGGATGTCCAGGACAGAAGCGTAAATACCTCAAGCAATTCTTCGGGGTTCCGGGTGCTGATCCCGCCCTGCTTGTCCACCTGTCGCTCGCATTCCCGCGACAATGCGCTGAGGGCGGGATCGGCCAGTCTCTCCAATCCCTCCAGCGCCAGACCGGCCTGCACCAGACCGGTCAACGCTTCGAACCGGGGCAGGCCAGGCGTCGCGGCGTGCCAGCGCTTGGACAGATACCACGTTTGCTGCGCCAGTGAGCGGAAGAACAGCCTGCTGTGCTGCTCGTCCACGCCGCGCAACAGGAAAATGGCGTGGTTGATCCAGCGTATCAAACGGCGACCTGTCAGGTCGGGCGCCCAGCCGGGTCCCTGCCCCCGGCCATGTGTCGCGATCCAGCCCCAGACCCAACGCTGGGCTTTTTCCCGCGCGCGCATGTCTCCAACTGCGGCCAGATCGTCCAGCCAGGCAAATCCGTGACGCTCATTGTCAAAACCGGCACTGGGCGCTGCGACATCCCACAGCCCGGTATCCTGCGCCTCGACCAAGTAACCGGCGAACAGCAGGTTCCCGGCCACCAACTGCCTGCCGCGCGCGAATGAGCCGACAGCGCGGGGTTCGGGCTGGCTGACAAATCCGGTGACCGCCTTCTGGCGCTGGCTGAGGCGCGCGTAGAAACGGTTCTGAAACCGCATCCACCGGTTGGCCATGGTGTCCGACTTCGACATGACGCTTGTTTCTCTGCCCCTTGCGCTCTGCTGGCGCCTGAGACCCAACGATAGACCGGGCGGCGCGTCAAGTCATCGAAAAGCGTGCCTTCAGGCGGATTTGTTCAGGCAGGCGATATAGAACCCGTCCATGCCGCCCCGATCCTCCCAAAAGTCTGGCCGCAGGCGCAACCCGCCTTCCTGCGTGATCCAGTCGGAATCGACACCTTCGATGCCCAGCGCGCCTCGGTCGATCTGCATATCGGGATATTGTTCCAGCGCCTCTTCGACCTGCACCTCGCCTTCATCCGGCAGCAGCGAGCAGGTGCAATAGACCAGCCGCCCGCCGGGTTTCAGAAGGGTCCAGGCATGGGCCAGCATCTGGGCCTGCAATTCGATCAGCCCGCCAAATTCCGAACCATCCTTTGCAAAGGGCAGGTCAGGGTGCCGACGAATGGTGCCCGTGGCGGAACAGGGGGCATCCAGCAGGATGGCATCATACTGACCCTGATGTTCCAACGCGTCGCCGGCGATGACCTTGGCTGACAAACCGGTGCGGGCAAGGTTTTCGCGCACCCGCTCCAGCCGCCCTTCAGAGATGTCCAGCGCGGTGACATCTGCCCCAGCCGCCGCCAGTTGCAACGTCTTGCCGCCGGGGGCGGCACAGAGGTCCAGAATTCGCTCACCCGCTTTCGGCGCCAGCACCCGCACGGGCAAGGCCGCCGCTGCATCCTGTACCCACCACGCGCCCCTGTCATAACCCGGCAGGGTCGATACCTGGCCGGCATCGTGAACGCGCATTGAACCCGTTGGCAAAGCCTCACCGGGTCCGGTCGCGCCGGGCTTCACCGTGATGTCCAGCGGCGCGCCATTGAAATGAGCCACCTCCATGCCCGCAACGGCATCGGGACCCCAGGCCATGATCAGCGGTTCCCGCAGCCAATCCGGCAGGCGCGGCACCCGCATTCTTGGCCAGGCGTCCGGGCCTTCGGCGGCGACTTTACGCAGCACGGCGTTCACCAAGCCCTTTAGGCGTCCATGCTTGCGCGACCGGCCTACGATCTCGACCATGGAGTTGACGACACCATGCGCCGCCTCGCCGTGACACAACTCGACCGCGCCAAGACGCAAGGCGTTATGGACAGTCAGCGCCGGGGTTCGGTTCAGGTGATTGTCCAGCAGGCGGTCCGCCCGTTCCAACCCGCGCAACGTTTGCAGCGCAAGACGCTGAGCCCTTGCACGGTCCTCGGGTTCAAGACGATCCAGCGCGCCTGCGGCCAGGCATTCCGACAGCAATCGCCCTTCTCCCAAAATCTGATCCAGCAGATAGATCGCGCTGCGCCGCGCCGCTGTTGCGCTGTCAGACATGGATTCGCCTTTCCTGTGACCCAAGCCCGCATTGCCAAGGGCGGACGCGGGCGTATATCAAGCCCATGCACGGAAAGGAACCCGATGTCATGACCGATCAGCGCAAAGACCTGCCGCCTGCTGCCCAGCGCGCGCTGGCCGAAGCCGAAGAACGCCGCAAGAAGGCCGAGACCGAAGCCAAGGAAATGCCAAAGGAACTGGGCGGGCGCGACGGCCCCGACCCCGCCCGCTATGGCGACTGGGAGAAAAAAGGCATCGCCATCGATTTCTGATCGTTCAGCCCCGCAAAGCCTGCAGAAAATCAGCGATCAGAGCGCGCTGCTTGTTCGATTTCGCGCGCTCTTCGGGCCATGTCAGCCAATAGCCATCCTTTGTCGGCAACTCGGGCAGATCCAGCCTGCACAATCGTCCCGCATGTAAATCCGAATGGGCCAGAGGCACCGAACCCAGCGCCACGCCGATCCCCTGCCGAGCTGCGGAAATCGCGTGTTCCATCGAATCGAGACTGATCTTTGACGGCGGCAATTCCGCATTGTCCGTCTTGCGCGCCCAGTCCCGCCATGCCGGTCGTTCCCCGCGCAGATCAATCAGCGGCGCGCCCCATTCAACACCCGGCGCGGCCATCGGCACCAGAACCTCACGCGCGATCAGCGCCGCATCGCGCCCGGGCCAGGTTCCGCGGCCGTAGCGGATTTGCAGCCATGTCCTCTCCTCGTCCAGCGACGACCGGCGCGCAACCGAGTCGGTCATCACCCGCACCTTGGGCCGCACCTCCTGAAACCGCGCGACGGCCGGCAGAACCAGTGCGTGGATGTTCGAGGACAGGCCCGCGACACGCAGCTCTCGCGGGGATTTGCCGAACAGGTCCTCTGTATTTCGCTCCAATGCCTGCAGACTGTCCTGCACCAGAGGCAGGTAACTTTCGCCTTCAACAGTCAGGGACACGCCGCGCGCTTCGCGCACGAACAATGTTCGACCCAGCCAGGATTCAAGGTTGCCGATCCGCTGGCTTACCGCCGCCTGCGTCAGGCCAAACTCACGCGCGGCGGCTGAAAACCCGCCAAGACGCCCGGCGGCCTCGAACACGCGCAGCCAATCCAGAGGGGGCAGACCGACTTTCTTTCTATCCATTAGTTTTTCCGGGCCTCAGCAGAAAGAAGGATTAATTGTATTAATGCCACAAGCACCGTATCTCCTCAACCAAAGCCGCGCTGAACAGGAGATTCCCAATGCTGCGCACCGCCACTTTCACCCCTTCGGTCGTAACTGTCACTTTTGCCGACGCGTCCCAATCGCGCTTTCACGCCATCTGGCTGCGTGACAACGCGCTGGACCCCGACACCCGCGCGCCGGGCAACGGACAACGTCTGATCACCATCGGTGACATTCCCGCAGATGTTTCGGTCAGTGCAGCAGAAATTGTCGGCGGCGATCTGCATGTCACGTTCCAGCCCGAAGGCAAGACCGTTTCCTTCCCGGCCGACTGGCTGGCCGACCACGGCTATGATCACGATCACGCCGGTGCTTTCGGGCGAGTCGCGCAGGGCATCAGAACCTGGGAACGCGGCATGGAGGCGCCCTCCGGCGACTGGACTGCGGTTCACGTCAACCCCGGTGCCAAACGGGACTGGCTGGCCGCAGTGGCCGAGTTCGGTTTTGCCAAGCTGTCCGGTGGTCCCGCCGAACCGGAATCGCTGCTGAAAGTGGCCGATCTGTTCGGTTATGTCCGCGAAACAAACTACGGCCCCTATTTCGAGGTCCGGACCGAGGTGAACCCCACCAACCTTGCCTATACCGGCCTTGGTCTGCAGGCCCATACCGACAATCCCTACCGTGATCCGGTTCCGACGCTGCAAATCCTCTATTGCCTGGAAAACAGCGCCGAAGGCGGTGACTCGATCGTGGTCGATGGCTTCCGGGCCGCTCAAAAGTTGCGTGATCTGAACCCTGAAGGTTTCGCCCTGCTGGCGGGCTATCCGGCGCGGTTCGAGTATAAGGGTTCCGACGGTGTCTGCCTGCGCTCGCGCCGCCCGATGATCGAGCTTTCGCCTGACGGAGAACTGATCAGCATCCGCTTTAACAACCGTTCATCCGCGCCGTTTGTGGATGTGCCGTTCGACAAGATGGAAGCCTACTACGCCGCCTATCGGCAGTTCGGTGAGATCATCGACGACCCGGCCATGGGCGTGTCGTTCAAGCTGGAACCGGGCGAAAGCTTTATCGTCGACAACACCCGCGTGCTGCACGCCCGTCTGGGCTATTCCGGTGCCGGATCACGCTGGCTGCAGGGGTGTTATGCCGACAAGGATGGATTGCTGTCCACTCTAGCCGCGATGGAGATGGCACAACCGGAGGCGGCGGAATGAAGCCCGATTTCTCGACCCTGAACCGCGACAATATCGTGGCCTTCATAGGTGATATTTTCGAGCGCCGTGGCGGAGAGGAGTATTTGGGGGAACCCGTCACCATGGCCCAGCACATGTTGCAGGGCGCCACGATTGCCGAGCAGAACGGCCAGACCGAAGAGATCATCGTCGGAGCATTGCTGCACGATATCGGCCATTTCACGTCCGAATTCGGCACCTATCATCCCGACGACACCGAGGATCGCCACCACGAGGACGCTGGTGCCGAGGTGCTGGAGCAGTTTTTTCCGTCGGTCATCACCGATTGTTGCCGCTATCACGTCGCGGCCAAGCGCTATCTCTGCGCCACCAAGCCCGAATACTTCAACCGCCTGTCCGCCGCGTCGGTCCACACGTTGGAACTGCAGGGCGGACCCATGAGTGCCGATGAAGTGGCAGAGTTCGAGGCCAACCCGAACCTGAAAGAGATTATTCAGGTGCGGTATCTGGATGAGGCGGGCAAGCGTGCCGACATGGAAACTCCGGAATTCGCCCATTTCGCACCGATGGTGCAGCGTATGGTCGACAGACATTTGGGGGCATCATGAACGCGCCGGAATACATCTTCGAAGCGAGCTCCAAGCCGTCACTGCCATGGCATGAGGTTCCGCTGATCCGGGCGACAGAGCAGTCGGTAAAAGGCTACGGCTGCCTGGTCGATGATCCTGATACGTTCGAAATCGAAATCGTCCGCTGGCCGCAACAGGGTTGGCGGCCGATCGACGACGGCACCGGTGACGAAGGTGGCTGGGTCGAGGGCACATTCCATGGGGAATGGAAGGGTGATGTGCTTTATGGTCGAAACGAAGCCGTCAATGGTCACTATGTGCTTGGCTGGTCGACCGATCCGCAGCAAGCGCAATCGCAACAGCAAACCGCGCCGCGCGATCAGGTGTTGTTGTGGCACATGAACTATCACCCGGATGGCGGGCAGATGTTCTGGCCGCTGGATAACAGACCGTTCATCGTGCCTGCCGCGCTGCCCGGCGATAACCTGACCCCCGACAAGGTGGTGGCATTCTGGTGCGACGGCTCGCGCGGTCTTTATATCCATCCCGGCATCTGGCACGAGGGGATTTTTCCCGTTGAGGACAATCAACGGTTCCTGGACCGTCAAGGCAAAGTCCACGCCCGGGTCAGCGCTGACATCGGGAAGGAATTCGGTGTCTACCTCGCCTGCCCGCTGCGTGCGGACAAGATCAGGGATCTGTGACCAACGCCCGCTGATGGTCGTTACGTCGCCCTGAAATCCAAACCTGCACGGCCAGCAGATAGGGAAGAAAGAACGCGAAATTCTGCACCAGATCAAAAGGGCCCGAAAAATCGGGCTCTGACCCAAGCCCTCCGGTCAGCAGGTACCATAATGTGTAGTGCACACGGTATAACCAAGACCCAAGCGCCAGCCAGAACAGTCGCAATCCCCAGGCCCAGTGACCAGCGCGATCACCTGCCACTGCCTTTTGGGCCAGCATCAGAGCCGAAACAAACAGGCACAGGCCATAGAGGAAGAAGCCCACAGACATCACCGGGCCACCAATCGTTCCTCGCAACAGGATATAGGCCATTCCCGCCGCGCCTGTGATCAATGCCAGCGAAATCAGAACAGAACCCAATGCACGGTGAAATCGGTTGAATCCAAGCCGAAGCCTTTTGATCAGTTGCAGCGGCACCAATGCCACCAGCACAGTTCCGGCCAGTATGTGCACCATCATCATCGTATTGCCGATGCCCTGACCGTCGGCAAACAAATAGCTGCGCTGGGCTGCATCGTCAGACAGCCCAATACCAATCATGCCAAACCCATGCACCAGAAAAGGCAGCAGTGTCAGATAAAACGCCACGAGCAAAAGGCCGGACGCCACTGGGGATTTCAGGATACGCATACCCGGACTTTAGCGCCGGCTTGCGACCTGTCTACGGGTCAGAGCCCCAGCACATCCACCATGTCATACTGACCGGGCGCCTTGCCCTGCCCCCACAGCGCCGCCTTCAGCGCACCGCGTGCAAAGATGGCGCGGTCCGAGGCAAGATGGCGCAATACGATGCGTTCGCCGGGGGCT
Organism: Ruegeria sp. K7; assembly: GCF_056531785.1. Lineage (NCBI taxonomy): Bacteria > Pseudomonadati > Pseudomonadota > Alphaproteobacteria > Rhodobacterales > Roseobacteraceae > Ruegeria > Ruegeria sp. K7. Next base: position 33,158 of record NZ_JBQFMJ010000003.1, read on the forward strand.
GCGAACAGCACGTCATGCTCGCCGACAACGTCCCCACCCCGAATGGCGTGGAACCCAATGTCCCCTCGCTTGCGCGCGCCGGTGATGCCGTCGCGACCCCGGTCGGACACATCGGCCAGATTGACGCCCCGGCCCTCGGCAGCCGCCTCGCCCAGCATCAGCGCGGTGCCCGATGGTGCATCGACCTTGTGGTGATGATGGCCTTCGATGATCTCGATATCGAAATCCTCATCCAGCGCGGCGGCAACCTTTTTGGTCAGTTGTACCAGCAGGTTGACACCCAGACTCATGTTACCGGCCCGCACGATTACGGCATGGCGCGCGGCCGGTTCCAGCGCAGCGATCTGTTCTTCGGTCATGCCGGTGGTGCCGATCACGTGCACGCAACGCGCTTGCGCGGCCAGGGCGGCAAATTCCAGCGTCGCCTCGGGTGCGGTGAAATCGATGACAGCCTGCGCCTGCGCGAAAGCCTCGAGCGGGTCATCGGTCACGGCTATGCCCAGCGCCTGCCCACCCATCGCCTCGCCGACATCCTGACCGATCCAGTCGTGGCCGTTACGCTCGACCACGCCGACCAGACGAACCTGATCACTGTCCGTGACGGTCCTGATCAGCATCTGCCCCATACGGCCCGAAGCCCCTGTGATGACGATCCCCGGAATATGGGTCATTGCGCTGGTCCTTTCGCGTTGCCTGCCGGATGGTCGGCTCAAAGCCTCCTACCCCGTTCGCGCCCGCTTGGCAAAGCCCCGCTTTGCGCTTAGATCGGGGTTTATGGCAAAGAACAAATTCCACGATGGCCCCGGCCCGTCCCAACGACAGCTGCGCGTCGGCGAGCTGATCCGCCGCACCCTGTCCGAGGTTCTGGCGCGCGGAGATGTCCACGACCCCGACCTGAACCGCATGTCGATCACCGTGGGCGAGGTGCGCACCTCGCCCGATCTGAAGATTGCCACTGCCTACGTGCTGCCGCTGGGCGGCAAAGGGCAGGAGGACGTGATCGCGCTGCTCGCCCGCAACAAGGGTGAGCTGCGGCGCATGGTCGGCAAGAAGGTCGGTCTGAAATTCTCGCCCGATCTGCGGTTCCGGCTGGACGACACGTTCGACCGGCTGGACGACACCCGCCGCATGTTCGATCAGGACGCGGTGCGCCGCGATCTGGACGAGTGATCCGCCCCGCCGTCTCGCTGATCGCGGCCTTCTGGGCCGCGCAAGCCTCTGCGGTGACCTGTGATAAGCTGACCCATGAGGGCAAGCGGTACACAGTCTGCGAGGTGGATGCCGCGAACGAAGATCTGCGTCTGTTTCTGAACGATGAAAACGGCGAGCTGCTGGGGCACTTCTCTTCCGTCAATGATGCACTGAAACCGGGCGGCAAACGGCTTGCCTTCGCGATGAACGCGGGCATGTATCACGAAGACCGCTCACCTGTCGGTCACTATGTCGAAGACGGCCAGGAACAGATGCGCGTGATCGCCAATCCGGGCCCCGGCAATTTCGGTCTGTTGCCCAATGGCGTGTTCTGCATTCGCGAGGGTCGCGCCGACGTGTTCGAGACACTGGATTTCGTCGATCAGGTTCCCGACTGCCGTTTTGCGACACAATCCGGCCCGATGCTGGTCATCAACGGAGAGCTGCATCCGCGCTTCCTGCCCGATTCGACCTCGCTCTATGTTCGCAACGGGGTGGGCACCAGTGCCGACGGCACCCGCGCTGTGTTTGCAATTTCGGATGATTACGTCACTTTCCACGAGTTCGGCGGCCTGTTCCGGGATCTTCTGGGTACGCCCAACGCGCTGTTCTTCGACGGCAATATCTCTCGGATGTATGACCGGGCGAACAAACGGTCCGATGTCGGGTTTTCGCTGGGGCCAATCGTCGGCGTGGTCGAGGATGCGCCAGCAAATTGACAGCAGTGAGGCGATCCGCTAACCCGCGCGCCTCAGCAATCTTCTAGGTGCAGTATGGGACGCAAACGCAAGGGCCGCGATATTTCCGGTTGGCTGGTGGTGGACAAGCCCGCGGGCATGACCTCGACCGCAGTGGTCAACAAGGTGCGTTGGGCGATGGATGCAAAAAAGGCGGGCCATGCGGGTACACTTGACCCTGAAGCGACCGGTGTTCTGGCCGTAGCTCTGGGCGAGGCGACCAAGACCGTTCCCTACATCACCGATGCTTTGAAAGCCTATACTTTCACCGTGCGTCTGGGTCAGGCCACCAACACCGACGATGCCGAAGGCGAGGTGATCGCTGAAAGCCCCGCGCGCCCCTCGGATGACGACATCAAACAGGCACTGGCCCCGTTTCTGGGTGACATCATGCAGGTGCCGCCCAAGTTCTCAGCCGTGAAGATCGACGGCCAGCGCGCCTACAAGCTGGCCCGCGACGGCGAGGATGTGAACCTGTCCGCCCGCCCGTTATGGGTCGAGGAACTGGTACTGGTCGACCGCCCCGATGAAGATCACGTCGTGCTGGAAATGACATGCGGCAAGGGCGGCTATGTCCGTTCGATCGCACGCGATCTGGGCGAGGCACTTGGCTGTCACGGCCACGTCAGAGAGCTGCGCCGCATCTGGTCCGGCCCGTTCGAGGCCGAAGACGGGCTGAGCATCGAGCAGATCGACGAAATGGCCAAGACCGAAGCACTGGACGACTACCTGCACCCGCTTGAGACCGGCCTGTCCGACCTGCCCGAGCTGAAGTGCACCCCCGAAGGTGCTACCCGCCTGCGCAATGGCAATCCGGGCATGGTTCTGGCATCGGACGTTGAATACGGCGATGAGGCCTGGGCCTCGCTGGATGGCAAGGCTGTGGCCGTGGGTATCTACAAATCGGGCGAATTGCACCCCAGCCGGGTGTTCGTCGATAGTTGAGCGATGTTCCCCCAACTCGGTTTTGCCGCTACGGTCGGATTACCGATTGCAACGATGGGGGTTCACGTTGGAAAACGATGCGGTCTTCCAATACCTGAAGCTGTTTCTTGAAAACATCTCGATCTGGTCGCTGATCGCCCTGGGGCTGGTCATATGGATCATCCGCAAGCCCGAGCGCCTTAAGGCGATCCCTCGCTACATTTCGTCCGCAAAGCTTGGCGAGTTCGAAGTTCAGCTTCGTGAAGTCAAGCAAAAGCTCGACGAAACAGAGGCGCATGTCGCCGAGTTGGAAGAGGAAAACGCGCGTCTGAGCACGTTGTATTCGGCCTTCGACATTCACGCGCCGGTGTCCGAACTGGAAGAAACCCGGCAGTCGCTGAAAGTCCTGGCGGGGAACCTGCCCGATACGGCGCCGATCCATGACGGGTTGAAACCCGGCGCGGACCCTGCAGATGTTTACGTGGCCGCCGAGATTTTGCGGACAAACAGGGACCTGACCTTCTATGACGTTTTGGTTGCCGTCATCGCCCGCATCGCGGCGCACCCAAAACTGGAAGGCCTGCGGTATCATACGGTCTGGACACTGGCTTCGGCGCTGCATCGGATGACACTGGCAGCCGTCAAGCACAGCGACGTACCCAAAGTGACCAAGGACCAGTTGGCTGCGGCCAGGGACGCGCTCACGCTTCTTCGTGACAATCCGCATGTGCAGCTTGATTGTCCCACGAATCCGAAACAGGGCATACGCGGGCCAGCGGGATATGCCTTGAACTGGGTCGACAAAGGTTTGGACAAATACACCGACCGCTGAGCTTGCGCTTGCGAAAGCCGGCGCAATTGGTCACTAACCCATCATGATCACCCGTTCCCACACCAAAGGCGACGCGCCCTCGACCGCCGTGTATTCCGATTGCGAGAACTATCGCTATAGCCTGACACGCATCTGGGATCCGACGGGGCGCAAGGCGCTGTTCGTCATGCTGAACCCATCGACCGCGACCGAGGTACAGAACGACCCAACGGTGGAACGGTGCGAACGTCGGGCGCGGGCATTGGGGTTCGGCGCATTTCAGGTGACCAACATCTTTGCCTGGCGCGACACCGACCCGCGCAAGATGCGAGCCGCCCCCGATCCGGTCGGACCCGAGAATGACGCGGCCATTCTGGACGGTGTCCAATGGGCCGACCAGGTCATCGCCGCCTGGGGCACCCACGGCGCACATCTTGAGCGTGGCCCTGCTGTTGAAAACCTGCTGCGCGGAACCGGCCAGCCCCTGTTTCATCTTGGGCTGACAAAAGACGGGCATCCCAAGCATCCCCTCTACATCGCCTACTCTCAGCAGCCCCAAGCGTGGTGACAAAAGGTTAACCACACCTTCAGGCTTGCTTTGACCAAACTTCTGAATCCATGGGATATTTCACCAGGCTTTCGGAGGATTTTCATGTTTCTGATCGGTTTGCTTGGACTGGCGGCCGTAGGCGGTGCCGCCTACGCGGTCAGCGATATCTTTTCGTCCGAAGATGAAGAATCAGATGACGACGTCGCACCGGATCAGCCGGATGACGCCGGACAGGGGGCATTTCTGGAAATCGACGACAATGTCGATGACCCGGCCCCTCCCGAGGTTGAAGACCTGCCCACCGGAACTGAAGAACCCGAGTTCGAGGGCACTGAAGTCCCCGAAACGGGCGATGACACCGAGACGCAACCAGACGCGGCCGGGGACGATCCGACTGACGTTCAGGACAGCAATTTGATCATCGAAGGCAGCCATGAGGACGACATGTTGTTCGGGGACACCGGCGACGACATCGTGTCCGGTGCAGAAGGCGATGACCTGATTCATGGCATGGATGGGGATGATCTTCTGAACGGCGATTGCGGGGATGACGAGCTTTATGGACATGGCGGTTCGGACGAGATGCACGGTGGGCAGGGTGACGACACGCTTATTGGTGGGCAAGGTGATGACATTCTGACCGGCGGGGAAGGCGATGATGTGCTGCAGGGCGGCTATGGCAATGACACGCTAAGCGGCGGGGCCGGTGAAGACGTCGTTTTCGGCGGCGATGGCGATGATCTTATTTCAGGCGACGATGGCGACGCGGAACAATCAGCAGACTTCCTGAACGGTGGCGCAGGGGAAGACACGATTCTGGCGGAAAGCGGCGATATCGTCACTGGCGGACAGGACGCGGATACATTTGTTCTGAGCCCCGAGGACGACGACGATCAGGTCACAGTGATGGATTTTCAGCCAGGGCAGGACAAGTTGCTGATTTCCTGGAATGACGCTGAAGGACCCGATATTCGTCTGGAAACCGACGCCGAAGACGAAAACCTGATCCGGGTGATGTTCAACGGGCAGGATGTGGCGCATCTGCTCGGTGCCGAAGGTATCACGGCAGATGATATCCAATTGATGACCGAAGCAGAACTGGAACAGCTGGGCCTTATGGACTGAGCCAGGAGATTCCCTTTGCCATTTGCCGCAAATGCGCCTATACGCGCGCATCCGTATCGAAATCGGTGCGGTTTTCTCCATGGGCCTGCGCTGGACGACATCCCGGCCTGCGCCATTCACTCTAACCTTTCAAAGGAGACCCCGATGTCGATCACTGCCGCAGAAAAAACACGCGTCATGAAAGAATTCGCAACCAAAGAGGGCGACACCGGTTCGCCTGAAGTTCAGGTTGCCATCTTGACCTCGCGCATCAACACCCTGACCGAGCACTTCAAGACCCACAAGAAAGACAACCACGGTCGTCGTGGTCTGCTGAAGATGGTTGCTCAGCGCCGTAAGCTGCTGGACTACCTGAAAGGCAAGGAAGAAGCACGCTACCAGGACCTGATCAAAAAGCTGGGCATCCGCCGCTAACCGCTTTTTGCATTTGTTTCAAACGCCCGCCATTTTGGCGGGCGTTTTTTTTGTTTTGTGCTCCCCATTGACAAACGTCACATCGAACCACAATTTGATCGCACGGCGCGTGCCGGGGCACTCGCAGGCCTAAAACGCGACTTAAAAACTTTCCACATTCGAGACTGCCTTCCAAGTGAAAGGCTCCAGTCCAAATTGCGAGCGTATGGAGCCATCATAAGGAGAAGAGCATGTCACTCGATGTGAACGCTTACGAACAACTGAAAACCGCTCTGTGGCCCATTAAGGGTGATATCAAATGGGGCAAACTTCATGAGGGTTTGGCGCACGGTTTTGGTTTTGCCGATTCCTACAGACTTAAATCCGGTCTTGCAGAACAAGACATGAAGCTAAATTTTGACGTCGACGCCTTTCTTGAAAGGATGGGTCAGCTTGGGTATCGTCCCGGACCAGATGTCAACGATCCGCATGCATCGCTACGCGCACTTGCGGTAACGACGCTGTCAATTGCCGAACCCACGAGATTTCTTGAAATCATGAACGAAACCGGCATCACCGGCTCGGTGATACGACTGGATGTCACTGACAAGAACTGGAAACAGCAAGTCTTGCAATATCGTGCGGCTCTGACCCGCCACTGGGGCTTGGAAACCTATGGCTATGTCGGCACCGCATCCGAAAAGCCATGGGTATGCTGGACGATCACACCGCCTTTGCGCTGGAAGCGAGGGAATCGGTTCGAGGTCACAAATGCGATGATCAAAGTCCAGCAAGGGCGGGATTTCGGCCATATTCTGGATGAACGAGACGCCGACAAAATACAGGCCATTGAAACGGAAACCGGAGAAAGCCCAGATGCGTTCTTCAGCCGAATACTGACCGACCTCCGTCCCTACTTCCCAGGCTTTAAAGACAATGATATCGACCCCATAGACGATATCCTGTTCACGGATGAGGGGCTTATGGTCCAATGCTCGTTCAACAACCGCCGCGCATCCGATGGTCTGGGTTGTGCGGTTTTCTTTGAGAAAATACCATTTCAACGCCAGAAAACTGCCGGCTGAGCCGAAAATGCTGCCCCATTTCGATTTGGGGCAGCAAACAGCCAAGGGTGAGCCTCCAGTTCCCCTTCCCTTTGGTCGCGTTCTCATGTATGCGCGCGTGTATCTGAGACGTTGTGCCCTGACCCCGGCACTCGAATGGAAGATAAAGTGGGGTCGGCGGCAATGGGGCCGCCATGCAAACGGGAGACCCGGAGGGCCGGGAGTGCTCCCTTCTAGGATACGCATATGTTTGATGTAACAAAGAAATCAATTCAGTGGGGCGAGGAGACGCTTACACTGGAAACCGGCAAGGTTGCCCGTCAGGCCGACGGCACAGTGATCGCCACGCTGGGCGAAACCAGCGTCATGGCGAACGTAACCTTTGCCAAGAGCCAAAAGCCCGGTCAGGATTTTTTCCCGCTGACCGTGCACTACCAAGAGAAATACTATGCCGCCGGTAAGGTTCCGGGTGGTTTCTTCAAGCGCGAGGCGCGCCCGACCGAGAAAGAGACGCTGACCGCTCGTCTGATCGACCGTCCGATCCGCCCGCTGTTCGTTGACGGCTTCAAGAACGAAGTTCTGGTGATGTGCACCGTGCTGAGCCACGATCTGGTCAATGATCCCGACATCGTTGCGATGATCGCCGCCTCGGCTGCCCTGACCATCTCGGGCGCGCCGTTCATGGGCCCGATCGCCGGTGCCCGTGTTGGTTTCGTGGATGGCGAATACGTCCTGAACCCGACCGTGGACGATATGCAGGACCTGCGCCTGAACCCCGAACAGCGTCTGGATCTGGTTGTCGCTGGCACCAAGAACGCCGTGATGATGGTGGAGTCCGAAGCGTACGAGCTGTCCGAGGCCGAAATGCTGGGCGCCGTGAACTTTGCGCACGAGCAGATTCAGCCGGTTCTGGACCTGATCATCGATCTGGCCGAAGAAACCGCTAAAGAGCCGTTCGATTTCCAAGCGCCCGATTATTCGGACCTCTACGCCGCTGTAGCTGCAGCCGGTGAAGAGCAGATGCGGGCCGCCTTCGCGATCACAGACAAGCAGGAGCGCACCGCCGCTGTTGCCGCTGCCCGTGAAGCGATCAAGGAAGCGTTGACCGAGGAACAGCTGGAAGACGCGAACCTGGGTTCCGCGATGAAAAAGCTGGAAGCTGGCATCCTGCGCGGTGACGTCGTCAAAGGCGGCAAGCGCATCGACGGCCGTTCGACCACCGATGTCCGCGCCATCGAAGCCGAAACCTCGCTGCTGCCGCGTACGCATGGCTCCGCCCTGTTCACCCGTGGTGAAACGCAGGCGCTGGCCGTGACCACGCTGGGCACTGGCGACGATGAGCAGTTCATCGACGCGCTGCACGGCAACTTCAAATCGAACTTCCTGCTGCACTACAACTTCCCTCCGTATTCGGTTGGTGAAGTTGGCCGCGTTGGTTCGCCCGGCCGTCGTGAGATCGGCCACGGCAAGCTGGCATGGCGTGCGCTGCAGGCTGTTCTGCCTGCGCCGACCGACTTCCCCTACACCATCCGCGTGGTGTCGGAGATCACTGAATCCAACGGCTCGTCCTCGATGGCCTCTGTCTGCGGCGGTTCGCTGTCGATGATGGATGCAGGCGTTCCGCTGAAAGCGCCGGTTGCCGGTGTGGCCATGGGCCTGATCCTGGAAGATGACGGTGAGTACGCTGTTCTGACCGACATTCTGGGTGACGAAGACCACCTGGGCGACATGGACTTCAAGGTTGCGGGTACCGCAAACGGCATCACCTCGTTGCAGATGGACATCAAGGTCGCAGGCATCACGCCGCAGATCATGGAAACTGCTCTGGCACAGGCCAAAGAAGGCCGGATGCACATCCTGGGCGAGATGGGCAAAGCGCTGTCCGAGACCAACGAATTCTCGGTCCACGCTCCGCGCATCGAGACCATGAACATCCCGACCGACAAGATCCGTGAAGTGATCGGCTCGGGCGGCAAGGTCATCCGCGAGATCGTCGAGGTTTCGGGTGCCAAGGTCGACATCAACGACGACGGCGTCATCAAGATCGCCTCGCCGGACGGTGAATCGATCAAGAAGGCCTATGACATGATCTATTCGATCGTGGCCGAGCCGGAAGAAGGTCAGGTCTATACCGGTAAAGTGGTCAAGATCGTCGACTTCGGTGCCTTCGTGAACTTCTTTGGCAAGCGCGACGGCCTGGTGCACGTGTCCCAGATCGAAAATCGCCGCCTGAACCATCCGTCGGATGTTCTGAAAGAAGGTCAGGAAGTGAAGGTCAAGCTGCTGGGCTTTGACGATCGTGGCAAGGTTCGCCTGTCGATGAAAGTCGTCGATCAGGAAACCGGTGAAGAGATCGTCCCCGAGAAGAAAGAAAAGAAAGAGGAAAGCGCAGAGTAATCTGCCCCTTTTTCAGAAATACAGAAGACCCCGGCTTTGGCCGGGGTCTTTTTTATGGGCTTTGGTTTTCAGGTCGGGTTTCCGGCGACTGCACGCTCTGTTTCAGCAGGTCGGCGATTTCATCGACCTCTGGCCTGCGCCGGGTCCTGTGCGGGCGGTTCAGGACCAGTGAGAGGCCGCTCTCGCATCTTTCGGGAAACAACGGGCAGAGCAATCCAGTGTGCAGCGCCTGTTCGATCAGGCAGGCATGGCCCATCAAGACCCCCGCCCCGGATTTGGCTTCCTCGACAGCCAGACTGTACAGGGAATAGCGCGGTCCTTTTTGCGGATCAGCCAGCGCCCGCCCGGATTTATCCGACCAGATCGCCCAATCGTCCTGCCATGTCTGATCGTGCAACAATGGAAGGGTGCCCGGATCGCGACCCTTTGCGACGTCTTCGGCCAATGCCGGAGTGCAGACGGGAAAGGTGATATCCCTGGCCAGGACCACCTGCTCGGCGCTGCCATCGGGGATGGCGAAGAATACGGACAGGTCGAAAAACTCGCGCGTCAGGTTGGGCGGTGATTCCAGCGCGGTGACCGAGAAATTGATATCAGGATAGATTTTCCGGATCCGCCCAAGCCGGGCGGGCAGCCAAAGCTGCGCGACCGACGGCAGAGCGGCGATATGGATATCCGCATTGGGTTGCTGGTTCCTCAGGCTTTGCGTCGCGGATGCAAGCGCGTCAAAGGCCTCGGTAAATTCGCGGCTCAGACTGCGGGCAGCCGGGGTCAACTGTACGCCCTGCGCATTCCGGCGGAACAATGTCACCCCTGCCCAGCCCTCCAACGCCTTGATATGCTGGGAAATCGCACCGGGCGTGACGTTCAGTTCATCCGCAGCGGCGACAAAACTGCCGTGACGCGCCGCGGCCTCGAAGGCGCGCAGGGCGTTCATGGGTGGCCCCTTGGGGCGGCGTGGTGAAACGGGCAAATTCCTAGCCTTAGTTTTTCTACGCCAAGAAATAGCAAATCTGATTTGCGCTGTCATTCGAAGTGATCAATCTTGGCCGCAAATGGAGGACACAGATATGACAATCGAACAACGGGCCTGGGTTCCTGCGGCATGCGAGACACTGGTGCAGGACATCGCGGCCAGGACGGCACAGGCGTCCTCGGCAGATCTGCTGGGGCGGATTGACCAGCTTGTGGCACGAAACCGGGACATCCACGAGAAAGAGTGCTTCAACCTCAACCCTGCCACAAACGTGATGAACCCGAAGGCCGAGGTATTGCTGGCCTCGGGCATCGGCTCGCGCCCTTCGCTTGGCTATCCCGGCGACAAGTACGAGATGGGCCTGGAAGCCATTGAAGAGATCGAGGTGATCGCGGCCGAGCTGTGTGCTGAGATTTTCGATGCGAAATATGCCGAAATCCGTGTGCCTTCTGGGGCGATTGCGAATCTTTACGGCTTTATGGCCACCTGCAAACCGGGCGACACGATCATCGCACCACCCGCGTCAATCGGCGGGCATGTCACCCATCACCTGGCCGGCTGTGCCGGGCTGTTCGGCCTGCGAACCATCGAAGCGCCGGTAAATCCCGATGGCTACACCGTCGATCTGGACCAGCTGCGGCAGATCGCGCTGACGGAACGGCCTCGCCTGATCACGATTGGCGGCAGCCTGAACCTGTTTGAACATCCGGTCGCCGAAATCCGTGCCATCGCTGATGAAATCGACGCCAGGGTCATGTTCGATGCCGCGCATCAGTGCGGGATCATTGCCGGAAAGGCTTGGCGCAACCCGCTGGCCGAAGGCGCGCATTTCATGACCATGAGCACCTACAAAAGCCTGGGCGGACCTGCAGGGGGACTGATCGTCAGCAATGACGCCGAGATTGCGCAGGCGCTGGATCGCATCGCCTTTCCCGGCATGACGGCAAATTTCGACGCGGCCAAATCGGCGGCCCTGGCTGTGACGATGCTGGACTGGCGCGATTTTGGTGCCGAATACGCGGCGGCGATGATTGCGATGGCCAAAGCGCTGGCCGAAGCGTTGAATGCCAAAGGGGTTCCGGTTTTTGCGGGTGCCGGGGGCTTTACCGCCTCGCATCAGTTCGCCGTGCTGGCGGAGCCCTTTGGCGGCGGGCAAGCGGCCTCAAAAACACTGCGGCATGCGGGTTTCCTGGCCTGTGGCATCGGGTTGCCCGTTAACGCTGTCGCCGGCGATCTGAACGGCCTGCGCATCGGAACACCGGAACTGGTCCGGTGGGGCATGACTGCGGCCGACGCCGAACAGCTGGCCACGCAGATTGCAGACGGTTTGGCGAAAAAGGATATCGCAGAACAGGTTTCAGACTGGCGGCAAAGCTTTTCGACCCTGCATTTCATGCACTAAGACGATGCGGGCGCGTGAGCCGCAATCTCATGCGCCTGCGGTTGTTTTCCTCATACATTATAGCAGCTTGCACCATTTCCAATAGGGCCGATGCCACCGACGAAATTATTCACTCACGCCGTTCAAATCCACCGTGACCCGAGTTGATCGGGGACCGGCTTTCGTTTGTTCCGATCCGCCCCACATGTGCCGCGTGCATCTTACGGAACAAAGGACATGACCATGATCACCCGTTTCATCCTCGCCTCTGCCGCATTAGGCCTGGGCGTTTCCGCCGCCGGCGCGCAAAGCCTGACCGAGGGCGCTTATATTCAGGGCTTCGCCGGCTACAGCCAGTTGCAGGACAGCGATTTTTCGGGCTCGATCGGTGGCGCGACCCAGTCAGTTGATACCGATTTCGACGCGGGCTATGGGCTTGGCTTGGCAATCGGAACGGAAGTTCCGCAATGGTCCAACGACAGGATCGGAACCCGGATCGAGCTGGAATTGTCCTATCGCGAAAATGATGTGGACGGGGTGAACTTCTCTGGCAACGGACCGGCGACCGAGGGCAATATCTCGGGCGATGTCACTCAGACCTCGCTGTTTGCAAACATCCTGTTCGACATCAAACAAAGCGGACCGCTGACACCCTATTTCGGCTTTGGTCTGGGTGCGACCTATTCAGATCTGGACTTCGCCTATGGTCCGGGGGTTGAGCTGAACGACAGCGGCACCGATTTTGCCGCACAACTGATTGCCGGGGCGGCGTATGACATCAATGACAACACCGCCTTCATCGTCGATGCCCGCTATTCGCGCGCCTTTGATGTTTCGTCCGATCGTTTGGCACCAAACGGCGCGCTGACCGGGTCGGTCGAGGACGATCTGGATACGTTCAGCATAAATCTCGGCCTGCGCTACAAGTTCTGACGCGGTACGGGAAAGTGTTTCCCTCCGGTTTCGCTTTCCCCGCGTGCCCTCGTGATCTATGCACGGGGGCATGCGATCCTTTGTCATTCATATGTCCTCAAGCACAGCGCGCCGCGCCAATGCCGATCAACTGTGCCAAGACCTTCCCAATGCCGAATTGTTCGAGGCCGTGAATGGTCGCGACCCGGACCAGATCGCGCATGTCAGACTGCATCCCGGCAACCTGCACCGACCCCACTATCCGTTTCCCCTGCGCCCCGCTGAAATCGGCGTCTTCGAAAGCCACAGGCGGATCTGGAAAAAGATAGTCGATGAACAGATCGATCTGGCCATCATCACCGAGGATGATCTGCGCATAGATCCCCCCCGCATGGCCCAAGCACTGGACATGCTGGACTCTCTTGCGACCCCCGACCAATATATCCGCATCCCGGTGAAACAGCGCGAAGTACCGGTGCAGACCCTGGCCGAGAAGAACGGTTTGAAACTGATCCTGCCGAAGGTCATCGGACTGCAATGCGTGTGCCAGATGGTTGGCCGGCGCGCCGCAGAACAGTTGCTGGCCGCAACCAACGAAATTGACCGCCCCGTGGACACGTTTCAGCAAATGCACTGGCTGACCGGCCAGCCGATCCACGCCCTGCTGGGCAGCGGCAACCGTGAAGTGGCGCGGGAAATCGGCGGCTCCACCATTCAGACAAAACCGCCGCTCAGCGACAAGCTGACCCGCGAATTCAAGCGCGCTGCCTACCGGGCGAAGCTACACCTGCACCCACAAAGACCACTGCCGTAATCAGATAGAAAGTACCTTCGCGGGAAATCGCGCCCCGAGGGGCGCGATGGGGAGGGCAGACCCCCCTAGACCAACGCAGCCGTTACGACGGCGCCTTGGTCTTGCGCAGATAGGGGAAGATCGTCTCGAACTCGCCAAACTTCGCTTTGGCATCTTCATTCGACACGGTGGGCGGGATAATCACATCCTCACCCGGCACCCAGTTTGCCGGGGTCGCAACGCCCTTCGCGCTCATCTGCAGCCCGTCCAGCGCGCGCAGGATCTCGGCAAAGTTGCGGCCGACAGTCATCGGATAGGTCATGGACAGCTTCAGCTGCTTGTCCGGCCCGATGATAAAGACCGACCGCACCGTGGCGCTGTCGGCAGGTGTGCGGCCATCGGGCAGGTAGGCTTCGGCAGGCAGCATGTCAAAGGCCTTGGATACCGCCAGACCGTCATCGGCGATAATCGGGAAACCGGGGTTGGCATTGCCATAGGCCTCGATGTCCTTTTTCCATTTCTTGTGATCTTCCACACCGTCGACAGACACGCCGATCACTTTGGTGTTACGCGCAGCCCATTCATCGTTCAGCTGCGCCACAGCCGAAAATTCGGTGGTGCAGACAGGGGTAAAATCCTTGGGGTGCGAAAACAGGATGGCCCAGCTGTCGCCGATCCAATCGTGGAACTGAACAGTGCCCTGATCCGTTTCTGCAGTGAAATTCGGGACGGTATCGTTGATGCGCAAACCCATGGGGCATCTCCTTTCCTGTGAAAAAACCGAGTCGGTTGCCGTAAACCTAAACACTTTCCGCAATTGTTAAACCATATGCAGAGCAAAGCAGTCAGCAATTCGCAGAAATAATTTGATCAAATTATCTCTTGCCCGTATTTGGCGGCAATGACAGAGTGACGCCGAGCCCGAAGCCGGAGCAACAGGGTCAGGAGGACAGGCCATGATCGAGAAACGCAATTTCTACATCAACGGACAGTGGGTCGCGCCGTCAGCGCCCCAGGATTTCAACGTCATCAACCCCTCGACCGAGGAACCATGCGCGGTGATTTCACTGGGCTCCCAGGCGGATACCGACGCTGCAATTGCTGCTGCCAAGGCCGCTCTGCCGGGTTGGATGGCGACACCGGTGGCGCAGCGGATCGCAATGGTGGAAAAACTTGCAGATATCTACCAGACCCGCAGCGAAGATCTGGCGCAGGCAATGTCGCTTGAGATGGGTGCGCCCATCGACATGGCGCGCACCCAGCAATCGGGTGCAGGTATCTGGCACCTGAAGAACTTCATCCGGGCCGCCAAAGCCTTTGAGTTCGAGCGTCCGCTGGGCGACCACGCCCCAAATGACCGAATCATCTACGAGGCCGTCGGCGTGGCGGCCCTGATCACCCCGTGGAACTGGCCGATGAACCAGATCACGCTCAAGGTCGGTGCGGCGGCGATCGCGGGCTGCACCATGGTGCTGAAACCCTCGGAACAAAGCCCGCTGAACGCGATGATCTTTGCCGAGATGATGGACGAGGCAGGCTTTCCGCCCGGTGTGTTCAACCTCGTGAACGGTGACGGCGCCGGGGTCGGCTCGCAACTATCTGCGCATCCGGATGTGGATATGGTCAGCTTCACCGGCTCGACCCGTGCTGGGACCGCAATCTCGAAAAGCGCGGCTGATACCTTGAAGAAAGTTCATCTGGAACTGGGCGGCAAGGGCGCCAATGTCGTCTTCGCCGACGCGGACGAAAAGGCGGTCAAGCGCGGCGTTCTGCACATGATGAACAACACGGGCCAAAGCTGCAATGCGCCCAGCCGTATGCTGGTGCAACGCCCGATTTATGATCGGGCGGTCGAAACGGCGGCCGAAGTGGCAGGTAAGGTCACTGTCGGCAGCGCCGCCGAAGAAGGTCGCCACATTGGCCCGGTCGTGAATGAGGTGCAGTGGACCAAGATTCAGGACCTGATCCAGAAAGGCATTGACGAAGGCGCACGCCTGGTCGCGGGCGGCACCGGTCGGCCTGAAGGTTTGAACAAGGGTTACTATGTGCGGCCCACCGTGTTTGCCGATGCCAACAACCAGATGACCATCGCCCGCGAGGAGATCTTTGGCCCGGTCCTGACCATGATCCCCTTCGACACCGAGGAAGAGGCCATCGGGATCGCCAATGACACGCCCTACGGCCTGACGAACTATGTCCAGACACAGGACGGTGCGCGCGCCAACCGGATGGCCCGCGCCCTGAGGTCCGGCATGGTTGAGATGAATGGCCAGTCCCGCAGTGCCGGCTCGCCCTTTGGCGGCATGAAGCAATCCGGCAATGGGCGCGAAGGCGGCGTCTGGGGGCTTGAGGATTTTCTGGAAGTCAAAGCCGTCGGCGGCTGGGCGGCAGAGTAACGCGCCACAACAAGTCAGATGCGCGGCACCCGAGGGTGCCTCGCTTACTGGGCGTCAGGCATCCGCCTGCGCGGCTTCGTATGCCAGCATCGCGCGTTTCACCGGCAACCCCCAGTGATAGCCACCCAACCCGCCGGATTTGCGCAGGGCGCGGTGGCAGGGGATCAGCCAGCTGACCGGGTTGCGGCCCACGGCTGTTCCCACGGCGCGCACGGCTTGTGGTGAACCGACCCGCTGCGCAATCTCGGAATAGGTCGTGACCTGACCCGACGGGATGTGCATCAGCGCTTCCCACACCTTGATCTGCAGAGGAGAGCCAAGCAGGTGCAGCGGCGTCTCGGCGCGGCTGGGCCCGAAGGCACCTTGCACCCAAGGGTTCAGGCGTTCGGAATTTTCCACAAACTCCGCATTCGGCCAGCGCGCGACCATGTCCTCCATCGCTGCTTCCCCGCCCGTCTCGGACGCAAACGCGATACCGCAGATGCCCTTTTCCGTTCCCATGACCAGAGCCGGGCCAAAGGGGCTTTCGAACCAGCCCCAGAAGATCGCCAGTCCTTCGCCTTTGCGGGCATATTCGCCGGGGCTCATGGATTCCCATTTGAGGAACAGATCGTGCAGGCGGCCACTGCCGGACAGGCCGACATTGTGCGCGGTTTCCAATGTGGTGAACCGTTCCCGCAGTAGTGCCTTTGCATGGCCCAGCGTCAGATATTGCTGGTAACGTTTCGGCGACACCCCGGTCCAGCGCGAAAACAACCGCTGAAAATGCGCGGGGCTCATGTCCATCTGGCGAGAAAGCTCTTCGAGGCTGAGCGCTTCGCCGCCCTGGTCGATCAGATCGATGGCCCGGCGCATGACGTTGTAGTGATAGCCGGTTTCTGGGTTCTGGACGTTCATGTTGCACCTCTTCGCTTGCATTAACATTACCGCGCTCAGACCAATGCCGCGACCCGGAACCTGCGCATATTATTGTCAACTGAGTTGACGAATTGTTTTGCACCCATCAAGATTGAGGGCATGGAACACTCGTTGGATCAGCTCTATCAGGCAGTTCAGGCCACGCGGCCCCTGCTCCGCAACATTACAGCCGCGGTTGAACGCGGCAGCAATCGCGAAGGCGTAACTGTTGGACAACGTGCGATCCTTGAGGGGTTATCCATTTTCCCCGGAGCGACGGCCCCACAGTTGTGCATCGAGTTGCAACTAAAACGGCAATACGTCGCGCGCATCCTGCTGGAAGTGATGAAGGCCGGTCTGGTCGACAGTCGCGCCAACCCCAAGCGCGCGCGTTCTTACTGCTATCGGCTGACACCCACGGGCCAAGACATCATCACTGCGATCAGAACAGATGAAATGTCAAAACTGGCCGGTTTTTCCACAGACTTCTCTCCCGAAGAGCTTGCGACTTACCATAATGTGCAAATGGCGCTCACACGGTTTTTCGCCAATCTGGCTGAGGAGGTATGAGATGTCGGTTCTTTGGATCATCATCACGGGAAGTGTGATCGCGGTTCTCTATGTTCTCAATGAAATTCGCAGGATTGGAGTACCAACAACCGGACCGACAATTGATCTGGCCGCTCGCCCGGCAACGGCGCTGGTGGTGATCGACATGCAGACTGACTTCACCTCAGTGCCCGGATGGGATGCAGCGGAGTTGGATGGCGCCATTTCGAAAATCAGAGACTCCGTCAGGCAGGCCCGCGAAACCGGAATGCCCGTGATCGCCATTCGGCACGTTTTCAAGGGCAGGCTGGCGAACCTTCTGAACGGCTGGTTCAATCAGGGGCGTGGCAATGAAGGGTCGGCCGGGATCGAGACGGACTCGCGCCTCGGGCTGGATGCGGACGCGGAATTTGTGAAATCCATAGGTGATGCCTTTTCTTCGAATGCGTTTGAACAGTTTTTGGAAGACAATCGGATCGGAACCTTGCTACTGACCGGTCTTGATGGTTGTCATTGCGTCAACAAGACGGCGCAGGGGGCGCTGAACCGGGGATATCAGGTTCGCATCGATCCAACTGCTGTTCTGGCGGCCAATCCAGCACATTGGGCGAAGGTCAAGGAAAAGCTGGAGTTAAATGGGGCGGAGCTCCGAGGGCTATAGGCGTGAAACTCTGATAGCAGCCCCGACACTCGGCCATTCGTATTGCCAATTTCCCGCCTTTTTAATTGCGGGCAGCGATCCGGCAGGGCATACCGTGCTGGATGGCTAAACAACTCGACTACCACACGATCCGAGAGATCTTCACACGCTTTCAACAAGCCGACCCGGAACCCAAAGGCGAGTTGGAACATGTGAATGTCTACACCCTGGTCGTGGCGGTGGCGCTTTCGGCGCAGGCAACCGATGCGGGTGTCAACAAGGCCACGCGCGCGCTGTTCAAGATCGCAGATACACCGCAGAAGATGCTGGAGCTGGGCGAAGAGGGTCTGACCGAACACATCAAGACCGTCGGTTTGTTTCGTCAGAAAGCCAAGAACGTCATCAAGCTGAGCCGAATTCTGGTCGAGGAATATGGCGGCGAAGTTCCCAACTCCCGTGCCGCGCTGCAATCGCTGCCGGGGGTGGGGCGCAAGACGGCCAATGTGGTGCTGAACATGTGGTGGCGGCAACCGGCGCAGGCGGTGGACACCCATATCTTTCGCGTTGGCAACCGAACCGGGATCTGCCCCGGCAAGGACGTGGACGCCGTCGAACGTGCCATCGAGGACAACATTCCGGCCGATTTCCAGCTGCACGCGCATCACTGGCTGATCCTGCACGGCCGCTATCATTGCAAAGCGCGCAAACCTCTGTGCGGAACCTGCATTATCCGCGATCTCTGTCAATTCGAGGACAAGAACCTATGAAAACCTACCAGCTTGTCGGCATCGGAAATGCCGTCGTTGACGTGATTTCCCAAGCCGATGACAGCTTTCTTGAGCTGATGGGCATCGAAAAAGGCATCATGCAACTGATCGAACGCGAGCGCGGCGAGGTGCTGTACGCCGCGATGGGCAGCCGGGTCCAGACGCCAGGTGGCTCGGTGGCCAATACCATCGCCGGTGCCGGAGCGCTTGGGCTGGACGCTGCCTTCATCGGTCGGGTGCATGACGACGCGCTTGGCCGGTTCTATGCCAACGCGATGAACGAAGACGGTGTGGATTTCGTGAACGCACCGGTCCCGGGTGGTGAACTGCCGACCTCTCGCTCAATGATCTTTGTCTCGCCCGATGGTGAACGGTCGATGAACACCTATCTGGGGATTTCCTCGGAACTGTCGTCCAAGGATGTTCCAGCCGACGTGGCAGGCAACAGCCAGATCATGTTTCTTGAGGGTTATCTGTTCGACAAGGAAAAGGGCAAAGCCGCGTTCCTTGAGGCCGCGCGCAATTGCCACAAAGGCGGCGGCAAGGCAGGTATCGCCATTTCAGATCCCTTCTGCGTGGAACGCCACCGGGTGGACTTCCTTCTGCTGATCGAGAACGAGCTGGATTTCGTGATCGGCAACGAAGCCGAGATCAAGTCGCTGTTCGAAACTGACGACCTGGAAGAAGCGTTGGCCAAAACCGCCGAGATTTGCCGGCTGGTCGTATGCACCCGCTCGGGCGACGGTGTGACTATTCTGCACGAAGGACAGCGCATCGACGTTCCCGTTCAGAAGGTTGTACCGGTGGATGCGACCGGCGCGGGCGACCAGTTCGCTGCCGGGTTCCTGTTCGGTATGGCCACAGGCCGGGACTATGAGACATGCGCCCGGATCGGCAATATCTGCGCCCGTGAAGTCATCAGCCATATCGGACCCAGGCCCGAGGCGGATCTGGTCGCGCTGTTGTGGGAAGAAGGATTGCTCTGACCCCTGCATGGATGCGTTCCTGACCCGCCTGCCGGATCGGCTGGCGGGTTTTCTTTTTCAGGATCGGCGGATCGGGCGCGGGTTTTTCCGC
This sequence comes from Ruegeria sp. K7, assembly GCF_056531785.1. Lineage (NCBI taxonomy): Bacteria > Pseudomonadati > Pseudomonadota > Alphaproteobacteria > Rhodobacterales > Roseobacteraceae > Ruegeria > Ruegeria sp. K7. The sequence continues at coordinate 52,738 of NZ_JBQFMJ010000003.1, forward strand.
GTAGCCTTGCGCCGACGTGTCCTGATCGCTTGGAAAAAACTGTTTAACAACAGAAGGCATTTCTTCTTATCATTCAGCCGAAGCCCTTCGCTGCTCCCGGCGTTCTGGCACTGTTTAAAAAGCGAAACTTAATTTGGCACGTAAATCTGATAATTCCTTTCTGGGACCATTCTTTACCCGTTCCCGATCCGGATGTGCCCACAAGTCAGCGGCGTCCCGGGATTTGAATGTGAAGAACCTTTCGGTGGATTCAGCGCGTTGAGGCGGGGTCTGGTCGCACTTCTGGTGCTATGGGCCGCCGCAGCACACGCCGAACCGGACTGTGCCGAAAGCCCGGTGCGAAACGCGGTCGATCTGGTTGCCTTTGAAATCGGCGCGCTTGAATCGGACAAGGCATCGGACCTGTCTGCCGAAACACCCGGGACCGAAGTCACCGAGTCACGGCGACCGCAATTAAGGCCCTGCAAGTTCCGCAACATTGCCCTGGGACGCGAACGCATGCGCAATCGGGGTGCGGTGTGCAAAGACTGGACCATCCTGGGCGAAACGCTCAAGCAGATATCGGGGCCATACAGGGGGTGCAGGATCGCGAACCCGGTTCGTGTCCGAAAGATCTCGGATGTTGCGCTCAGTCAATTGGCGTTGATGGATTGCGAAACCGCAATCACGCTGAAGACCTGGATTGAAAACACGGCCAAACCGGCCTTCGCGGATCAGGGCGGTGGCCTGAAAGGAATGCGGCTTGCGGGCCACTACGCCTGTCGGACGCAGAACAACCGGCCCCGCGCGCGCCTGTCGGAACACGCCAGAGGCCGTGCCGTGGACATTTCTTCCTTTGTGCTCTGGGACGGCACCATCATCACGGTGGGCGACGGTTGGACAGATGAGGACAACAGCGACGTTTTGCGTGAACTGCACAAGGGTGCCTGTGGTCTGTTCGGAACAGTTCTCGGCCCAGATTCAGACCGGTTTCACAAAGGCCATTTTCATTTCGACACCGCCCGACGCGGCGGTGGGCCGTTGTGCCGGTAGGCGCAGGGCATGGTCATCACACAGTCAAGTCGGCTGACGGACGCCTGACTTAGAAAAGGTGTTCTTCAAAGGCCTCCAACACCCTTTGGTACACGTCCCGCTTGAACGGAACGATCTCGTCGACCAGGTGTGCGGGTTCCTGCCATTTCCAGCGGGTAAATTCCGGGTGTTCGGTCTGGATATCGATCTGATCGTCACGGCCTGTAAAGCGTAGCAGAAACCATTTCTGCTCCTGCCCGCGAAAGCGGCCCTTCCAGATTTTCGGAACGATGTCATGCGGCAGATCATAGGGCAGCCAGCCGTCGGTCTCGGCCACGATCTGAACCAGGTCCGCGGTCACGCCCGTCTCTTCCATCAGTTCGCGCAGGGCCGCATCGCGGGGGTCTTCGCCCTTGTCCACGCCACCTTGCGGCATTTGCCAGGCCTCGGCGTGGCGGTCGTTGCGCTGACCGACGAATATCCTGCCCTCGCCATTCATCAGCATCAGCCCGACGCAGGGACGATACGGCAGTCTGGCGATTTCTTCAGGTGTCATGTGCGGCCTCGTGAAAATGCTGTGTAGCGTCTGTAACAAGCGGCACGGCGAAGGCAAAGAGTATGACGTTAGGTTTCACGTGACAATGTTGACGCGAACGTCAATCTATCAGCCAAGTTTACGAGGGAGAGTTCCGCCATGACTGCGTACCCAAACATGCTGGCCCCGCTGGATCTGGGCTTTACCACGCTGAAAAACCGCGTGTTGATGGGGTCGATGCACACGGGACTTGAGGAAACCGGCGACTGGAACCGGGTGGCCGAATTCTATGCCGACCGGGCGCGGGGCGGCGTGGCGCTGATGGTGACAGGCGGAATTGGCCCGAACCTTGAGGGATCGGTGCTGCCCGGGGCGGCGATGATGACCAACGAGACAGAAGTGGCGAACCATTCCATCGTGACCCAGCGCGTGCACGACGCGGGCGGCAAGATCGCCATGCAAATCCTGCATGCGGGACGGTATGCCTATGGCCCGAAATGTGTGGCCCCCAGCCCGGTCAAATCCCCGATCTCGCCGTTTCCCCCGCATGAGCTGGATGAAGAGGGTATCGAGAAGCAGATCAGCGACATCGTGACCGCCGCCGTTTTGGCGCAGAAAGCGGGCTATGACGGGGTCGAGATCATGGGGTCCGAGGGGTATTTCCTCAACCAGTTTCTTGTGACCCACACGAACAAGCGCACCGACCGCTGGGGCGGTTCCTACGAAAACCGGATGCGCCTGCCGATCGAGGTTGTGCGCCGCACGCGCGAGGCAGTGGGTGCCGAATTCATCATCATCTATCGCCTGTCGATGATTGACCTGATCCCCAACGGCTCGACCCATGACGAAGTTGTGCAACTGGCACAGGAGATCGAGAAGGCGGGGGCTACGATCCTGAATACCGGAATCGGCTGGCACGAAGCGCGAATTCCGACGATTGCCACCAGCGTCCCACGCGCAGCTTTTGCGTGGGTGACCAAAAAGCTGATGGGCAAGGTGTCGATCCCGGTGATCACCTCGAACCGGATCAACACACCCGACGTGGCCGAAGAAGTTCTGTCGACCGGTTGCGCCGACATGGTATCCTTGGCACGGCCAATGCTGGCGGATGCGGATTTCGTGAACAAGGCCATCGCTGGCGACGGCGCAAAGATCGCGCCCTGTATCGCCTGCAATCAGGCCTGTCTGGATCATACATTCAGCGGCAAGCTGACCACCTGCCTGGTCAACCCGCGTGCCTGCAATGAAACTGAGCTGGTGATTTCCCAGGCCGAGTCGCCAAAAACCGTTGCCATTGTTGGCGCAGGGCCTGCCGGACTGTCCACCGCGATGACCGCCGCCCAGCGTGGTCACGACGTGACGCTGTTCGACCGCGCCGCCGAAATCGGCGGCCAGCTGAACATGGCCAAGCAGGTTCCGGGGAAAGAAGAATTCTGGGGCCTCGTCGATTGGTACCGCACCATGATGAGCGATCTTGGCGTGAAGCTGGAACTGAACCGCGAGGTGAGGGCAGAGGACCTGACCGGATATGACGAAGTGGTGATTGCCACCGGCGTCACCCCGCGCGATCCGCAGATTCCGGGGCAGGATCGGGACAATGTCCTCAGCTATGTCGACGTATTGCGCAACAAGGCCAAGGTCGGGAAGTCCGTGGCCGTGATCGGCGCGGGCGGCATCGGGTTCGACGTGTCTGAGTATCTGGTCGAAGAGGGCCACAGCCCGACCACTGACCTGCCCGCTTGGATGAAGGAATGGGGTGTTACTGACCCGGCCAAGCACCGCTCGGGCCTTGCGCCGGAAGGGCCGCAACCCGAAGCGCCAAAACGTCAGGTCACGCTGCTGCAGCGCAAAAAACAGGCGCATGGCAAAGGTTTGGGCAAAACCACCGGCTGGATTCATCGCACGACACTGAAAATGAAGGACGTCAATTTCGTGGGCGGCGTGAACTATGAGCGTATCGATGATGAAGGCCTGCATGTCAGCTTTGGCGAAGAACGCGCCGACCCGACGGTGATTGCGGCGGATACGATCGTTCTGTGTTCCGGTCAGGTGTCCGAGCGCAGTCTGGCAGATGCGCTGATCGAACGCGGGATTACGCCACATGTCATCGGCGGCGCGGATGTTGCGGCCGAACTGGACGCCAAACGGGCAATCAATCAGGGCACGCGGCTGGCTGCGGCGTTCTAAGGAGACGACCCTTCGTTCGGCCTTTGTGGAAATTGGCCGCACACAGGTTTCGGTCTATATCTTAGGTGCTGCGCCCGTCTGCCGGGGGCGCAGACCTGACCGGGTGCAACTGTGGAGAAGGCCATGGCAACGGGCGAAGACAATCGGCGCGGGTTTCTCACCGGCGCGGTCACTTTTATCGGGGCGATCTGGGCTGCAGGGCGCACCGCTGCCGCGCAACTGACGCCGAATGCGGCAGAGGGTCCGTTCTATCCCACAGAACCGATGCGCGCCGCCGATGCGGATAACGATCTGGTCAAAGTCGTCGGTCTGGTCCGGGAAGCCGGAGGTGAGGTGATCACCCTAAAAGGACGGATCTCAGACAAGGCCGGGCGTCCCCGGGCAGGATACCGGATCGAGATTTGGCAATGCGACGTGAATGGAAAATACATTCACCCCGGCGACAGGCGGAATGTGCAATACGACCGGGGGTTTCAGGGCTTTGGACACGACATCACGGACGCGCAGGGTCGCTATAGTTTCCGGACAATCAAGCCAGGCAGCTATCCGGGCCGGACGCCGCATATCCATGTCAAGGTTTTAGAAAGCGACCGCGAGGTTCTGACCACGCAGTTCTACGAGGCGGGAAACCCCGGCAATAAGCGGGATTCGCTCTATCGGCGTATGTCCTCGGCCGAGGCCCGCAACGTTTCGATGACATATGTCGAGGTCTCGGGCGGGATAGAAACGACAGTCAACATAGTTGTCTGACAGGAAACGTTGTCAGTATTGCATGGCTCTGCGCGCCAAAAATTTGCCCGCCGTGGTTAACGGTGATTACCGCAAAGTTCGGTGTAAGGCGTTACTCCACCGTAATCGTAATCACCTCGGACACAATCGGCGTCGCATGCGGTACGTGGCCCGCATCGCCCAAAACCAGTTGCAGCGTGTGTTCGCCCGGCTCAAGGTCCAGCGTAACCTGGGTCTGGCCGCCACCGAAATGCAGGTGATTGTCGTCTGCGGGCAGGCCATAGGACAGCTCGTCCGCTCCATCCTCGCCCTCACCCAATGGCGGGCGATCGATCAGCAGGTGGTGATGGCCGGTGTTTTCCTTGTCCGTCCCCGCAGGGGCAACCCCCATGCCGCTGAGGCCAAACACCACCGTGACCGGCGACTGGACGGTGTCACCATCCGCGAGATTGACAAAATAGACCCGGGCGTCGGGGTTTGACGGCGTTTCACCCTGGGCCAACGCAAGCGAAGCGGACAGGCAAAGCGCGGCAACACCAATAAATGTTTTCATGATTCCCTCCCTGGACACAAATTTGCCATTCTCAACATAGCACGATTGGGCAATTGCCCCCTGATTTGCTGACAATGCACGTCCTGTAGCGCGCATGGAAACCACTGTTTCAGCGTTTCCCATGTGCAAACGATCCGAATCAAATCCCAGATATTATCCCATGTCTGCCCCGTTTCCGCCCAAGTTCAGGGCCATGGTCAGGCAAAGAACCAAGACCTGGGGTACGCGAATGGACCGATTGACCGAAATGGAAGCCTTTTCCAATGTAGTGGATCAGGGCGGCTTTACAGATGCGGCCAAAAAGATGGGCATCTCCAAATCGGCTGTCTCCAAGCATGTATCGAGCCTTGAGGCACGATTGGGTGCTAGACTGCTGAACCGGACAACGCGCCGCGTTTCGCCCACCGAGATCGGGCTGGCATATTATGATCGTGCCCGCCGGGTGCTGAATGACGCAGGCGAAGCGGACGCGCTGGTGACATCGATGCAGTCCGCCCCGTCGGGTCTGCTGCGGATCAGCGTGGCCACGGATTTTGGTGTGAATCACCTGTCGCCTGTGTTGTCCGGCTTTTTGTCGGCCTATCCCGACATCACCGTGAACATGGTGCTGAACAACCGGTACGTGGAGCTGATCTCAGAGGGGTTCGACGTCGCAGTGCGAATCGGAGAGCTGGAAGACAGCACGCTACGCGCGCGCAAGCTGACCGAAACCGTCAAACGGATGGTTGCGGCCCCCAGCTATATCGAGAAATACGGACGCCCGCAGAAGATTGACGATCTGAACGAACACAAGCTTCTGCACTATTCCAGCCAGTCATCCGGCAATGTCTGGAAACTGACTGCACCCTCGGGCGAAAAGCGGCAGGTTCGCACCGCCGGATGGCTGAGCGTCAATGACGGGCAATCCCTGCTGAACGCCGCCATCTCAGGGTTGGGTATCGCCTATCTGCCCAGCTATCTTTATGCCGACGCGATGAAGTCCGGCGCGGTACAGGACGCGATGCCGTCCCTGCCGGATGAGGTACAGGGCGTCTATGCCGTCTACCCGCCCGGCCGCTTCACGCAGCCCAAAGTAAGGGCATTCATTGATTTTCTGGCTGATTCATTCAGCGACAAGGGTCCGATGGACTGGTAAATTCTCCCCGTGGAACCTGAACGGCCCGCACGCCTGTCGTGCGGGTCTTTTTTTTGTCCCAGCCTAGGCAGGACTGTTAGGCACCTAATTGATCAGCAAAACCGCCTCGACCCGGCGATTGAGATCACGGCCTTCCGGCGTGGCGTTCGAGGTGATCGGTGCCAGATATCCAACCCCTTCCGCCTCGATCCGGTCCGGCGCGACGCCATGTGCCTCGATCAGGCGGGTACGGACCGACTGGGCACGTTTTGTGCTGACCGAGATATTGGCCTGCAGGTCGCCGGTGTCATCGGTGTTGCCCACAAGCGCCAGGCGCAGGTCGGGATTGTCACCCAGAAATCCCGCCAGCAGCGCCAGCGAGGCAAACGGACCCTCGCCCAAATCAACTTCACCGGTGCTGAAATGCAGGTCGTCCAGAATGACGTGCCCATTCTGCTGCAAGTCCGCCAGCAGGCCACCTTCGGTTTCGACCGTTTCCTCGACCACAACCGGGGGCGGCGAGGTTTCCGCCACTGGTGTAACACGGATCATCTGCACGTACCCGTCGGGCGGATTGCGGCTGACCAGCAGGCTCAGCACTTCCTGATCGCGCGAGGCGGACAGAAAACGATAGTCGTGAATTGCGACATACATGTCGGGTGTCGGAACCACTTCGATGCCAAAGCGGAAATCGAAACCGCCACAGGCGCGGGCCTCACATTCGAACCCAATATCAAATCCCTGCGCGACAAGCTGATCCCTGAGCGGGGCCAGAATCTGCAACGTCGTGCTGGATCCGGCCTGAAGCTTCCAGGTAAAGCGTTCGACCCGCCCCTCGACCTCGCGTGTCGGGACTGCGCCATCGGCGAACGGACCGGTCGGCAGCGCGTAACTGTCCAGCGGGCTGGTACGGTCGCTGATCTGACGGGCACCGGTTGGCATCGTCAGGTCCTGCGCCGCTGCCGGAGCGGCCAGCATCAACAGGCAAAGGGCAACGCAGCGGATCATCTGAACTGGGCGTGATAATCGTCGTTCGGGACCATACCCGTGGCGCTGGCCACCCGGTTCGACATGTTGAAAAAGCCGGTCACGTTGGCGATGTCCCAGATATCACGATCCGAGAAACCAACGTCACGCAGCCGCTGGCGGTCGGTTTCCTCGATCTCAGCGCTGGCTGTCGTCATTCTGGCGGCGAAATCCAGCATCGTACGCTGCTTGTCGTCCAACGGCGCCACGCGGTAGTTCATCACCAGCATCTCGCCCAACTGCGGGTTGCCGGACAATTGCCGGACGGCTGCGCCATGCGCCACAAGGCAGTAGAAACACTTGTTGATGGACGAGACCACAACCGCGATCATTTCGCGTTCCAGCTTGGTCAGCCCGCTGTCTGCCAGCATCAGATCGTTGTACATCGCGGTGAACGCGTTCAGCTTGTCGATATCAAACGCATTGGCCTTCAGCACATTTGGCACCATGCCCAGCTTTTCGACGCAGATGTCGAAATACTTCTGTGTCTCTGGCGGCAGCGGGTCGACCATGGGCAGGTTCAGCGCTGTGGGCATGTCTTGATCGGGCACGGCTGTCTTTCTCCTCAGGCCAGCTGGCGGTAGTGATACTCTCCGGCGATCTCCATCCCAAGGGAGTGATAGAGACGATTGGCGCCGGTATTTGCCTTGGTGCAGATCACGCTAAAGGTATGGGCGCCGTTGTCCAGCGCCCAAAAGGCCGCGGCGCGCATGGCCCATTGTCCCAGACCCTGTCGGCGATGTGCGGGCAGGATTTCCAACGCATGCATCATGGCAACCCCTTCATATACCGCCACAAATCCAACCCCCGCCGGTTGGTCCTTGCGCCGCAGAAGCAGGCCGGTCTTCGGGCCATCCGCCCGATCCATGACGGCCAGACGCTGCGGCCCGATACCGGCCGTCGCCCAAATCTCGCACATGATCGCAAGCGGTTTCCAGATGGTAAAAACAGTCACGCGCGGCACCGGCACGTCCGTCAAATGCCCGACCGGGCAGGCGTAGATGTTGACCGGATCAAGCACCGTGTAGCCGCGTCCGGCAAGCTGGGCATCCAGCGCGTCGTCCCCCGGACGCAGACAGAAGAGGCGTTTCTGCCCCAGTTCCACCATAGCTTTCTCGGCCGCATCAATATCGGCTTCGGTCGCGGAAGAAGTCGCACTGGCGGCGGACACCCGAGAGCCGCCACCCTGCCCTTGCCGCAGCCGGAACGGCCCGATTGTTTCGTACGCGGCGGCCGGCCATGTGCCATCCACCACGGCCTCCCAGTTGACGCTCAAAGCTGAAGCTCTTTCGCGAGGCGGGTGGTTGCGGCGTCGATACGGGCACCATCGGTGCCGCGCACAACGACGTTGGCACCAAAGACCCCGTTGATCTGGAACGGGTAGCAGCCGATGGTCAGATCGGAAAACTCCTCGGCCAGCGACGCCAGGGTTTGCGCGATATCCCCTTCACCGCGGTCGATGCGCAGGGTCTGTGATAACAACGGGCTGCCGCCGGTCAGCGTGGGCAGAACGCTGGCCACCATTGCCTGAAAGACGGAGGGCACCCCAGCCATCACATGCACGTTTTCGATGGTGAAGCCTGGCGCCGTCGAGACCGGGTTTTCGATCAGTACGGCACCGTCCGGAATGCGCGCCATGCGCAGACGGGCAGCGTTCAGGTCCAGCCCCGACTTGTCGTAATGCGCCTCGAGCAGGGCGCGCGCGTCGGCGCGAATGTCAATTGGGGTGTCAAACGCGCGGGCGATGCAATCGGCGGTGATATCGTCATGGGTCGGGCCGATGCCACCGCTGGTGAAGACATGATCGTGCGCGTCGGACAGCGCCCTGACCGCCGCCTCGATGGCCGGTGCCTCATCTGAAACGATGCGGACCTCTTTCAGGTCGATGCCGTGCTTGGTCAGCTCCTGAGCAAGATAGTGCATATTGGCATCGCGGGTGCGGCCGGACAGGATTTCATCCCCGATCACCAGCATTGCGGCGGTTGGATTGGCCATGTGCGCTCCCCTCTTGATCGACCGTTTGGGCAGGTATAGGCCGTGAGACATGCGATTTGAAACCCCTCTTGTCCCCGCCCGCCTGATCCGCCGATACAAACGCTTCTTGGCCGACTGCACGATTGAGGACGGGCGCGAGGTTACAGCCCATTGCGCCAACCCCGGCTCGATGATGGGACTGGCCGAACCGGGTGAGCAAATCTGGCTGGAGCCCAATGACGATCCGAAGAAAAAGCTGAAATACGGCTGGCGGCTAGTCGATCACGAAAACGGACATTTCACCGGGGTCGATACATCGGTTCCGAATAAAGCCCTGCGCGCAGCACTGAACGCCGGTGAAATCCCGGAACTGGCGGCATATGAAACCATCCGAGCCGAGGTGAAATACGGCCAGAACAGCCGCATCGATTTCCTTCTGACCGGGCCTAGCCTGCCGGACGCCTATGTCGAGGTCAAAAGCGTCACCCTGTCCCGCCAGCCCGGTCTGGCCGAGTTCCCAGACAGCGTCACCGCGCGCGGCACCAAACATCTGGGCGAGCTGGCGGCGATGGCCACACAAGGACACCGCGCCATTATGCTTTATCTGGTGCAGCGCACCGATTGCGACCGGTTTGCGCTGGCCGACGATATCGACCCCGCCTATGCGGCCGCCTTCGAGGCCGCGCAGGCGCAGGGCGTCGAGCGGCTGGTTTACGGAACGCGGATTTCGCCGGAAGGTGTTTGGGTAAACCCGAGACCCATTCCCACCTAAAGACGCCTTGCACGGCGCAGGCGTTTCGTTTCAACCCAGATTTGGATCACCACACAGATACCGACGGGTTACCTGCGTTTCCTGACAAGGTGGAGTTCATGGGTCTCCTTGAATTTGGGCCTCTTACTTCACGGCGTCTTGAGCCTCTTCGTACACCTCCGGCCAAAGCTCCGCATCCAGTCGCTTCACAAATGGCGCCAAGTGATCCGCCACCTCGCGCCAACGCCCGACCGACGACGTGCTGACGGGCCGGCGGACCTGAAGGCTGCTGGCGGTTTTGACCGCGTCCGATGAGGATTGCGGCGTCAGCATGCTTTCTTCGAACGACAGGTCGCAAACTTGGGCAAGCTCGGCTGCCGCGTCCTGCAGATTGTTGACCAGATACTCGTACCGGATGTCGTGAATACGGCCCGGCAGTTCCTTGTGCCAGTGCTGCATGTAGCGGCGGTAACGGTTGGCCTCGGCCGCCATCCATTTGAAGTCATGCGTGAAATACATCCCCTGCGCGCCGAAATTCTCGCGCCACATCGACAGGGCGACGTCCCTTGGATCGCGCTGGACGTTCAGGATCAGCGCATTGGGAAAGGCCTGTGCAATCGCGCCGAGATAGGCGTAGTTGCCCGGCATCTTGTCCACAAAGGCCGCGGCGTCCCGGTTCAGCTCGGGCAGGCGCTCGACATAGTAATCCGCCAGTGGTTGCGCCTGTGAATGCAGGCTTTCCTCTTTCATCACCCAGAACTGAACGGTGGCAAGCTCTCCCAGCCCCTGTACCTGTGAATGTGCCGACAGGATACGCTCGACCAGAGTTGTGCCCGATCTGGCAAGGCCGACAACGAAGATCGGTCGGGGAATGTCGGTTCGCGGGTCCGAAGATTCCTTCGGCAAAGGCGCAGCAAGACGGTCGCGGCATTCCTTCTCGCGGCTCTCCTCCAGACTTTCCAAACCGTCGCGCCGCAGTTCGTGCGCCTCGTCCAGATGATGCATCTCCTGCGCCAGGTCCTTGTCCAGACGCGCAAGGCTTGCGGCAGCGAAGTGAATCAGCGAGGCACTTTCACGGTTGGCGATCGGCCCCTCGCCGAGGAATTTTGAGACCTGAGCCCGCAAGGCAGGCAGATCGTCCTGCTTCAGGCCCGGCAGCTTGCAAATGAACTCCAGTGTTTCCGGATGACCGGGCGCCAAGGCAAGCGCTAGACGTGCGTGTTTCAGGGCTTCGTCCAGCCGACCGACCCCGGCCAGAGCCTTGGACTGGCGCAATTGCCCGTACTGAAATTTGGGATGCTGTTTGACAAGCGCCGTCAGGAGCCCGACCGCATCGTCCCAGCGGCGCAATTCGTCCAGAATATCGGCTTTCAGGCACTGCGCCTCGAGATTGCCGGGCTGGCGCTTCAGCACCAGATCAACGGCTTCCAACGCCTTTTGTTCCTTCTGCTCTCGCAGAAACGCCATCGCGCGAATGAACTGCTGGGGTGGCGTCAGGGGTGCGCGCGCGCCGATTTTGTCAATGAACGCCAGCGCCTTGCCAGCGTCGCCACCCTGAACAAGGCTCATGCCGTAATTCTGGATCAAATCCGCGTTTCCGGGTTCCAGCCGCCATGCCCGTTCGAAATAAGTCTGGGCCAGAGGGAACTTGCCCTGCTGGATCGCACACAGACCGGCAAGCCTTGGTAATGCCGACACGTTCGGCCATTTCTTGGCGGCTTTGGTTGCCCGTTTGAAAGCCCGATCGGCCCGGCCTTTCCTGAGCAGATCGCTGATGCTGGCGATTTCGGCCCTCAGCTGATCAGCTTTTTGCATTGCCATGCCTTTCTGTGATTTGCGCAAACCCGGCGGCTATTGCCATGTGCTATTTCATTCTGCCCGCAGGGTCTACCAGAGATGAGGCAACCCTCCGACTGCAGGTGCTACCCTGCACCCTCTGGTACTTTCTGCACAAGCAGCGTAAAAGGAATGCTGCGCGACACATTTGGAGCTTAGCGTCGATGAAAGAGCATCGTGGCCGTCTGACCAAGGACGGCATCCGCATTTATGAACAGGGTGACTTTGCCGGGATGCATGCGGCAGGGGCGCTGGCGGCGCGGATTCTCGACGACATTGCCGACCATGTTTTTCCGGGCCAGACCACAGGCGCGATTGACGGTCTCATCACGCAGATGGTCGAAGATGCGGGCGCGACTTCGGCCACTATCGGTTACAAGGGCTATCAGCACGCAAGCTGCATCAGCGTGAACCACGTGGTCTGCCACGGCATCCCCGGCGACAAAAAGCTGAAAGACGGCGATATCCTCAATGTCGACGTCACCGTCATTGTTGATGGCTGGTTCGGCGACACGTCGCGCATGTATGTTGCGGGCAAACTGCCGCGCAAGGCGGAACGACTGATCCTGGTAACCCATGACGCGTTGTTCAAGGGCATCGAAATGGTCAAGCCCGGCAATACTTTCGGCGATATCGGCCATGCCATTCAGACCTATGTCGAGGCCCATCGGATGAGCGTTGTCCGCGATTTCTGCGGCCACGGTCTGGGCCGGGTCTTCCACGCCCCGCCTAACGTGCTGCATTACGGTCGTCCGGGTACCGGAGCCAAACTGGAAGAGGGGATGTTCTTTACCATCGAGCCGATGGTGAACCTGGGCCGCCCCGAGACCAAGACACTGGCCGATGACTGGACCGCCGTGACCCGCGACAAGTCTCTGTCGGCGCAATTCGAGCATTCGGTGGGCGTGACCTCGGACGGGGTCGAGATCTTTACCCTGTCACCGGGCGGAAAGTTCCACCCGACCTATTCTTCCTGATCGGCAGCCTGCTCGCGCAGCAGTTTCAGCAGCATCGTCTCGTCACCCCATGGGGTGATTGCGTCATGGATAAACACGGGCGCGCGACGCGGTTTTGGCGGCGGGCCGGTCGTTGTGTCGGTATCGGATGTGATCGTCCAGAACGGAGACGGTAAGGCGCGGTCCATATCAGGGATGGTAGCACGCCCGGCTCAAATTCCCAAAAGCCGCGGGGCGTCGGCCATGTCGTGAAACACCTCTGCCCCCAATTGCGCCAGGGATGCCCCATCGTCATGGGCGGCAAACCCCAGGCACCGCATTCCGGCACGAATGGCGGCAGTGACGCCATTCACACTGTCTTCGATCACCACCGGGGACATCGAACCGAAACGTTCTGCGGCGGCCAGAAACATATCCGGCTCGGGTTTGCCGGTTCCCAGCACATGGGCGGAATACATCACATCGCTGAACCGGTCCCACAATCCATTCTGGCCCAATGTGATCCGCATCTTGTCCGGGCTTCCATTGGACGCGACACAGAACGGAATGCCCTTTTGATCCAAAAGCGTCAGCAGGCTTTGCACACCTGCCACCAACGGCACGCCTGCCCGCAGCTTTTCGTATGTTTCCGCATAAACCTGATCGGTCCAGTCGTCGGGCAGGTCCGCGCCCAAAGCCCGCGCTTTGTCCCGGACACCTGTCATGGTTCCACCCACGAACAGAGACATACACTCCGGCAGTGACAGGCTCAGCCCGTATCGCGCCAGATTTTCCATCAAGACCCGGTTCGAGATGACCTCACTATCAACCAGAACTCCGTCGCAATCGAAAATGACCAGATCGTGCATACGGTCCTCCGCCTGTTTTCGGTTGAGCTAGCCGAGGATCGACCAGCCTGCAAACCTGTAATCCGCGCAGGTCGTTTCAATCCGAAACGCCACGCTGCATCAATGAGATATGGGTGTCGCCGTATTTCCGTGCATCCAGCAGGCTGAACCCCTCAGGTACAACCATGGCAGAGTTTTCTTCCCAGACCAGAACCGCGTGGTCGCTGATCCAGCCGCCGGTCAGGGCAGCGGCAATTGCCTTCTGGCCCAGCGCCTTGCCGTAAGGCGGATCCAGAAAGATCAGATCACAGGGCGCGCCGGGGTTTTCACCCAACCGGGTCGCATCGCGGCGGATCAGGTTGGTGCGGTCGGCACTGCGGGTCAGGTCGATATTGCGTCGGATCAGCCCCTGCGCCACGCGCCCGTCATCGACAAAGGTCACATGAGATGCTCCGCGTGACAGCGCCTCGAGCCCCAATGCGCCTGTGCCCGCGAACAGGTCCAGCACCCGCAGGCCGTCAAAGTCGATCTTGTGGGCCAGAACATTGAACAGGCTTTCGCGGACCCGGTCCGTGGTGGGGCGCAAATGCGCGCCTGCGTCCCCCTTGCCGACCGGGGCCAGCGCGCGGCCCCGGAAGTCTCCGGCGATGATCCTCACGCCTTGAGCAGCGGTTTCAGGTCCGCGTCGGGGTCGGCCACAGTCGCCGGATCCGCCGTCTTGCCCATTTCGATCAGGCGCTTGCCGACCATGTAGGCGCGCGGGTCGTTCATCGCATCAACGGCAATCAACCGATCCCCGCTGTAATACCAGAACGACACCGTCTGACCCTCGCCCTTTCGGGTCACAACGCGGTCATAACCGGTGTTCAGCCCCGCGATTTGCAGTTTCACATCGTACTGGTCTGACCAGAACCACGGCGTTGCAACATAGTCCTTTGCAGCGCCCAGCATGTTCTGGGCCACGATTTCAGCCTGATCGATGGCATTGGGAACGCTTTCCAGGCGGATACGATCGCCCTTGTGCGGGAAGGACGCGCAGTCGCCCGCCGCCCAGATCGACGGGTCCGAGGTGCGGCCATGGGCGTCGGTTTTGATGCCATTGTCCAGTTCCAAGCCTGCCATTTCAGCCAGTTGGGTCGAGGGGGAGATACCAACGCCGACCACCACGAAATCAACCGCAAGCTCGGTGCCGTCGGTCAGTACCGCGCCGGTGACCTTGCCGTTGTCGCCAACCAGACGGTCCAGCCCGACGCCTTCGCGGATGTCGGCGCCATATTCACTGTGCAGGGCGCGGAAATAGTCGCTGGTCTCGCGGGCAGCGACCCGTTGCAGGATGCGGTCGGCCATCTCGACCAGCGTCACCTTGACTCCGCGCTTCGCGCAGACCGCCGCAGCCTCAAGGCCAATGTAACCGCCGCCCACGATCAACGCGCGTGCGCCGTCTGTCACACGGGGCTCCATCTCGTCGATATGGGCCAGATCACGCACCACGTGCACGCCGTCCAGATCCCCGCCTATCGATGCGGGCAGGCGGCGCGGGTCCGATCCGGTGGTCAGTGCCAGCTCGTCGTAAGGAATGACCTCATCGCCCAGGGTCACGGTTTTTGCCTTTGGGTCGATGGCGGTGACACGCTGGCCAAGACGCAGGGTGATATTGTTCTCGGTATAGAAGCTTTCGGGTCGCAGGAACAGGCGTTCCAGCTCCATCTCACCCAGCAGGTAGGCTTTGGACAACGGCGGGCGCTGGTAGGGCAGATGCGGTTCGGCCCCGATCAGGGTGATGTCCCCCTCAAACCCGTCCCTGCGCAGTCTGGCAACAAGCGAAGATCCGGCCTGACCGGCACCAATCACGACAATATGGCTCATGTTCCTCCCACCCTGTCGAATTCCCGTGGTTAACTTGATCCGCTCACCTATATTGCGGCAGGGACCGACTCTGCAAATCCAAATGACAGGAGCGCTAAAATGATTTCAACAGGTGATATGCTGCCCGAAGCCACGCTGACCCAGATTGGTGCGGAAGGCCCGGAAGAGGTTCGGGTGTCGGACAAGACCAAAGGGCGCAAGGTGGTGATCTTTGCCGTACCGGGCGCATTCACGCCGACCTGCCATTCGGCGCATGTGCCCAGCTTCATGCGCACCAAGGATCAGTTCAGCGCCAAAGGTGTCGACGAGATCATCTGCATCTCGGTCAACGATCCGTTCGTGATGAAAGCATGGGGCGAGGCGACGGGCGCCTCGGATGCGGGCCTGACCATGCTGGCCGATGCAGCATCCGAGTTCACGAAAGCCATCGGAATGGACTTCGACGCCCCGCCCGCGGGTCTGATCGCGCGGTCGAAACGTTATGCGATGCTGGTCGAAGATGGCCGGGTCGTGGCGCTGAACCTCGAAGAAAGCCCGGGCGCATGTGAAATTTCGGCCGGCGAAGGTCTGCTGGACGTCATCTGAAATTGGAAGGCCCCGGGGCAAGCCGGGGCCGGTTAAAGTGCATTTAACTTGATGCAACGCCCCGAAGTGCGAATACTTGGCACATATAACCGGGGAGTTTGTTTATGATGCTAAAGATTTTTCCTTTGATTTTAGGTGGCGCAGGCTTGTTGGCGGCCTGTGGACCGGCCCCCACACCGCAGCAGCAAGCCGCACGGCAGCATGAGATTGCCTGCCTCAGCGGGACCTTGGGTGGTGCGCTGATTGGCGGGGCCATCGGCAATCAGTTTGGCGGCGGATCGGGCCAAACGATCCTGACGGCAGCCGGTGCGGCAGCCGGTGGCGTGTCCGGTCAACGTTACGCGTGCTGAGGAGAGGCAGGATGAAACGTGGTATTATAGTGATCATGGCCATGATGATGGCCGGTGCCGTTTCCGCGGAAAGCGTCGCCGAATTGCATGAGGGCGAGCTGAACGCCATCGACGGAAACAACGACGGCTTCCTGTCGCGGGACGAGTTCAACGCCTTTTCCGACTATGCCTTTCAGGCAATGGATGAGGACAAGAATGGCACCCTGGGTCAGGCCGAAGCGAAACCCTTTCTAAGTCTCGACATGTTCCGGAAAGTGGACCGCAACAACGATAGCCAGGTTTCTCGTGCCGAATATGACGCACAGATGAACCAAGATTTTCTGGCCGCCGACCAGGACGGCAATGGCCAGCTGGACTGAAACGGACCGGCCGCGGAACAACCGGGGCTGATCTGATGGGACGGGAGCCTTTGATGAACAAATGGATTGGCCTTGGTGTTCTGAGCGTGATGGCGGCCTGTAACGTCCCGCAGGCCCCGGTAGTGACAGGCCCCGACGGGCAGGCGCGTATCCAGATCAACACCAATGGTCTGACCTGTTATCAGACACGTTGTCTCGATATTAACCCGGCGGCGCGCAGCGTCCGGTCGATCGGCAACAAGACAACCCGGATTCCAGGCGGCATCAATGTCAGCGATGGCACGGTTACTCCGGCTGAATTCGAACAGATGGGCGTAGCCGCATCATTGGCGGGCGGTGTGGGCTCGGGTAGCGACCGGGGCTAGAGCAGACTGTCCATCTTGCGCGCCAGCTTGGCATCCAGCGCGGAAAGGCCGCCTACGTCCTGGGTGGACAGGACCACTTCGACCGTGCGGTAGATATTCGACCATTCGGGGTGGTGGTTCCACTTTTCCGCAAAGATCGCCACCTGCGTCATCCAGCCAAAAGCGTGGACAAAATCCTCGAAGATAAAGGTTTTTGTGATTGCATCCCGGTCATCGACCATCGTCCAGCCGTTCCTGAACAACGGATCCAGTAGCGGGCCGCGTGTCTCGGTCGACAATAGTTCGGTCATTGCTGTTCCTCCGGGTTCGATTTTCTGAACGGGCCATAGTCCGTCAGAATCTCAATCTCTTCTCCCACCGCGCGGGCTTCGGCGTCCAGATAATTCTGCACAGCGTCCGCAAATCCCGGATCGCCGATCCAGTGCAGACTGTGCGTACGCGTGGGCAGATAGCCGCGGGCCAGCTTGTGCTCGCCCTGCGCACCCGCCTCGACCCGTTTGAGGCCATGAGCGATGGCGAAGTCGATCGCTCTATAATAGCACAACTCGAAATGCAGACAGGGGTGATGCTCGACACAGCCCCAATAGCGTCCGAACAGCGTTTCACGCCCAATGAAGTTCAGCGCCCCGGCAACCGGATACCCATCGCGTTCAGCCAACACCAACGCCATGTCATCTGCCATGGTTTCCTGTGCAATATCAAAGAACTGGCGCGTCAGATAGGGCGCGCCCCACTTGCGCGACCCGGTATCCTGGTAAAAGCGCCAGAAAGCGTCCCAGTGGTCGGGATGCAGATCCGTGCCCGTCAGTGTGCGAATGTCTCCGCCGAAGCCGTTTGCCTGTGCCCGTTCCTTGCGGATGTTCTTACGCTTGCGGGACGACAGTGCCCTCAGAAACGCATCGAAATCGGTGTAGTCGTCGTTGAGCCAGTGAAACTGCTGCGAGGTTCGGTGCATCAGTCCCATCTGCTCACCTGCACGCGCCTCATCATCGGTACAAAAGGTTATGTGGATTGACGAGACCCGGTTGTCGGCTGCCAGCTGCACCGCGCCCTGAACCAGCGCCGACGTGCCGACACCTTCATAGCCGGGGCGCACCAGAAAACGGCGCCCGGTTGCCGGGGTAAAAGGTACTGCGATTTGCAGCTTCGGATAGTAGCGCCCGCCGGCATTCTCATAGGCATGGGCCCAGCTATGGTCGAAGATATACTCGCCCTGGCTGTGCGATTTGGCATACATCGGGGCGGCAGCAATCAGCATCCCGTCCAGATAAGCCGCCAGATATTGCGGCTGCCAGCCGGTACCGCGCCCGACCGAGCCGCTCTCTTCGAGCGCCAGCAGGAACCGGTGCGTGGTGAACGGGTCCAGCGGACGCCCACCATCATCAGTCTCGGGACAAGCGCAACTGTCCCACTCGACCGCAGGTATCTGCGAGAGCGACCCAAGAACCCGAACCTCAATCTGTGCCTGATCCATATCCCCTCCCGCGTCTGTTCTTTATCTGTGACGGCCCGGGGCGGGATCAACCCGGATGTGCCGCCAGATACCCCTCGAAGGTCACGTTGTCGGCAACCTTGCGCGCCTCGGCCTCCTGCTCGGGCGAGCGAACGGTCCAGCACAGGATCGGCACGCCACGCGCCTTGAGTTCAGCCACGCGGGGACGGGAAAGGTCCTCCGCCTCGTGACTGATGAAAGCGGCACCGACCCGGTCGAAATCCGGGATTTCGCGCAAGTGGTCGCAAACCTTTTGCGGCAGAAGCTCCACCTTTGGATCGTAGGAACACGTGACCAGACCACGTGGCAGATGCGGGGCAAGCCGCGCCAGTTCCGCAACGCTGTTGGGGTTGAAGGACATCAGCGCCACGGGGCCTTCATACCCGCGCAGTGCCCGCACGGTGTCGTGTTCCAACGGCCCGATATCAGTGCCCATGGCACCGTCCTGATCCTTGAGCTCGATCAGCAGTGGTACCTTGCCCCCAATCAGCTCCAGCACTTCGTCCAGCGTGGGAATACCGTCATCGCCATGCAGTAGATGCATGGCCTTCGCCTGAGCGCAGGTGGTCTGGCGTATCGGGCCAGGCTGCCCGGTCAGCCGGGTCATGTCATAGTCGTGAAATACCATGGCCCGGTCATCGGCCGTCAGTTGCAGATCAACCTCGATGCCGTACCCGGCCGCGACAGCCGCGCGAATGGCCGCCCGGCTGTTTTCCGGGCGGTGATCCGCAATGTCGTGCAACGCCCGATGTGCAATCGGGGCTCGCAGGAACTCTGCTGGCAGAGATGGCGTCATTGGACTTCGAAAATGCCTTCGATCTCGACCGCGACACCTAGCGGCAGGGATGCCGCACTGACGGCCGAGCGCGAGTGGCGACCGGCTTCGCCCAGCGCCTCGACCAGAAAATCGGACGCGCCGTTGATGACCTGCGGCTGGGCCGTGAAATCAGCGGTCGAGTTCACAAAGCCGGTCAGCTTGATAACGCGCACGAGTTTCTCGATATCGCCGCCACAAGCCGCCTTGACTTGGGCCAGCAGGTTAATGGCGCACACCCTGGCTGCGGCTGCGCCCGCCTCGACATCCATGTCATCACCCAGTTTGCCGGTGATCAGATCGTCGGCCTTGGAAATCTGACCCGAGACATAGACGATGTTGCCAACACGTACGAAAGGCACGTAGTTCGCGGCCGGTGCGGGTGCGTCGGGAAGGGCAACGCCCAGGCTTTCCAGTTTCGCTGCAATGCTCATGTGATGATCCTCACCTTGTTTGACTCGGGCGGACGCTAACCGCGAACACGCGGTTGGAAAAGCTGGAAACCGTCATTTTTCATCGCTGAACGGCCTTGGCGAAACTTTTCTTATTCTGATCTGTTGAACTTGAGTCACTTTACCTACTTCCTTTCGGCGGGTTAAACGCTATGTGTTTCAAAGTGATTGCGAAACACATATGTGACGGCGAATTGGGCCTTGAAGCGCTGAAAAAGGCCACATTGAATAAGTATCCGGTGTACCCGCAACGGATGTATTGGAGTAACGAAGACCGTGTCGAGTAAATTCAGCCTGAAACCTCTGATCCTGCTGTCTGTGTTTGCTGTCCTGAGCGCCTGCGCATCCCAACCGCAGGACGAAGCCGTACGCGGAGAAATCTTTGATCCGTATGAAAATGCCAACCGGGGCATCCACAAATTCAACCTTGGCGTTGACCGGTTTCTGTTTCGTCCCGCCTCGAAAGGCTACGTGAAGATCGTGCCCGACCCGATGGTCACAAGCTTCAACCATTTCGCCGAGAACCTGACCATGCCCGGTCAGGCCCTGGACTATCTTTTGCAGGGCAATATCAAACAGTCCGGCAATGCGCTGCTGCGGTTTCTGATCAATACGACCGTGGGCGGTGTGGGCCTGTCCGACCCGGCAAGCGAATTGAACCTGCCGCCTGTGGATACGGATTTCGGTGAAACACTGCATGTCTGGGGGGTCGGTGAAGGCGCCTATGTCGAACTGCCTTTCTATGGTCCGTCGACCGCGCGGGACTCGGTCGGTGTGATCGTCAACCTGTTCTCGAACCCGATCAATTTCAGCCCGGTCCGCCCGGTGGACAACATCGGCGTCTATGCCGAAGTTGTGCGCCGGATGGGCGACCGGGGACGGTTTGCAGACACGGTCGACTCGATCCTGTATGAAAGCGCCGACAGCTATGCCCAGGCGCGCACGATCTACCTGCAAAATCGCCGCTTTGAACTGGCCAGAGACGATGAGGACGCCTATCTGGGTCTTTATACCGACCCCTATGCTGAAACCGGAACCGACCCTGTCAGGGACCCCTATCTAGACCCTTACGAGGACCCCTATGCCGAATAACCCTCTGAACAGACGCGATTTTGTTGCCACCGGATTAGCAGGCCTTGCGCTTGCCCTAGCCCCCCTGCCCGCGCTTGCCCAGACCGAAGCCAGTGCCAAGGCTTTGGTTGTCAGCGTTGTTGACGACATCAATCGCGTGATCGCCTCGGGCAAATCCGAAAATGCCATGTTGCGCGATTTTGAAAAGATCTTCGTGCAATATGCCGATGTGCCGATCATGGCGCGTTATGTGCTGGGCGCCGACGGCCGCGCGGCCAGCCCAACGCAGCTGAAACAGTTCACCAAGGCGTTTCAGGGCTACATTTCCACCAAATACGGACGCCGGTTCCGCGAATTCATCGGCGGCGAAGTGACTGTTCGCGACGCGCGGAAAATCAAGGCTGGCTACGAGGTCAGAACCTCGGTCAAGCTAAAAGGATCCGCGCCGTTCGATGTAACCTTTCTGGTCTCGGACAAATCCGGGCGTGACCGGTTCTTCAATATGTTCATCGAAGGGGTGAACATGCTGCTGACCGAACGGACCGAAGTCGGAGCGATGCTGGATGCGCGTGGCGGCGACCTGAACAGGCTGATCAAAGACATGAACCGGCTCAGCTGATCCCATTCGAGAGATCAAAAAAACGCCGCGCGAAACCCTCGCGCGGCGCGTTTTCATTTCAGTTGAGGCGTTCGCCGGTCTCTTCGGCGAAATAAGACACTTTGCTCATGTCGAAAGCCAGGTTCAGCATCTGACCGGCCTGTGCGCTGGTTTCCGCATGCAGGCGCGCCGTGACCTGTTTGCCGCCCAGTTCCGAGACCACATAAGTGTCCGCGCCTGCAGGTTCGACCATATCGACCATGCACGCAGCCTCCTGTACGCCCGCTCCGGCACGAAAGCCTGCTTCGGCGATATCCTCGGGGCGCAGGCCAAGGATCACATCCTTTGGCAGGGACAAGTCGCGGGCATCGTTCAACACCAGCATCTCGCCCGCTCCGCGCGAGATAGCGATCTGGGTGCCTGACCCAGTGTTCGATGCTTTGGCCGGGATCAGGTTCATCGCGGGCGAGCCCATGAAGTCAGCGACAAACAGGTTGGCCGGGTTGTTATAGATCTCGGCCGGGCTGCCGATCTGCTGCACGATGCCGCCTTTCAGAACGACGATTTTGGTGGCCAGCGTCATCGCCTCGATCTGATCATGGGTCACATAGACGATTGAGGCATCCAGCGTCTGGTGCAACTTCTTGATCTCGGTCCGCATCTCGACCCGCAGCTTGGCGTCAAGGTTGGACAGGGGTTCATCAAAGAGAAACAGCTTGGGATCGCGCACCAGCGCCCGCCCCATCGCCACACGCTGACGTTGGCCACCAGACAACTGGCTGGGACGACGGTTCAGCAACTGCTCGATTTGCAGCAGTGACGCGACCTCTTTCAGTTTCGCGTCCTGCGTGGCCTGGTCGACGCCTCGCACCTTCATACCAAAGGTGATGTTTTTGGCGACAGTCATGGTCGGATACAGAGCGTATGATTGGAACACCATCGCGATGTCGCGATCCTTGGGGCTGACATGGGTCATGTCGTTGCCACCGATGGAAAGGGTGCCGCCCGAGATCGGCTCCAGACCTGCAATGCAGTTCAACAGGGTGGACTTGCCGCAGCCCGAGGGGCCGACCAGCACCAGGAAATCGCCCGGTTCGATCGAGATGTTGATGTCCTTCAGAATCTCGGTCGCACCGTAATTCTTATACAGGTTGTTGATATCGAGGATGGGAGCCATGGGTTATCCCTTCACGGAACCGGCGGTCAGGCCGCGGATGAAATACTTACCGGCAACGACATAGACGAGCAGCGTCGGCAGCCCCGCGATGATCGCGGCAGCCATGTCGACGTTGTACTCTTTGACGCCGGTGGTGGAGTTTACGATGTTGTTGAGCGCCACGGTCACGGGCTGTGTACCCGCCTGGCTGAACGACACGCCGAACAGGAAGTCGTTCCAGATTTGGGTGAACTGCCAGATCACGGTCACCACGATGATGGGCAGCGACAGCGGCAGGAAGATCGACCAGAAGATCCGCAGGAACCCGGCACCGTCGACCCGAGCCGCTTTGGTCAGTTCGGACGGAATGGTGACATAGTAATTGCGGAAGAACAGCGTGGTGAAGCCCAGCCCGTAGATCACGTGCACAAAGATCAGGCCCGGAATGGTCCCGGCAATCCCCATCATGCCCAACAGGCGCGCCATCGGCAGCAGGACAACCTGGAACGGGATGAAGCAGCCAAACAGCATCAGCGAGAAGATGATGTTCGCGCCTTTGAACCGCCATTGCGCCACGACATAGCCGTTCAGCGCGCCCAGCAGGGTCGAGATGGCCACGGCAGGCACCGCGATCAGGACCGAGTTCCAGAAATAGGGCCGCAGGCCCTCGCACTGGATACCGGTGCAGGCGCCGGACCACGCGGTTTTCCAGGCCTCAAAGCTGACCTCGCGCGGCAGGGAAATCAGGCTGCCCGTGCGAATTTCCTCAAGGCTTTTCAACGATGTGGTCAACATCACGAAAAGCGGCATCAGGTAATAGAGCGCGAACAGTCCCAAAAGGACATAAAGCAGCCAACGCAGGGCAATCTTGCCGGTGGCACTTTGGATGCGGGTTTGGGTTTGGGGCATCGACAGATCAGTCATTTTTCGCCCTCAGCTCTGAGTAAAGATAGGGAACCACGATGGCAAAGACGACCAGCATCATGATCATTGCCGACGAAGCCGCCTGACCGATATCGCCACGCGAAAACGCCATGGCGTACATGTAGGTTGCGGGCAGATCGGTCGCGTAGCCCGGACCGCCACCCGTCAGGGCGATGACAAGGTCAAAGCTCTTGATCGCAAGGTGCGCCAGCACGATGAAGGCAGACAGGAAGATCGGGGCCATCGAGGGGATAATGATTGCCGTATAGATGCGCCATGTGGGGATACCATCGACCTGCGCGGCCTTGATGATCTCACCATCCACCGAACGCAAACCGGCCAGGAACAGCGCCATGACAAAGCCCGAGCTCTGCCAGATCGCAGCAATGACGATGGTGTAGATGGCGTAATCCGGGTTCACCAGCCAGTCGAATTCGAAGTTCGGAAAGCCCCAGCCTTGCACCATCGCCTCGATACCCAGGCCCGGGTTGAGGATCCACTTCCACGCGGTACCGGTCACAATCATCGACAGCGCCATGGGGTACAGGTAGATCGTGCGAATGGCCCCTTCGACGCGGATCTTCTGATCCAGCAGAATAGCCAGCAACAGGCCCAGCATCATCGCGATTACGATGAACAGCGCGCCAAAGATATAAAGGTTGTTGATCGCCGTATCCCAACGGGGCGAGTCGAACAGGCGTTCGTATTGAATGAAGCCCTTGATCTCGTATTTCGGCAGAAGCTTCGATCGGGTCAGCGACACCCATGCGGTCCATCCGATAAAGCCGTAGACAAAGATCAATACGGCGATGAACGACGGTGCCAGCACCACCTTGGGCAGGTGGTTTTCCAGCCATTCGGACATTTTTTCCTCCGGGGAAAGATGCTCTGCCCCTCAGTATAGGGGGCAGAGCGTATTGGATCAGTAGCTGTTTGCCACCGCGTCCGCCAGTTGCTGAACCGCGTCAGCCGAGGACATATCCGAGTTGAAATGCGCGGTCACAACGTCGGTGATCGCACCAGCCTGCGCACCTCGCAGAGCCATACCATGCGCGTAAGAAGGCAGAAGCGAACCGCCTGCCGAGGTCGAGCCCATGTCTTCGGCCGAAATTTGCGCGCAGATGTCGAACGCATCCAGTGCAACATCCGTACGGGCCGGGATCGAGCCTTTGTTCAGGTTGAACACTTCCTGGAAGTTCGGCGCAACGATCAGCTTGGCCAGCAGTTCCTGGCCGGCGCGCTTGTCGTCACCTTCCACGTCAAACATGGCAAAGCTGTCGACGTTGTACAGGTAGCCGTCGCCGGGGGTCGAGGCGCACAGGAAGTCCTCGCCGGGCTTCTTGCCAGCCGCCAGGAATTCGCCCTTTGCCCAGTCACCCATGATCTGGAACGCCGCTTCGCCATTCATCACCATGGCGGTGGCCAGGTTCCAGTCACGGCCCGAGAAGTTTTCGTCGACGAACCCGCGCAGGGTGCGCATCTGGTCAAAGACCTGAACCATGGTGTCCGAGGTCAGCGTTTCAGGGTCCAGATCAACAAAGGCCTTCTGGTAGAACTCGGGTCCACCCAGACCCAGAGCAACCGCTTCGAATACGGTCGCGTCCTGCCAGGACTGACCACCATGGGCCAGCGGGATCACACCGGCGGCCTGCAGTTTCTCGGCTGCAGCGTTGAACTCTTCCCATGTCGTGGGCATTTCGATGCCGTTGGCAGCCAGCACGTCAGCGTTCGCCCAGATCCAGTCGATGCGGTGAACGTTCACAGGAGCGGCGCACCATGTACCTTCGCACATCATGTGACCGGCGATCGACGCGGGCAGGACATCCGCCCAACCTTCGGCCTCGGCCACGTTCGAGATGTCAGCCAGAACGCCTTCTTCGTACCATTCCTGAATGGCCGGGCCTTTCAACTGAACTGCGGTCGGAGCATTACCGGCCAGAACACGGGCCCGCAGCGCGGTCATTGCCGCATCACCACCGCCGCCGGCAACGGGCATGTCAGTCCAGGTACCGCCATTCGAGGCGAATTCTTCCTGCAGAACGGCAACCGATTTGGCCTCGCCGCCGGATGTCCACCAGTGCAGAACTTCGGCCTGCGGCTCGGCCGTAACCGAGGTGCCTGCGACCACAGCCAGTGTCGAAACTGCGGACAATGCAAAACGTTTCATAAAGGGATCCTCCCAGATACTTTTTTAGCCACCGGACCGGCGGCGATGCGCGATACTACGGATAGCTGACGGCCGTCTGGCAATGATTTTCCGGGGTAAATCCCGGCAATGGTGGAATTTTTCCCACCATTTGTTACAGCCTGTTACGTTGGACTTGAATCTGTTGCCGTTCGTTACAATTGGCGAGCGGGACTGAAACCGTGACAGGGAGGAGAAGCGTGACCATTTCGCGCTTGTTGGTGGTGGATGACGACCCCGAAATGCGGTCGATGATGACCCAGTTTCTGCAACAAAACGGGTTCATCGCACTTCCCGCCAGTTCGGACATGGAGATCCGCACGCATATGTCCTCGGGGCGCATCGACCTTATTCTGCTCGATGTCATGCTGGGGGATGAGAACGGCGTGGACATCTGCGCCCGATTGCGGCGCGAACAGGATGTCCCGATCATATTCGTGTCCGCCTTGTCTGCCGATCATCAGCGCATGGCCGGGTACGAGGTGGGCGCGGACGACTATATCGCCAAGCCTTTCAACCCGCATCTGCTGCTGGCGCGGGTGCGGGCCGTGATGCAGCGGACTCGGCGCACGCCGTCTCTGGCCTATCGCCGCCGCACCCGGACCTTTCGCTTTGCCGGCTGGGTATATGACGGAAAACGGGACGAGGTTTTTTCGCCCGAGGGCTATCTGGTGCCCCTTTCTCAGCGCGAAAGCGCTTTGCTCAAGGTGTTACTGGCCAATCCGCATATCCCGCTGACCCGGGTCGAGATCGCCGCAGCGTTGGACGTCACCGGTGATGGCGACAAGAGCGAGGCACAGGGCCGCGCCATCGATATGCTGGTGGGACGTCTGCGTTCGAAGATCGAGGCCAATCCCAAAGAGCCGCAAATGCTGCGAACCGAACGGGGGCTGGGATATGTCTTTGCCGCGGACGTTTCGGTGGAAGAGGACGCATGAACAGGCCTGCGTTGCGTCTGCGCAGCCTGGGCTGGATCTGGACAATCGCCGCGTTTTCCGCCGGTTTGGTTTCAGCCGGACTGTGGTTTGCGTCTGCGCAGGCGTGGGAGGGTTTCCTGACGCGGGCGCAAGTTGCGGGCTTCGCGGTCTATGAGGACCTGCGTGTCGGCAAAACCCCGCCCTCCGGCATCACGATAACCCGATTGCCCGTGACAAGCGCCGCTCTGGCCGAAGTCGGCCGGTTCGAACAACTGCCCGGCATGTCGGATCGCAGTTTTGTCACAAACCTGTCGATCTTCACCGACAGTTCCGCCCCGCTGAGCGGGCGCGAACTGACCCTGGCCGTCATGTCGGACCGCCTAGTTTACCCCGTTTCGGACATTCTCTCGGGCAGTGATCAGACTGGGCCGGAAAAGATGGGCAGCCTGACCCGGCTGCTGGCGACCTATTGCAGCGAACCGGTTCTGATCGCCCGCTTTGGGCGCAGTGCGTGGCAGATGGTGGACGGAACCGACGTCTGGGGCTGCGGTGCCGCACCAGCTGATCTCCGGCTGTCCGCAATTCTGGTGGCCGTTGTTGCGTTGGCGATCCTTCTTACCTCGGTCGGGAATGTCAGCGACACATTCACCCGGTTCTCACACGCACTGCGCGACCGAAAGCGGCGCGGCGGGCCGGACAGCTACGATACCGAGGGCCCAGGCGAACTGCGCGAAATCGTCGAGGCCGTGAACGACCATCTTGATGCGGAACGGGCGCAGCTGGAAAAGCGCGCCATTGTCTTGTCTGGCGTCAGTCACGATCTGGGCACACCGGCTACGCGCGTTCGGTTGCGCGCCGCCCTGATCCCCGACCGAGACCTGCGCGAGAAACTCGAGGCTGACGTGGACCAGATGACAGGAATGATCGAAAGCGTCCTGACATTGACACGGTCCGAACTCAGTGTCGAGGAACCACGCCAGATCTCACTGACGGCGCTGGTTGAATCTGTGGTGGCCGATTACCAGGACATGGACCGGCCCGTCACCCTGAAACAGGCCGCCCCGGTTCTGGTCGAAGGCGGGCGGTCGGTTTTCATGTCGCGCCGCGGCCACGGCTCGATGCCCGAAACCCGGCGAATTCTGGTTATCGGGCGACCAATTTCGCTGAAACGCGCATTGACCAATCTGATCGACAATGCGCTAAAATACGGGCGGCAGGCCGAGGTCGAGCTTGCGACAGATGCCCAGACGGCCACCATCACAGTCGAGGACAAAGGCGCCGACCTGACCGCCGCGGATATCGAGGCACTGATGGCACCTTTCCGGCGCGGGTCGAATATCGGATCTTCTGACGGCTATGGCCTGGGCCTGACGATCGCAGCAACCATCGCCGAACAGCATGGTGGAACACTTAGCTTCGAGGCCGGAGAACAGGGATTGCGTGCCCGTCTGCACATCACACGGCAATAGAGGTCCTTGTCAGATCGTGTAACTGCGCACCAACGCGCTTGCGATCAGGGACCACCCGTCAGCGATGACAAAAAAGGCCAGTTTAAACGGCAGTGACACGGTAGCCGGGGGAACCATCATCATGCCCATCGACATGAGAACCGCTGCGACCACAAGATCAATGATCAGAAACGGCAGGAAAATCAGAAATCCGATCTGAAAGGCCCGCGCAATTTCAGACAGCATGAAAGACGGCATCAGAACCGAAACCGGCGCGTCCGGCGACAGCGCAATCGTGTCGCCGCCCGGGCGCAGGGCCGCCATGGCGTGAAACGTATCCGGATCAAGCCGAGTGGCCATGAAGGCGCGAAATGGAACCAGCGCACGTTCCAGCGCCGGTTCCACATCCATTGTCTCTTCAACCATCGGGCGTATTCCGGTTTCCCAGGCCTCGGTGAAAACCGGCTCCATGATGAAATAGGTCAGGAACAGGGCTAAGCTGACGATCAACATGTTCGGCGGTGACTGCTGCAGGCCGATGCCCTGCCGCAATAGGGCCAGAACCGTAATCAGAAACGGAAAGCAGGTGATCATGATGGCCAGTCCGGGCGCCAGACTCAGCACGGTAATCAACAGGATCAGCTGCACTGTGCGCGCCGAGATCGACCCACCCTCGCCCAGCGACAAGGTCACATCCTGCGCCGCCGCCAAAGACGGGGTCAGCAGCGCCAGCGCCAAGGCAAGCCAGACCAGCGGACGCATCAGCCGATCCCGCGCTGAAGATCCGATATCTCGGTCAGGCGCACGGCCAGTTGACCGGCCTGATCGCCCTCCAATTCTTCCAGAAGCCCCCGCGCAACCAGCTGGTCGCCAACATACAGGTCAACGGGATCCTCGATACGCTTGTCCAGGGTCAGTACCGCGTTTTCGCCCAACGCCAGCAGGTCGCGGATCAATGGCCGCGCCCGACCGACCGAGACCGTCACTTCGATCGGGACGGTTTCAAACGGATTTGATTTGCCCTTATTTAGGGTCTGATTTTCGCTCATTTGACAGTGCCTTTCTTGCCTCGAACAGATAAGCGTCGAATGCGCTGGAAATCGACGCCAGCAAGGCGTTGCAATCCACCTCCTGCTGCGACATGCCAACCTGCAGCCGCGCCGTCCCCGGTTCCAACGATGAATCCTCGATCACTTTTGGGGGTGGGCTCAGACCCGGCGGCACAAGAGCGCCGACACCATTCCCCTGCCCCACAGGAACCAGTATTTGCATGGGCTGACCGATCTGCTCGCCAGCCAATTCGCACAACTGCTCCACCAGACGGGTCCCAAAGCCCCGCTCCAGCGTTTCCGGCAGAACAAGACGGACGAGCCCCTCGAACATCGGCTCAAGCGACAGCGACATCCGGTTCAGCGCCTCGTGATAGGTGAAGGACATGTCTTCAAGCGAGGCGGCCAGCGCAGCGGACGTCCGATCAAGGCTTTGTTCCTGTGCGGTCAGGGCATCCTCCCAACCCGCCTTGTAGCCGTGTTCAAATGCGGCAAGGCGATGCTCTTCCAGCGCCTCCTCGTCCAGCAGATGAACCTGAACACCACTGGCCTGTGCCGAGAAGTCTTCAAGGAGATGGGCGATGGACATCACACAGCCTCCTCACCTTCTTCAAGCCAGCTGCGCAGAATTTCGACTGTTTCTTCCTGCTTTTCACCGATCATTGCGCGCAAGCGGTCAACCGGGTCAGCGCCGGCAGGCGACCCCAGCGCGGGAACCTCTGCCTGCTTCGCCTGGCTGGGTATTTGCGCAAACTCTACCCCATCCGCCGTCGCGATTTCACCAACAAGAAACGGAGCGTCCTCAGACTCGGGCCTACGGTCCGCAGGCAAAAGCGCGGTGGCCGCAACCGGCTTTGTCAGAATCGGGCGGATTACAAACAACCCCAGGATCAGAGAGACAATCGCCAGCACCGCCATCTGAATCAGAGACATGGCGTCCAGATGGAGTTTCGGCCAGAAGGAACCGGAAACCAGCACTCCTTGAGGCTCTATCAAAGGCATATCCATCGATTTGAGTGTAATCACGTCGCCCCGCGCAGCGTCGAAACCAACGGCAGACGCGACCAGCTCGCGAAGCGCGTCCAGCTCGGTCTGCGGCAGTGGCACAAAGTTTTCCGTCCCTTCATCCGTCACTTCCCTGAAACCGTTAACGAGAACTGCCACTGTCAGTCTTTTGACCGCCCCAGGGGCGTTGTGCACTTCCAGTTCGGTCTCGGACACTTCGTAATTCACCCGTTCCCGGGTCTGGGTCGCAGTGGAGTTAGATTCGTCACCGCCCGCCGCGTCGCCATCCGGAAGGTTCGACGCGACGGTCACATCCGAGGACTGGTTGCGCGCACTGTCCGTACGTTCTTCTACATCCGTGCTAATCGCCACGCGCGTTTCGGGATCGATGCGGCGTTCGCGGATCGATTCAGTTCTTGTCACCGTATCGACACTGACTTCGACCACTGCGTTTCCCGCACCAACGCGGGCCTCGACCAGGCGCAAAACCCGCTCGCGCAGGGTTCGGGCCTTGTCATCAGCCGTGTCTGCCGCGGCCCGACTTTCCTGCGCGCCGATCACCGCTCCGTTTGAATCGATAACCGCCACGTTTTCCGGGGTCAGGCCACTGACTGCCGACGACACCAGAAAGCGAATGGCACGGGCCTGATCTGCCGTAATCTGACCACCCGAAGGCACCAGATACACCGATGCTGTTGGCGCGGCGCTGCGCTTGAACGGGTTGGAAGAACTGTTTGCGATATGAACACGGGCCTGACTGACATAGGCACTGCCGACGATGGTCCGGGCAAGCTCACCCTCCTTGGCACGCCAGTAGGCGGCATCGAACATCTGCGACGTGGTGCCGAACCCGCTAAGCGAGTCGAGCAGTTCGTACCCGCGGTTGCCGTTTGCAGGCAACCCCTCGCTGGCGAGCGTCATGCGCAGTTCATCCCGCTGCGTTCCGGGGACATAAATCGAACCGCCGCGAATTTCGTATGCAACCCCGCGCTGATCCAGGGCCCGGACAATATCGCCAGCGGCCCCGCTTTCGAGCCCGGCATATAGCAACGTCATCGACGGTGCCGTCACCAGCCGGGACATGGCAAGAACCCCAAGAAAAACCAGCACCACCGCACCGGCGACGACAATTTGCCTACGCCTGTCCAAATTTGCCCAGACAGTTCCGATCTGCTGCACTCTCACCTCCGACTCGCCGACATTCTGCCCGGCGCAACCTCTGTTTGGACGATTGCCCTTAACAATCGGTTAGTCCCTGCGGGGTTATGACGGTGGCCGAACGGATGGATGAGGACGCCATGGCTGACGCAACGGCTGAAGAAAGCGAAGCCCCGGTAAAACCGAGGAAAACGGGCCTGATCGTCGGGGCGGTTTTGGCCGTTCTGGGTGCGGCCGGCGGTTATTTTCTGGCAACGTCCGGCCTGTTGCCGCTGGCTGGCAACGGTACCGAATCCGATGAAGAAACGGCTGAAATCTCTGCCGAAGCAGTGCCCGAGATTGGCTTTGTCGACCTGCCACCCGCGATCATTTCGGTGGATGTCGGCGATTCGCGTCATCTGAGGTTTCATGCCCAGCTTGAAGTGAATGCACCCTACATCGGTGATGTCGAAAAGATGAAGCCCCGCGTCATGGACGTTCTCAATGGTTATCTCCGCGCGATCGAAGTCGAAGACTTGGAGGATTCGCTGGCTTTGATCCGCATTCGTGGACACCTGCTGCGGCGTATCGAAATTGTCGTGGGCAAAGGGCGCGTCCGCGATGTTCTGGTGATGGAATTTGTACTGAATTAGGAGGCGAAATTGGAGCTGATTGCGGATATTTTGCTTGTCGCAGGCGCGCTTGGCGCCGGTCTGTATTGTTTTGTACTGTCGCGGCGGCTCCGGAAATTCACTGATCTGGAGCAGGGTGTCGGTGGTGCCGTGGCGGTTCTGTCCTCGCAGGCGGACGCGCTAAAAAGATCGCTTGAGTCGGCCCGGTCTGCCTCCGATCAGTCCGGAGTTGCTTTAAAAGACCTGACCCAGCGTGCCGAGTCCGTAGCCGGGCGGCTCGAGCTGATGATGGCTTCAATGCACGACATTGTCCCGGACGAGGACAACGTTGGCCCAGGTCCGGAAGACCCTGAGCCCGGTGAAGCCGAGACAGAAAACTCCGCGATTGAACCGGCGGTGGATTCGGAGACCCCGGCGCCACAGGGTCCCACAAAGCAACCGGATACGGAGAAACACGAGGATTTCGAGGTCGCACCTCAGCCAAAGGGACAGCCGGAAGGTCTGATGTTTTTCAGACATGCCCGCAAATCAGGCGAGGCTACGCCATGAAACAACGAAAAACGCCAAGCAGGCGGGGTCGGTCTCGTGGCGGAGTATTGACTGTGATTTCCTTGCTGATGGTCGGGTCCGCTGTGATCCGATTGGGTCTGGAAGCCGGCCCCGCTCTTGCAAAGGCTGCCGACCCGTCTCAGCCACTGCTGCAACCTGCTTCTCAAAAGGCACCGGATGTTCAGGTTCTGCTGACCGAACTGCTTCGCCGGGAAGAACAGCTGATACAACGTGAAAACACCCTTCTGAATAGGGAAAAGGCCTTGGAAATAGCAGATCAGGCCATCGAATCCCGCCTGATTGCCCTGCAGCAGGCGGAACAGGACCTGCGAGCCACTTTGGCCATCGCCGACACGGCCGCCGAAAGCGATCTGAGCAAGCTTACGGACATGTACCAAAGCATGAAGCCGAAAGACGCCGCCGCATTATTCGAAACCATGGACCCGGTGTTCTCTGCAGGTTTTCTGGCCCGAATGCCTTCCGATGCTGCGGCCGGCATTCTTGCCGGGCTCCCGCCCGAGGTCGCCTACACGGTGAGCGTCGTGATGGCAGGTCGCAACGCTTCGGCCCCCAAAGAATGATGAAACTATTGGTCGTACCCAAAACACATTTTGCCGGAGAACGCAGATGATCGGACTTGTAGGAATCATCGTCATTTTCGTCATGGTTTTCGGCGGCTATCTCGCAGCTGGCGGCAAGATGGCTATCATTATGAAATCATTGCCTTTTGAAATGATGATGATTGGCGGAGCCGCTGTTGGGGCATTTCTGATCAGCAACGACATGAGCGCGGTCAAGCATACCGCCAAAGACATGGGAAAGGTATTCAAGGGACCCAAATGGAAACCGCAGGATTACCGCGACCTGCTGTGCCTTTTGTTTTCCCTGATCCGCATGGCCAAAGCCAACCCGGTCGAGGTTGAGCAGCATATCGAAGAACCCGAAAACTCTACTCTGTTTTCTGCATATCCGAAAATTCAGGCAGACCAGGAAGCGGTGGATCTTATCTGTGACACGATGCGATCAGCGGACATGAATTATGACGATCCGCATCAGGTGGAAGAAGTGCTGGAAAAACGGATGGAGGCCAATTTCCACCACGCCATGCTTTCCAGCCACGCGTTGCAGACCGTGGCGGATGGGCTGCCAGCGCTGGGAATTGTCGCGGCGGTTCTGGGTGTGATCAAGACGATGGGATCGATCGACCAGCCACCCGAAGTTCTTGGAAAGCTAATCGGCGGCGCCCTGGTCGGCACGTTTCTGGGTATCTTTCTTGCCTATGGCCTGGTCGGACCGTTCGCGGGGAAACTGAAGGCAGTGGTCGAGGAGGACAACCATTTTTACCAACTGATCAAAGAGGTTCTGGTTGCCAACCTGCACAACCACAACGCTGCAATGTGTATTGAAGTCGGACGACAAAACACGCCAACGCACAACCGCCCCGGCTTTGCCGAACTGGAGGATGCGCTGAAGGAACTCAAACAGGCGGCGGCATGATCCGGGGTGCTCTTCTCGCTATTTCTCTGTTCGTGGTCGCCAATTGTGCCGCGGCACAATCCGTCACGGTTCGATCCGGCGAACATGACGGGCACACGCGGATTGTCGCGCAGGTGCCTCATGGAACCGAGTGGGCTTTGACCCAGAAAAAGAACGGTGCGCGTCTGAAGGTGGCCATTGACGATGTCAGGTTCGAAACAGGGTCTGTCTTTGCCCGACTCTCAAGCGCCCGTTTGAGCACGCTTTCTCAGGCTCGGTCTGGTGCCGAATTGGACATGGAATTCGGGTGTGACTGTGCCGCGTCTGCCTTTCTGTATCAGGGCACGATGATCGTCATCGATATTGCCCCGGCGGATATCCTGCCACCACTTGGCCCATTGTTGGTGTCCGTGCCAGACATCTCGCAGGGTTTCGAGCAAGAACAATCCGCGTCTGACCGGGCGCCAAAGCCATTTGCACTGCCGCTTCTTGAACAGGGATTGCAAAGAATAGAAGAACGGCTTTCTACGCGGTTCGTGCAAGGCGCGGATCGCGACGTCCTTGACCTGAACCTTGCCGGCCAGGGACCGCGCCGGGTGCCTGAG
The DNA here is from genome assembly GCF_056531785.1 of Ruegeria sp. K7. Classification (NCBI taxonomy): domain Bacteria; kingdom Pseudomonadati; phylum Pseudomonadota; class Alphaproteobacteria; order Rhodobacterales; family Roseobacteraceae; genus Ruegeria; species Ruegeria sp. K7. Next base: position 87,272 of record NZ_JBQFMJ010000003.1, read on the forward strand.
GTCCACGATTTGGAAGATTTGCCGGACCTGGAGCCGAACTTCCGGGTATCGTCAGTGCTGGAGGACTTGCCGGGCTTTCCGGTGCCGGACATTCCACCGGTGCCATCGCGCCCGGCCTGTCTGACACGCGCGGAAATCGGGTTTGATAGCTGGTCAGACGGGCGTTCCTTTTCCGAACAGATAGCCGGTCTACGAGTCGGACTCTTTGAAGAGTTTGACCGTGTGGATTCGGAAACTTTCATGAAACTGGCAAGACTATACGCTTTCCACGGTTTCGGAATCGAGGCTTTACAGATGCTGGATCTGACCACTTCGCAATCTTCCGATAGGGACCGGATCGCGGCCATTGCCCGGATCATTGACGATCAGACAGTCGCTGAACCGAACCCGTTCGAAAACCTTCAAAGGTGCGCCAGTGACGCCGCGCTCTGGTCGGTATTAAGTGAACAGACACTACGGTCCGATGCTGATCTGGAGGCCATTGAACAAGCTTTCCCGCGCCTGCCGGACCATCTGCAGCGCCACTTCGGCCCGTCATTGGCGAATATCCTGGTGGAAGGCCAGAAACTTGAGGCGGCGCGACGGATCCTGCGGACAACCGACAGAGTTGAGCCCGAAAGCCGGCCTGAGGTCAGTCGCGCGAAAGCTGCGGTTGCCAGTGCCGAAGGGGATGACCCGCAAACAGAGGCTTTACTGAACGAAGTCATCTCGTCACCGGATGCCGTACTGGAAGCCCCGCTGGCGCTGGCGCAACTGATAGAAAAACGCTGGGGGGAAAGGGGTGCGGTCTCGGCTCAGGAAGTCGATCTGGCGGCAGCATATGTGCTGGAGTTCCGGAGATCGGAAATTGGGTCAATTATGTTGCAAGCCCATGCAGTGGCGCTGAGCCTGAGTGACCGGTTCGATGCGGCGGTGGATCTTGCCGAAAGCTTGCCTGCGAGTGAAGGCAGGGCGGGAACGCTGAACCAGGTTATGTTGATGGTGGCGGAACGCTCGGATGACATTACATTCCTGCGCCGAACCCTGGGCTTGGCGGATGACTTCGTGTCGGATCTGAGCACCGAAACTGCCATCGCACTTTCCGATCGGCTGGCGACGCTCGGGTTTGCTTCAAAGGCCCATTTCTTCGCCAGCCGTCCGCAAGACAGTATCAAACGGTCGGAGCGTGCAAGGCTGAGGGCTCGCGCGGCCTTGCTGGGCGGGCGTCCTCATCAAGCCATGCTCGAGCTTGCCGACGATGATAGCGTTCAAGCCGACCTTCTTCGGATTGAGGTGGCCCGTACTGTCGGAGATTTCGTAAAAGCCGGTGAACTATCGAAGAAGCTTGGGACGCTGAATGAAGCCGATAGATATTTCTGGCTGGCCAATCTGACAGATCAAACTGCAGATCAAAACGGGCAGTTCGCAAAGATTGCCGCAACGACGCGGGCTTTGGCAAAACAACCAGCACGAAACCCGGCCAAACCGCTGGCAGATGCGGCATATCTTTTGAAAGATAGTGAAGATACGCGCCAAAAGATTGCCGAGTTGCTTGCCGCGCTTGATCCTTAACGAAAGCCACTGCCCACGATTGCATGAGTAGTTCAAGGGAATAGGCGCATCGGCTGTTCGATCACAAGCAGCACTGTAATGCTGTGGGAAAGGTAACTTTAGTCTTACCGGGCTTAATCTCTTCTTACCTTTTCGCCAGCGCTTTCTCGGTCGGTTGATCTTGATGTACAGAGTCTAAGGTTTCGAGAAGCAGTAAGCTTCGATCTGATTTCATTTAGCAGACTGATCAAAAGCAGGCCGATCCGGGCACAATACAACTTGCGATTTGTCGCCGTTCAACCTGCCACTATCGGCGACGTGACCGAACATGGGTTGAATTCACACCGAATCGTTCCTTCATTTCTATTGGACGCAAAAAAAACGCGCCAAATTGCTCGCATGGCGAGGGGACAGGCTGGACAAATATCGGCTCAATCAGAAGCCGGTCAGCGGAAATCTTGAAAAGTTCCTAAAATGTTCTATATTTGTTCTCATGTGGAACGGAGGTTTTCGAGCTATGACCAACGCTGCCCGCCAAAGCTGGTTTGATGCGCCCAGCAACGACTATCACATGCTGCCGGTGACGGACCGGCAGATGCGCTATGCCCGTGCCATTGCGGAAAAGTCTGCTCTGGAAATTCCAGTTGAGGCGCAGCGAGACCGAAAATCAATGTCGGACTGGATTTCGGCACACAAACCTAACGATCCTTCACCCTTCGCCAATTACCCGACTGGCAAGCAGGTGGCCTTTGCCGAACGTATTTCACGCAGCAAACGCCGGCCTATTCCTTCCGAGTGCTTTCGCGACAAGCAACGCATGTCGCAGTGGATTGACAGCAACAAATAGACTCTGTTGCAAGGCTATTCAGGGGTCAGTGCGGATGCCTGTTGTGTTCGCGCCCATACAGCCCAACTGCCGCGGCCACGAACAGGCCCAGCAGAATGTAGCCGGTGATCGCTTCGGCCACTGCCAGGCCGCGGCACAGACCGGCGGGCTTCAGATCTCCAAACCCAACAGTCGTGAAAGTCACATATGAGAAATACAGAACATCGGCCGGACCTTTTGCGCCGACAACACACAGGTCATAATAGCCGAACGCGCCGTAAACCGCAGCGAACAGGAACGGCACGACCTGTATGAACGATATTCCCATCAACAGAAGTTGCCGCCGGGGAGACGTGACCTGAGTCATGTAGTACCAGGTCTGCGAGATCAGCCACAGCACCAGCGCGCCCGAAGCAATCGTGCCAATTGTGTTCCCTGCCGTGGCCTCGTTGAGACTGGAAAGAGCGTACCAGGCCAGAAAGCTGACCAGAACCAACCCGAAGGCGGCGGCCAAAGTCGATTTCCATTCTTCCAGCGTTCTTGGTTCGGTCGACATGGGTGTTCCGGACAGTTGCGTATGCGCGATCATCCGCATTCCGGCGGAAATCGACAACCCTTAACGCGTGGCGATCAGTTTGCGCCCAAATGCGCGTCCCCACGGGCGCGGGCCAGTGCAATCTGTTTCTGCCGTTCGCGAAAGCGCATCTTGTCCGCCTCCGAGGTCTCGGCAATGCAATGATGGCATGAAACGCCATGCTCGTATTCCGGCCGCTTCGTGTCATCCGGCAGAATCGGGCGGCGGCAGCCATGACACAGGTTATGCGGCCCTTCGACCAACCCGTGCCCGACTGAGACACGGTTGTCGAACACAAAACATTCCCCCTGCCAGGTGCTGTCTTTGGCCGGAACCTCTTCGAGATACCGCAGAATCCCACCTTTCAGGTGATAGACATCGTCGACCCCCTGCCCCAGCAGGTAGTTGGTGGATTTTTCGCATCGGATACCACCAGTGCAGAACATGGCGACACGTTTGTTGTGGAAACGGTCCTTGTTCGCCTCCCACCAATCCGGAAAATCGCGAAAACTGGCTGTTTTAGGGTCTATTGCGCCCTCAAAAGTGCCGATCGCCACCTCATAGTCGTTTCGCGTATCGATCAGTACAACGTCATCCGAGCGGATCAGGTCGTTCCAGTCTTCAGGTTCGACATAGTGACCGACGCGGGCCTGCGGATCGACATCCGGCTGCCCCATTGTCACGATCTCTTTCTTCAGGCGCACTTTCATCCGGCCGAAGGGCGGATGATCCGACGAAGCCTCTTTCCATTCCAGATCGGCGCAGCCCGGGAGGGCGCGGATATGGGCCAGAACAGCATCGATCCCGGATCGCGGGCCTGCAATTGTGCCATTGATCCCTTCTTGCGCCAGCAACAGGATTCCTTTGACGGACTGCGCCTGACACAGTTCCAGCAATGGCTCACGCAGTGCGGCGTGATCGGCGAATCGGGTAAAGTGATAGAGAGCGGCGATTGTGTACATGCGCGCGATCTAATACCACCCGCGCAGAGTCGCAAGAGAACGGATTGACGCCCCCCATCTGCCCGCCTACCGATAGATCGACGGAAGGAGGTCTGCATGACTCATGCCCTGATCGTGATCGATGTTCAGAACGATTTCTGCCCCGGCGGCGCGCTGGCTGTTCCCGGCGGCGACGAAGTAGTCGCCCCAATAAACGACATGATGGACGACTTCGACGCGGTCATTCTGACCCAGGACTGGCACCCGGATGGGCATTCGTCATTTGCAAGTTCGCATCCCGGTCGTAACCCATTTGAATCGGTCGAAATGCCTTATGGCCCCCAGGTTTTGTGGCCGGATCATTGCATTCAGGGCAGCCAGGGCAGCGCGTTTCATGCGGAGCTCAGAACCGATGCAGATTTGATCATTCGCAAAGGATTTCGCCCTGCCGTCGACAGCTATTCGGCCTTTTTTGAGAACGACCAGAAGACACCCACCGGTCTGGAGGGGTATCTGAACACCCGTGGCATCACCAAACTGACACTTGCCGGGTTGGCCACTGATTTTTGTGTTCAGTTTTCAGCACTTGACGCGGCGCGTCTGGGATTTGACGTGACTGTCAGGATGGCGGCCTGTCGCGCCATTGATCTGGACGGATCCTTGAAGGCGGCGGAAAACGCGATGCAGAAGGCCGGCGTCACCCTGGTCTAAGGCGTCGCGCCGGCTGCTGCCAGGAATCTGAGCAAGACAATCAACAGCACAGCCAGACCCAGCGCGATTCCAACGCGCCAGGGCAGCGTCCGCCGTTTGGGCGGCACCGGTTGCGGTGCGCTTTCCGGTTCAGGCTGAATGTAGGGCAGCAACTGTATTGGTGGTTTTCGGCGGCGTTTCCCTTGTGGGCGGGCGGTTTTGATGCCGTTCAGAAACGCCCACAAATCAAATTCACCACAATACTCACCCGCCAGGCCCGTGGCCTTGATATTGGCAAAAAGGCGCTGGATGACGAGGTTTCGCAAATCCTCGTCTTCTGCCCGATAGATACCATTGGGCAAACTGCTGTTCCGGGTTTCAAAATCGAACCCGGCATCCACAAACATCTTGCGGATATTCGGTGACGTGTCGCGCAGGGCTTCTGCCGTCTGAAAGTCGCGGAACAAGGCTCGGGCCCGCGTCTTCCCATTTTGCAAAGCTTCTGTGTCCGCCTGAGCTGGCTCCACTTCGTCCTGTGCAATCGTTACAATATCAAAGTCGTACTCGAGACCCATTCACTAAACTCAACTCACATGTCCATCCCCTCTTTTCACTAACCCGTGAAAAGCACACACAATTTGCCCGCAATGTGACTGGACCTTGTCATTGTCACCAATTGGGCGACTCTTGCCATTCATCGTTCCGATTGATCTAACAATGGAAATCGCAGGAGTTCCACATGGTCGATATTGCGACACGCGTGTACAATCACAAATGGAAGATCGACCCGATTGTCCGGTCTTTGATCGACACGGACTTCTACAAACTTCTGATGTGCCAGTCAGTGTTTCGAAATAAGCCCCAAACGGACGTCGTTTTTTCGCTGATCAACCGGTCGAATCACATTCCGCTGGCGAAACTCATCGATGAAGGCGAATTGCGCGAGCAACTGGATCATATCCGCTCGCTCAGCCTCAGCCGCGGCGAAAGCACGTGGCTGCGCGGCAATACTTTCTACGGAAAGCGGCAGATGTTCCGGTCGGATTTCATGGAATGGTTCGAAAACCTGCGCCTGCCGCCCTATCACCTGGAACGCAAAGGCGATCAGTACGAGCTGACCTTTGAGGGCAAATGGCACGAGGTCATGCTGTGGGAAATCCCGGCGCTGGCGGTGTTGATGGAACTGCGGTCGCGCGCGGTTCTGAATGACATGCGCCGGTTCGAACTGCAGGTACTATATGCCCGTGCGATGACCCGGGTCTGGGAAAAGATCGAACAACTGCGCGGTATTGGCGGCTTGGGGATCGCCGACTTCGGAACCCGCCGGCGTCATTCCTTCCTGTGGCAGGACTGGTGCGTTCAAGCGATGATCGAAGGGCTGGGCAGTTCGTTCACCGGAACGTCGAACTGCCTGATCGCGATGCGACGCGAGGTCGAGGCCATCGGCACCAATGCCCATGAACTGCCCATGGTTTATTCCGCACTGGCCGATAGCGACGCGGACCTGGCCCAGGCGCCTTATGACGTCCTGAGCGACTGGCACGAGGAACATGACGGCAACCTGCGGATTATCCTGCCCGATACCTATGGCACCAAGGGGTTTCTGGACAGCGCGCCCGACTGGCTGGCCGGATGGACCGGCATTCGTATCGACAGCGGCGATCCGGCCGCCGGTGCCGAGATTGCCATCGACTGGTGGAAATCCCGCGGCGAGGATCCGCGCCAGAAACGTATCATTTTTTCAGACGGGCTGGATGTTGCAAAAATTCAGGAATTGCACGGCCAGTTTGCGGAACGGGTCAACGTGTCCTTCGGTTGGGGGACCCTGTTGACAAATGATTTCCGGGGGCTCGTGCCAGATGATGCGCTGGCGCCGTTTTCGCTGGTGTGCAAGGCAGTTTCTGCCAATGGCCGACCGACAGTGAAGCTATCGGACAATCCCGAAAAGGCTATGGGTCCGGCGGATCAGATCGAACGCTACAAGCGCGTGTTCGGAGTTGGCGCGCAAAAGGCGATCGAAGTGATCGTCTAGATCATCGCCCGTGGAAAGCCGCCACCGTTTTCAGTTGCGAAAACCCGTACAGCGCCTCGAACCCTTTTTCGCGTCCGTGACCGGATTTTCCCACCCCGCCAAAGGGTAATTCGACCCCGCCACCTGCACCGTAATTGTTGATGAACACCTGTCCCGAACGCAGTTGTTTCGCCAGCCGCATCTGCCGCGCCCCGTCGCGGGTCCAGATGCTGGCAACCAGACCATAATCGGTGCTGTTTGCTATATTTAGAGCCTGCTCCTCGGTGTCGAAAAGGATCAGAACCTGTACCGGGCCAAATATCTCGTCCCGGGCCAGGACGTGATCCGGCGGCACGTCCGAGAATAGGGTCGGGCGAACATAAGCGCCGCTTTCCGGCGCACCCTCAGCGATCCGCCCCTGTGCCGCGATTTTCAGATCGGAACCTTTTTCAAGAAACCCGGTCACGATCTGCTTTTGCCGGTCCGAAATCAACGGGCCGACCCGCAAATCCTGCATCGCCGGTCCGACAGACAACTGTTCATAAGTTTGGGCCATGCGCGATCGGACCTGATCGTAGATACCGCGCTGCAACAATATGCGAGACGAGGCGGAGCAGGTCTGGCCGGCATTCTGAATCCCTGCGTTCACCAGAAACGGCAGCGCAGCATCCAGATCGGCATCGTCAAACACCAGTTGAGGGGACTTTCCGCCCAGTTCCAGCGTCACCGGCACCACGTTGCGCCCCGCCGCCTGCTGCACCAATGCGCCCGTGGCAACGGATCCGGTAAATGAGATATGGTCGACATCCGGATGTGCCGACAGCGCCGCTCCGGCCTCGGCCCCAAGCCCGGGCACGACGTTCAGCGCGCCGGGCGGCAAGCCGGCTTCAAGCGCCAGATGCGCAAAAGCCAGCGCGGTCAGGCATGCCTCCTCTGCCGGTTTCAGAACACAGGCATTGCCCATCGCCAACGCAGCGCCAACAGACCGGCCGATGATCTGCATCGGGTAGTTCCAGGGCACGATGTGGCCGGTAACCCCGTGCGGCTCGCGCAGCGTGTAGACAGTATAGCCGTCCAGATATGGAATCGTCTGGCCCATGACCTTGTCTGCTGCGCCACCGTAGAACTCGCAATAGCGCGCCAACGCAACTGCATCTGCGCGAGCCTGGGTCAGAGGTTTGCCGACATCCATCGCCTCGAGAGTGGCAAGGTCTTCGACCTTTTCCAGAACCAGTTGCCCCAAGCGGGTCAGAATACGTCCTCGGTTCAGCGCCGTCATTCGGCCCCACGCTCCATTCGAAGCGGACCGGGCCGCGCCAACAGCAGCATCGATATCCTGCTTCGTGCCGCGCGCAATCTGGCAGATTTCTGATCCGTCCGAGGGATTGGTCAGGGGCAAGGTACCGCCGCTGATCGGTAATATCCACTCGCCTGCTATCAGACACCGAGTTGGGTCAAACCAGATCTGATCAGTCATTCAATGTCTCCAATTCAGGCTCTAACAAGGCAGTTTACGCGGCACCTCGATTGTAATCCGGCAGCTTTGGCGCAGCGGAAATCAGCTTTTGTGTATAAGGATGCTGAGGATTGCTGAAGACGGCTTCAGTCTCACCCTGTTCAACAATTCGTCCGGATTGCATCACCATGACCCGATCCGTGATCGTGCGAACGACACTCAGATCGTGGCTTATGAACAGATAGGTCAGATCATAGGTCGCACAAAGCTCGGCCAGCAGGTCAAGGATTTGCGCCCGAACCGATACATCCAGCGCCGAGACCGCTTCGTCAAACAGGATCAGTTCCGGCCGAATGATCAGCGCACGGGCGATGGCGATCCGCTGACGCTGCCCACCCGAGAATTCATGTATGTATTTTCCGGCGTCACCGGGGCTGAGGCCAACGGCCGTCAGCATCTCGGAAATCCTGTCCTGCCGCTCTGATCCCGTCGGCGGGGTGTCCAGCAGGTGAAACGGCTCGGTGATCAGCCGCCCGACACGATGGCGTGGGTTGAAGCTGCCAAATGGGTCCTGAAACACCACCTGCATGTTACGGCGCACCGCAAGATTGGGCTTGTGGGCCGCAAAAACAGGCTGCCCGTTCAACAGAACGTGCCCACCCTGAACATCTTCAAGCCCTAGAATTGCCCGTGTTAGTGTCGATTTTCCGCAACCGGACTCTCCGACCAGACCAAGGCGCTCACCCCGGCTGAGGGTAAAGCTGACGTCATCCACCGCCCGGTGGCGAGCCGGTGTTTCGAATAGCCGCCTGCGGGGCAAACGGTAGTCACGAACGACATTTGTCACCTCCAGCAGCGGGCCCGGTCGAACGGGATCGGGAAGTGTGACCTGATGGTCCGAGGCTTCGAACAACATACGGGTATAGGGGTGCTGCATGTTCCGCAGCAGATCGTTCGTTGCACCCCTTTCCACCACTTCGCCGTGGCGCATGACAATAATCTGGTCCGCCATGTCGGCGACAACCGCCAGGTCATGGGTGATCATCAGCAATCCCATGCCGTATTCGCGAACCAGCCCCTTCAAAAGGTCCAGAATCTGTGCCTGCGTGGTGACATCCAGTGCGGTGGTCGGTTCATCGGCGATCAGAAGCCGAGGTCGCAAGGCGATGGCCATTGCGATCACAACGCGCTGACGCTGACCGCCAGATAGTTCGTGCGGATAGCGCGATAGCGGAAACCGGTCGGGCGGCAGGCCGACGCGGGTCAGAACCTTTTGCGTTTGCTCGCGGGCTTTGGCGGGTGACATCGCCTTGTGGATCAGAATCGTTTCCGTCACCTGATCACCGATCGTCATGACCGGGTTGAGCGCAGTCATCGGCTCCTGGAACACCATGCCGATGGCCGCGCCACGCAGGGCGCACATTTGGCTCTCGGACCGCTGCATCAGATCCTGTCCGTCCAGCTGAATGGTGCCGTTGGCCACCGCTCCGTTCGGCAACAACTGCATCACGGCCAACGCGGTCATGGATTTGCCGGATCCACTTTCACCGGTTACGGCCACGATCTGTCCGGGATCAATTGTCAGGCCGACTTGTCTGAGGATCGGCGCGCCATGAATCGACAATGACAGGTTCTCGATTTGCAACAGGCTCATGTGCGGGCCACCCGAATACGTGGATCCAGAAAGTCGCGCAAACCATCGCCCAGCAGGTTCAGCCCCAGAACCGTGACGATGATCGCCACCCCCGGAATCAGAGCCAAATGCGGGGCAAAACTGACCATAGTCTGCGCATCCGCCAGCATCCGCCCCCAGCTTGGCGTGGGCGGTTGCGCACCCAGACCGACATAGGACAGGCCCGCCTCGGCCAGGATGCCAAGGCTGAACTGGATCGTGCCCTGCACGATCAGCAGATTGGCGACGTTGGGCAGGATATGTTCGATCGATATCCGCGCCGCGCCCTTGCCCGAGACACGGGCGGCGAGAATAAACTCCCGCTCCCACAGCGACAGAGCCGCGCCGCGGGTAATTCGGGCGAACACCGGGATGTTGAATATCCCGATGGCGATGATCGCGTTGATCGCACCGGCGCCAAAAACAGCGGTGATCAGGATGGCAATAACCAGCGAAGGGAAGGCAAAGACCAGATCGTTGCCGCGCATGATCACCTCGTCCAGCCAGGATCCTTTGCGGGCGGCCGCCGCCAGTCCCAAGGGCACGCCCAGCGCCATGCCGATGCCGACGGCCACCAGCGCAACCGCAATCGACGTGCGCGCACCGACCATGATCATCGAAAACATGTCGCGCCCGAAATGGTCGGTTCCGAACCAGTGTTTTGGGTCCGGTGTCTGCAACTTGCCGGGGATGTTCAGCGTGGCGTGGTCGTAAGGCGTCCAGACAAATGACAAAAGGGCCGCCAGCAGAACCAGCGAGGACAGCGCTGTGCCGAGGATCAGGTTACGGCTCATGTCCGGCTCCTTAACCTTGGATCAACGGCGGCGTAGGCCAGGTCGACAAGGAAATTGACGGTGATGACGGCGAAGACCAGCAGCATGACCACGGATTCCACTACGATCAGGTCGCGCGCCGAGATGGCCTGAAACACCAGTCGCCCGAGGCCGGGCAGATAGAACACCTGCTCTATGATGATCGAGCCGGCCAGAAGGAAGGAAAACTGCAGCCCGATGATGGTCAACACCGGGATCAGCGCGTTTCTAACCCCATGCCGCCACAGCGCCCGGCGGCGGGTCAGCCCCTTGGCCCGGGCAGTGCGCATGAAATCCTCGCCCAGAATGTCCAGAAGGGCCGACCGCATCACGCGCGCCAGAATCGCCGCCTGCGGCAAGGCCAGCGCGACTGCGGGCAGGGTCAGGGAATGCAGGCCGGTCCAAAGGCCATCCTTCCATCCTGCAAACCCTCCGGCATTGAACCAGCGCAGGTTGATGGCGAAGATCAGCACCAGCATCATCGCAAACCAGAAATTCGGCACCGCGATGCCCAGCTGCGTGGCACCCATAATAGCCAGATCACCCGGCTTGCCACGGCGGGATGCTGCGTAGATCCCAGCGGGAAAGGCTATCAGGGTAGACAGCGTCAACGCATAGAGCGCGAGCGGGAGCGACACCCAAAGACGATCCGCGATCATCTGGGAAACAGGTGTGCGATACGTGTAGGACGTGCCGAAATCCCCCACCAACATGCCGCCGACCCAGTTCAGATACCGTTGCAGCTTTGTCCCATCCAGCCCAAGTTCAGCCCGCAGCGCCGCCAAAGTATCGGGCTGTGCATTCACGCCCAGCATGAATGAGGCCGGATCACCCGGCGCAACCTCGATCACCGCAAAGATGACGACCGAGGCGACGGCGAGGCTGATCAGCAAAGAAATCAGACGTTTGAGGGCATAGCGCAGCATCAGGACCACGTTAGGGGCGCATACCGCACGGGTCCAGCACCTAAGGTGTCATCAAAAAGGCAAAAACCGCATAGCCGACAATGGCTGCGTAACCCAGCGGGTAAATCCACTTGATCGCATAGTTGTCCAGGTTTCGTGCCGCGTCCTCGCGACCGGACACTTTCAGTTTGCGCAGCGCAACATTGAACACGATCAGCGCCCCGGTCATCAGGAACATGCATTGCAATATGAAGTCCAGAAAAGTCAGGTAGCCCAGCTTGGGCAGGTCGGCAGAAATGGCCCAGTTGAAGGCCACGAATACCAGCAGGTTACCCCCGGCGATCTCGATCCGGCGGCGGTATTCATCCAGAAAAAACAGCGCCCACCCGACAGAGATCAGCACCAGCATCGGCAGAAATACCCGGATCACATAATAGGTCAGGTGCCGGTGACCCTCGAAGGCCAGGGCGATCTGGTCACTATCCCGGCCGGACAGTCCGATCACGGTCGAGCGCTCGACCCGGGCGTTGTCCAAGATCCACTCTTCCTCACCCAGCAGATCGCCGAGGCCGGAATGCGCCTCGAGCGGGTAATAGGACACGTATTCAGTCGGAAAAACCGAGACGACTTCGAAATAGAACTGCTGCGTGTCGAAGGGGTATTTCCGGAAATCGAAATGCGGGGCCTGCAAGGTCAGCGAGGATTTCTCGACATAGACAACATGCCCGTCATGGCGCAGCGAGGCGGCGGCTTCATGGACCCACTTGTTGGATTGCTGGTTATGCACCACAAACGCAGGCAATACCGCCCCCAATTCGCGGGCGTGATTGGCTAGCACCGGAGGGTTAAAGACCTGAATTTCGCGTCCGACGTCATCCCGGTCAAAGGCCAGCGTCGGATCGGTCCATTCGGCCCTCAATATGACGACGGCCCCATAATTTTCAGCCTTCTGATCCACGCTTGTGATCTGATCGATCCGGATGCCGATTCCAACCTGGAGCGGGTTTTCCGGTGTCCCTTTCAGCGCGTGAAGCCCGCCGCCCAGCGTGTTCTGCGCCAATGCCGGCCCGCCCCCGATCACAGAGAGGCATGTCATCACAGCCAGGAGACATATGACGCGGACCAGTTTCACATTCGGGCTCGCTTTGAGTTGGGGATCACCGGGGCCGCCAGACGCGGCCCCGGCGTGATATTATTCTGACCAGCTGATCCCGGTCAGATCAATTGCGGCGGTGGGCGCATTCTGCCACAGCCCTTGCACTCCGGCCCGGGCCACGCCCAGCTTTGCCAGCTGGAACAGATATCCATTGACGTAGTCATTCGAAATCAGCCGTTGCGCCTCGCCCAGAAGCCGTGCGCGTTCGTCAGGATCGGTCGTGGAATTCAGGGTATCCATCAGAGCCTGAAAATCAGTGCTGTCATACTGGAAATAGTAGTCGGGGCGCGCATAGATACCGATATCCATCGGTTCCGTGTGGCTTACGATGGTCAGGCCGAAATCTTTGCCTTTGAACACCGTCTCTAGCCATTGCGCCCATTCCACGTTGATGATTTCGGCCGTTATACCGACCTCGGCCAGCTGCGCGGCAATGATTTCACCGCCACGGCGGGCATAGGATGGCGGCGGCAGATGCAGCGTGGTTTCGAACCCGTTTTCCAGACCCGCCTCGGCCAGAAGCGCCTTTGCCTTTTCAGGGTCGTAGGCAGAATTGCCGGTCAGATCCACATAAGCCGGGTTGTGCGGCGCGAAATGAGTGCCGATTGGCGTGCCGTATCCGAACATGGCGCCGTCAATGATGGCCTGACGATCAATAGCATGAGCCAGCGCCTGGCGAACGCGAATGTCATCGAACGGGGTCAGCTTGTTGTTCGTCGACAGAATCGTCTCGCCCTCGGTCGAGCCGACCAGAACCTGAAACCGCGGATCGGCCTCGAACTGAGGCAGATTCTCGGGAGCCGGGTAAATGTCGAAAACGTCCACATCCTCGGCCATCATGGCGGCAAAGGCAGCGGTCGGGTCCGAGATAAACTTGAAGGTGGCCGTTTCCAGCGCGGGCTGGTCACCCCAGTAATCAGGATTGCGGTTCAGCGTAATGCTGTCGCCCTGAACCCAATTGCCAAAGGTATAAGCGCCGGTGCCGACCGGATTTGTCTTGATGTTTTCTATGCTTTCGGGCGCAACGATCACCGCGTCGCCCCAGGCCATGTTGAACAGAAAATTGCCATTGGGTTCGGACAAGGTGACTTTGACGATCAGCGGGTCAACAACCTCGACATCCTGAATTCCGGCGAACAACGCCTTCTGCGCATTGGCGCTGTCTTCGGCGCGGGCGCGATCCAGGCTGAATTTGACGTCCTCGGCGTCCATGGTTGTGCCGTCATGGAACGTCACCCCGTCGCGCAGCGTGAAGGTGTATTCGGTGCCATCATCCGAAATCTCCCAGCTTTCCGCCAAACCCGGGACAACGGATCCGTCACCCATGAAACGGGTCAGGCCCTCGAAGATATTGGTGTAAACGACCGAATCTATCGCTTGTGCCGCCGCGCTTGTCGGGTCCAGATGCGGCGGCTCAAGCCCCATCGCTATTGTGATATCTGATTTGGCCAGGGCCTGGCTGGCAAACAGGCTGGCACTGACGGCCAGTGCTGACACAAAGGGTCGAAACATCTGTATTGTCACGAAATTAACTCCCCACTGAAAACAGACCGGCTCATGCTGTCACCGGCTTTATTGATAACAATGTCACTCTAAACCTCGGGTCATTCAAGGAAATGTTCGCGCAACCGGGGTTTCTTCGCCAGCGCGCGATCTGCTATGCTGCACTGCAACATTGACCCTGCAGGAACGAGCATGAGCGCCACAGCCCGCAAAAAAGCCCCAAATGCCGAGGATATTCGCGCCCGAAAAGGCGGTGATCCATTGGTCAGCCTGACCGCCTATACCACTCCGATGGCGCGGCTGATGGATGCCCATTGCGATTTTGTTCTGGTGGGCGACAGCGTCGGCATGGTGCTGCACGGGCTGGAATCGACCCTTGGGGTGACGATGGAGATGATGATCCTGCATGGACAGGCCGTCGCGCGCGGGTTGGAGACGGCCTTGATGGTCATCGACATGCCCTTTGCCAGCTACGAACACGACCCGGCACAGGCGTTCAAGAACGCGGCCCGCCTGATGGCAGAGACCGGCGCGGGAGCCGTCAAGCTGGAAGGCGGCGTTGAGATGGCCGAGACGATCCGCTTTCTGGTCAGGCGTGGCATCCCGGTGATGGCTCATATCGGCCTGACGCCGCAATCGATCAACACGCTGGGCGGCTACAAGGTACAGGGCCGAGATGGTCAGGCCCACGCCGTGCTGGCCGACGCCCATGCCGTCGCCGAAGCCGGCGCATTTTCCGTCGTGTTAGAGAAAGTTCCGCAAGGGTTGGCCGACCGCATTACGGCTGAGATTGCGATACCGACGATTGGTATCGGTGCGTCCGCCGGGTGCGATGGGCAGATCCTGGTGGTAGACGACATGGTGGGATTTTTCACCGCTTTCAAACCGAAATTCGTCAAACGGTATGCCGAGCTTGGCCCTCTGGCCGAGGCTGCCATTACCGAATACGCCGCCGAAGTGCGGGCGCGGACTTTTCCGGCGGACGAACATGTCTTTGCCGACCGGGCGCCGTCCAAGGGACCCGGGAAATGACCGCTCCAATCCTTCGCCGTCTGGCGGATTTGCGCGCGCTGACCACCGATTGGCGTCGCAAGGGCGAGGTGATCGGGGTTGTTCCCACAATGGGTGCGTTGCACCTGGGGCATCTGTCGCTGGTCGAGGCCGCGAAGGCGGGCACCGACAGGGTGATGGTCACGATCTTTGTGAACCCCAAACAGTTCAACAACCCCGAGGATCTGGCCAATTATCCGCGCACCGAAATCGAGGACGCGCAGAAACTGGCCCCATTGCGTGTCGACGCGATCTATGTGCCCGAGCCCGAGGAAATCTACCCGCAGGGCTTCGCCACCAATGTATCTGTCATGGGTCTGACCAATGTGCTTGAGGGCGAATTCCGCCCCGGTCACTTTGACGGAGTCGCCACGGTGGTCGCAAAACTGTTCCTTCAAACACAGTCAGATCGAGCCTATTTCGGGGAAAAAGACTATCAGCAACTGTTGGTCGTTCGTCGGATGGCGCGGGATCTGGATATCCCCATCGAGGTGATCGGCTGCCCCACGGTGCGCGAACCCTCGGGTCTTGCCATGTCCTCGCGCAATCTGCGCCTGTCACCCGAAGGGCTGAAGACTGCAGCGAAGATGAGCAGGGTCATGCAGGAACTGGCGGACGCGCTGGATGGCGGGGTAGCTTTCGATCCGCTGGCTTCGAAGGCGCACACTGCCCTGCTGGCTGCTGGCTTTGCGCAGGTGGAATATTTGAAACTGCACTGCGCCGAGACACTGGAACCCTTGAGCCATGCTGAGCGGCCCGCTCGTCTGCTGGCGGCGGCCTGGCTTGAAGGTGTTCGGCTGATCGACAACATTCCTGTCTGAACGCTCTGGCACGATTGTCATTGTTTGCGCTAAAGTCCTGCAAAACCAAACGGGAGAGGGCGCAGGCGTGACCTATATTCTTGCCATTGATCAGGGCACCACATCATCGCGGGCCATTTTGTTCGACACGGATATGCAGCGCGTCGGCACCGCGCAGCACGAATTTACTCAGCACTTCCCGCAGGAGGGCTGGGTCGAGCATGATGCCGAGGAAATTTGGGAAAGCGTCCTGCGTGTCTGCCGCGAGGTGATGGACAACACCGGCGTAACCGCAGATCAGATCGCTGGCATCGGTATCACCAATCAGCGCGAAACCACCGTCGTCTGGGACCGCGCCACCGGCAAACCGATCCACAACGCCATCGTCTGGCAGGACCGCCGGACCGCCGAGATCTGTGCCCGCTACAAGCAGGCCGGTTGTGAAGATGACGTCACCGCCCAGACCGGTCTGCTGCTTGATCCCTATTTTTCGGGCACCAAGGTAAAATGGCTGCTGGACACCGTACCCGGCGCGCGGGAACGGGCCGAAGCCGGAGAGTTGATGTTCGGCACCATCGACTGCTTCCTGATCTGGCGCCTGACGGAAGGGCGCAGCCACGCCACCGACGCAACCAACGCCGCACGCACTCTGCTGTTCGACATTCACAAGGGTGAGTGGAGCGCCGAAATCTGCGATCTGCTGGATGTGCCGATGAATATGCTGCCGAAGGTACATGACTGTGCGTCGGACTTCGGAAATACGTATCTATTTGGGGGCAATATTCCGATCCTGGGCGTGGCCGGGGACCAGCAGGCCGCCACCATCGGACAAGCCTGTTTCCAGCCCGGGATGATGAAGTCAACCTATGGCACGGGTTGCTTTGCGCTGCTGAACACCGGACCAACGCCGGTCAAATCCAACAATCGCCTGTTGACCACCATCGCTTATCAGCTGGACGGTCAGCGGACTTACGCGCTGGAAGGGTCGATCTTTGTCGCCGGGGCGGCGGTTCAATGGCTGCGCGACGCGCTCAAGATTATCGACTCGGCGCCGGAAAGCGGAGAACTGGCGCAGCAGGCCGATCCCAACCAGCATGTTGTGCTGGTTCCGGCCTTCACCGGCCTTGGGGCGCCCTATTGGAAGCCGGATTGCCGCGGCGCGGTGTTTGGCCTGACCCGCAATTCAGGCCGCGCCGAGTTTGCCAAGGCTACGCTGGAAAGCATCGCCTACCAGACGCGCGACCTGTGGCATGCCATGCAGGGTGATTGGGGCGCGGATACCGATGTCACCCTGCGCGTCGATGGCGGGGCGAGTGCATCGGATTGGGCGATGCAGGGCCTGTCGGATTATCTCGGCGCCGAGGTTGACCGCCCTGTGATGCAGGAAACCACCGCCCTGGGCGCTGCCTGGCTGGCCGGGATGCGCGCCGGCATCTATCCGGACCAGCAGGGATTCTCGGAAACCTGGGAGCTGGATCGCCGGTTTGAACCGGAAATGTCTGCCGAAGACCGCGATGCGGCCTATGACCGTTGGAAACGCGCCGTTTCCGCGGCGATGGCGTTCTGAAACCGGTGAAGGATCAGCTGTGATCCTTCATCAACCGCTGCTTCTGCCGTGACCAATCGCGCTTGGCCTGGGTTTCGCGCTTGTCGTGCAGCTTCTTGCCCTTGGCGATGCCGATCTTCAGCTTCGCGCGGCCCTTGTGGTTGAAATACAGAACCAGTGGCACCAGTGTCATGCCCTTGCGCTGGGTCGCGTTCCACAGGTTCGACAATTCCTTGCGCGAAACCAGCAGCTTACGCCGGCGGCGTTCTTCGTGTTTGAAGACCTTGGTCTGTTCGTAGGGCGCGATGTAACTGTTGATCAGCCACAATTCTCCGTCATCGACCGAAGCATAGCTTTCGGCGATGTTCGATCCGCCAGCGCGCAGGGACTTGACCTCGGACCCCTCCAGCACGATGCCGCACTCGAGATCGTCCTCGATCGCGTAATCGAAGCGGGCACGCCGGTTTTCGGCGATGACTTTGTAGTTCGGGTCTGTCTTCTGTTTGGCCATGACGCGTTGATTTAGGCGGCTTGGGCGGACCTTGCAAGCCGTAGACGTCAGGATGGCGCCGAGATGATCAGATCGGGGCCAAAAATCGTGTCAGAGTGGTTGTGCAGATAGATCTTCAACCACGGCGTAAACCGGGATGGGTGGCGCTGCACCTCGGCCAGAAGATCGTGATAGTCGATCCAGCGGATCTCCATGACTTCTTCCGGATTAGGCTCGATTTTCAGAGAACCACGAGCCCTGGCCAGAAACACGTCGACGACTTCATGTTCGATCATGTTGTTGCCGACATCGGCGTGGTATTCCAGCCGATGACGGTATTCCGGGTAAAGCCCTGTAATCCCAAGTTCCTCGCGCAGACGGCGCACAGCGCATTTGGATGCGGTTTCACCCCAGTCAGGATGTGTGCAACAGGTGTTCGCCCACAGGCCCGGCGTATGGTACTTTCCCAACGCCCTGCGCTGCAGCAATATCTCTGTCCCACGCACGACAAAGACCGACACCGCCTTGTGTCGCAGGCCCTTTTCATGCGCCTCAAGCTTGTCGACGGGGGTCAGTTCGCCATCGACCCATGCCGGGATCATGATACCCATTTGTTGTCTCCTGCAGCCAATCCGCCTGTGTGACGGGACATTGCGGATTACCTTTGGCCGGATCGGCTTGGCGTCGCGGCATCACATGTTCAGAGCGTGACTGGCCGCGCATTCCCAACGTGGCGCTGATCGTACGCGTTATCAACCGCACGAAAGGCCGCAGGGGCTGCGGCCTTTTGTACTCACACAGGTCGTCTGATGGCTGGAGATTATTCGCCCGAAACGCTGACGATATAAGCGTAGACGTCTTCGCCGCCGCTTTTCAGTTTGAATGTCATCTTGGACTTGGCAGCTGTGTCATCCAGATAGGATTTCAGAAAGGTCTTGGGATCTTGCGAATACTCGACAAAGGTCGCTTCATCCCAAACCAGCCCGTTTTCACCTGCAGCCACGATGCTGTCGCCGTATTTGAACCCTTCGACGGTGCCTGCGGTCCGACCCGCGATTCCATACAGGTTCGGACCGGTTTTGCCGCCCTTGACGATAACTTCGCCAGCAGGATCGGCGATCTGGTGGCAGGATTTGCATTTGTTAAAGGTCTTTTTGCCGGCCTCGGCGTCGCCTTCTGCATATGCGGGTAGGGCCATCAGGCCGACGATTGCGGTTGCGAGGATGCGATTCATAGCTTTTGCTCCGATACGAATTGGCTGCACCGAATGGATCGTCGGCGCAAAAAAGAGTCAACGCGCAGATTGCCGCGCGCGGCCACTGTGCCACTGCGGCATAGTGGCCGTCCTTAACTTATGTCATGTGACCCGGACCAACAGGGCAAAAGATCGCCAGCCGCTGGTGTTGCCAGATAAATCGCCCGCGCAATGGCGCGCGTCAGACATAGCGAGGCGGCGTGCCCGATCATTCCCAGCTCTGCCTCGTTCTCCAAAGGTATTGACCCGGCGCTGACACCAAAGACCAGATCACCGTCACCCGGCGTGTGGGCGGGCAGGATGGCGCGTGCAATACCATCATGCGCGGCCACGGCCAGCCTTTGGCATTGCGGTTTGGTCAAAACGGCGTCCGTCGCAACGACAGCAATGGTTGTGTTGGTCTTGTCCGGCTCGGCCGGACGCATGGCCTGCGCCTTGCGGCTGACCTGAGGCAGCCCCAGGCCTGCGCTGGAATCAGGCCCTAAACCGCCGAATTCGTCGCCAATTTCGTAAGGCGCAGCCCAGAAATGACGGTCGCCGGGCGTGGTGACACTGCCCAGCGGGTTGGCTGCGACCAGTGCCCCGACGGTGACGCCCGTGTCCAGAACAAGCGATGCAGACCCAAGCCCGCCCTTGTACATAGCGGCCAGGGCTCCGGTCCCTGCACCGGCCGTGCCCAGCGCAAAGTCCTTTGAGGCCGCGTCAAAAGCGGCGCGCCCCAAGGCACGGTACGGGTTCTCGGTCCAGCTTTTGTCACCGCCGTTGAGCAGATCGAACAGGATTGCCCCGGGCACGATCGGGACCACGGTATGGCCGACCGGATACCCCCGGCCTTGCGACCGAAGCGCATCCGACACGCCGGAACTGGCATCCAGTCCAAAAGCCGATCCGCCGGACAGGGCGATGGCATCTATCTTTGTCACCGTTTTGTCGGGGGCCAGAAGATCGGTTTCGCGCGTACCCGGCGCGCCGCCCATCACGTGCACGGACGCGGTGAAAGGCTGATTGGCCGTTAGAACGGTTGTGCCGGATTTCAACCGGCCATCCTGAGCATTTCCGACCAAAAGCCCGGGGATATCGGTGATCAGGTTCTTAGGTCCGGGTTTCATCGAGAGGGTTTCCCTTGTCTCAGCAAAGCGCTGCCCCCTGTGGGGGTGCTTTTCAACAAAAGAGGGCGCAGGTCAGATACAGCGGCCACCGTCAACCTCCAGCGCGGTTCCGGTGATCATGCTGGCCTCGTCCGAGCACAGGAAACAAGCGGCGTTTGCCATGTCCTGAGGCGTGGAAAACCGGCCCAGTGGAATGGTCGACAGGAACATGGCGCGAATCTCGGGTGTGTCTTCGCCCATGAAGGATTTCAGCAAGGGGGTTTCTCCGGCCACCGGGCAGATCGCATTCACGCGAACGCCAAAGGGCGCCAGTTCGACGGCCATCGTCTTGGTTGCGGTGATCATCCAACCCTTTGAGGCGTTGTACCAGTTGAGGTTCGGGCGCGGCGACAGACCAGCTGTGGAAGCAACGTTCAGGATCGCGCCCGAGCCTCGCGACTTCATTGCCGGTACAAATGCCCGCGCAGTGTGAAAGACCGATTTCATGTTAACGCTGAAGACGCGGTCGAAATCCTCCTCGCTCACTTCCTCCAGCGGTGTCGGCAGATGCGTCACGCCTGCGTTGTTCACCAGAATATCAACCTGCCCAAACTGGGCGATGGCGGCGTCTGCCATGGTCTTAACGGAAACCGCGTTGCCGACATCAACGTGCTGGGCGACGACTGCCGCGCCGAGGGTAGCGGCCATCTGCTTTGCCGCATCCTTGTTGATATCCGCGACCATCACGCGCGCGCCCTCGTCAATAAACTTCTGGGCGATCCCGGCACCGAACCCCGAGGCGCCGCCAGTCACGATTGCGGTTTTATCCTTAAGCCTCATCGCGTTACCCCTCTGCCGATGTTCAAGGTCAGACTATCAACGCCCCGGCAAGATACCAGATTAATCTTCGGACACCTTGCCCCGCAGCGCTTTGACGTCGCCACGCGCCTTTTTTGCCGCAAGCCGACGCTTGACCGAACCGTAGGTGGGCTTGGTTGCAATACGCCGCTTGGGCTTGACCAATGCGCGGGTGATCAGCTCGGCCAGTCTGGCGCGCGCGATTTCACGGTTGCGCGCCTGCGAGCGGGTCTCTTCGCACTGGATGATGATCGCGCCCTCTTTGGTCCAGCGTCGCCCGGCCAGCCGTTTCAGCCGGGCTTTGACCGGATCCGGCAGGGACGGGGAGCGCGCCGCCTCAAACCGCAACTCGACAGCGGTGGAAACCTTGTTGACGTTTTGCCCGCCTGGACCGGACGAGCGCACAAAGCTCTCGGTCATTTCCCAGTCCTGCAGGATGATATCGTCCGTAACGCGCAACATGCGCGCGACCTTACAGGTGGCGCGCAGAAACAAAAAGGGCCGCCCCGGCGGGACGGCCCTTCGAAAGTTCAGGAGGTCGGGTCGGTTAGATCAAACGACCAGCCGGAGCGAGCGCTCCGCCAAGGGCTGCCTTAACAGGCGATCCCCCCGGTTGTTCCGACACCTCTCTCCAATCTCTTTCTCGACACTGGATCACCTCCTTTTCTATCTGTTGCGGTTGAAAAGAAGCGTGACACAAGTTGTGCCAATCTCAAAGCACTTTTTTACACAGGCTGAGCGGTCAGTCGCGCAACGATCACTTTGAACGGGATCAGCGCGATCATCGCCAGCGACAGTTTCACTAGCCAGTCGGCAAAGGCCAGCGTTACCCACAAAGGTGCCATTGGACCGGACAGCATGAAGGGAACAGGTTCCCATGCCCAGCTGATGGCCGCATCGGCATCGGCGCCGAAGAACGTGACCGACGCCGAGAAGGCGATGGTGAAGAACAACGCGGTGTCCAGCGCCGAGCCGACCAGGGTCGAGACCAGCGGCGCGCGCCACCAGCGGCCGCCGCGCATCGCGTTGAACACAGTAACGTCCGTCAGCTGCGCGATCAGGAAGGCGGTTCCGGACGCGACAGCAATCCGCAGCGGCACCGCGGCATAGGTGAAGCCATCGCCCTGCAGCATGATCTGGCTGCCGATGAGCGAGCAGATGATACCGGTGACAAATCCGGCAAACACGACCTTGCGGGCCGGACCCACGCCATAGACGCGGTTCATGATGTCAGTGACCAGAAAGGCCAGCGGATATGTGAAGGCACCCCAGGTCAGCAGGCCGTCAAGGATCAGGAACTGGACCAGGATGTTCGAGGCCACAACGATAGTGGCCATGGCAATAATGCCGGGAATAAAGCTGCGTTGCATTTTCAGATGCCCGTTTTGACAAGGTAGCGGCGACTTGGCCAAGGGTTCATCCCAAGGCAAGCCGCGCTTCTAGCGAGTCGAATCGTGTTTGGCAAGTCATTCGGGCAGCAGGTATTCCACCAGCTCGGTACTCTGTAGGGCCAGAAAATTGTCGTCCGAGATCATCGTCGCCCGCAGACGCCCCTGACCGTCGCGCCAGACCGACAACCCTTCGAGGTTATCATGCGTTCCGGTACCGGTTTCAAACAGGGTCTCTTCGGACATGGGTGTGTCTGCATTGATCTGCCAACGGCGCAGGCGCGAGCGAAAGCCGGTCAGCGATACGGCACGTTCGAGAACATACAATCGGCCATCCGGGCCGAAATCTGCGGACACCGGCAGGAACCGGCCCCGCTGCGGCAGGACAAACGGCATGGACCACGCCTGACCGTTCCAGCGATAGACCGGGATATTGCCTTCGGCGGTGCGGTTCTTTTCCGGCAGGGTATACAGCCGCCCCTGAGTGTCGATCGCCAATCCCTCGAACGATCCGTTGCCCTCCAGACCGTCGAACGCCTTGGGGCGCGGCAGAACGCGCGCGGCACCGCCCGGGCCCGAATAGCGGGCAACACGGTGAACACCTTCGAAAGAGATATAGAAGCTTTCGTCAGGCGCGACGGCGAGTCCTTCTGAATCACCTGTGTAACCGGGCAAGGCGCGCCCTGTGCTGGACAGGACAGGCCAATGCCCCAATACTTTGACCTCGCTGATACGGTCCCCGTCCCGGTCAATCCGCGCGGACACAAGGACAGCCCGGTCGCTGAGCGCGATCAGCTTTCGACCGTTTTCGGACAGATGGATCGCCGAAAAACCGCCAAACCAGCCCGATCCGTGGGTCCACGTAAAACTGCCCAGATGGGTGGCGGCAGGACCCTCGGCTGCCCGAAGAGGCCCCGCCAGCACCAGTGTCGCAATCAGTTGGACTGCAAGACGGCGGTGCATTGCTGGGGCAGATCGGCCAATCGGTATTCGCGGCGTTTCTTGGGGGCCGGTGCGTTTGGATCAGGCGGCGGTGGGTTGAGGATATTCTGCACCCATTGCTGCGCTTCGGCACAGCCATCACCTTTGGGCGGCGTATCCTGATTGACGCAGCCACGCGATCCTCTGGGGCATTTCAGCCGGACATGGAAGTGATAGTGATGCCCCCACCATGGCCTGATCTTGCGCAGATAGGCGCGGTTGCCCTTTTCGTCGTTGCACATCTGAACTTTGGCGCCCGGGAAGACGAATATCCGGGCCACGCGCTTGTCCTTGGCGGCCTCTCGCAGAACAGCATGGTGCTGTTTTGTCCAGTTGCCGTTCACATATGCCCCGTTCGAGCGGCGCAGGGAAATCGACGAGATATTCTCGCGTGCCTTGCGGGACAGCCTCATGTCGTTGCCCGGCAGCATCCATATATCGATGTCCAGACCAAGCTGATGGCTGCGGTGGCCGGATGTCATCGGACCGCCACGCGGCTGGCTGATATCCCCGACATAGAGACCATTCCAACCTGGTTGCTTCGCCGCAAAACGGCTGAGGTCCTGCACGTAATCGATCGCTTCGGGATGCCCCCAATTTCGATTTCGCGACAGACGCATGGCCTGCCATGTCGGCCCGGTTTCGGGCAATTGCACCGACCCAGCCGCACATCCGCGCGAATAACTGCCGAAGGCGGCGGGTTTTTGTTGCGAACTGACTCTCTGCGCCCCGAACAACTGCTTGGCCAGGGGTTGCGCCCCCGCCGCGCCTGCCAGCGTCAAAGTCGCAAGAATTGCCAAAAAACGTAATAAAATCATCTGCTCTGATCCCCTTCCGGTTTAACCCAGCGCATTAGGAACAGGCCCAGAATAAACAACAGAACGATGGGTGACACCCCCAGTCTTGCGCTGCCCGTCGCGGTGGTCGCGATCCCGATCAGCAGGGGCGCGGCAAAGGCGGTGGCGCGACCGGACAGCCCGTAAAGCCCGAAACTCTCGACCGGCGCCTCGGGATCGGTGTGGCGCACCATCATGGATCGGCTGGCCGATTGCAGGATACCGCCCATGCCACCGATCAGGACGCCGCAACCAAAGAAGACCAGATCCGGCAGGTTTGATCCCTCGGGCAACGCGATGCCGTAAATCTGCGTCCGGTCCATCAGAACGACAGTGACGCAGACAAAGATCAGAACCCAGATAGCGACCAAAATAACCGGTTTAGGGCCGTATTTCCGGTCCATCTTGCCGCCAATCCAGGCAAAGATGGCCGAGGCAAGAACGCTGACGATTCCAAACACACCGATCTTGATCAGATCCCATTCCAGCACCAGGCGCGCGTAAACGCCGCCAAAACTGTAAAGCCCGTTCAGCGCGTCGCGGTAAAACATGGACGAACCCAGATAGGCCGCAAGACTGCCCCGGTGCCGCAGGGCAGCAATCGACTTCCCGAGCAGGCGCAAAGCCTCGCCGACACTGCCCTTCTTGTTCGTCTGCGCATCGTCGCGCACCCACAGGAAATAGGGCACCATGAACAGAACGAACCACCCTGCGGTAAAGGGCCCGACAAAGCGCGTGCCCTCACGCGCGCCAGCGTCCAGCCCGAACAACGGCTCCATCCCGATCAGCGTCTTGCCGTTGGGCTGTTCAACAAACAGCGTCAGCATGATCGCCAGCGAGATCAGACCGCCAAAATACCCAAAGGCAAAGCCCGAGCCTGAAATCTCTCCGACTTCATTGTCATCGCCCAGATCGGGAAGCTGCGAGTTGATGAAGATCAGCGCATATTCCGCACCCACAAACCCCAATCCGAAGGCCGACAGCATCAGCCACATGTTCGAACCATCCGGCAGCGTGTACCATAGCGCGGCGGACCCCACCGCATACATCACCGAAAATGCGAAAATCCACGGGATGCGGCGGCCGGACACATCTGCCATGGCCCCCAACAAAGGCGCGCCAAACGCGATGATCAGCCCGGTGATGGTCAGGCAGTTCGCCCAGACTGTCTGCGCCTGCGCGGCGGCGGCTTCTGTTTCCAGTCCGGTATTGGCATAGTATCCGGCTGCGACCCCTGCAAAATAGGGGCCGAACACAAATGTCACCAGCAGCGTGTGATATGGCTGACTGGCCCAGTCGAAAAACCACCATCCCCAGATGCGCTTGCGCTTGGAAATCTCTGCCATCACTGCCTCTTTGTGCGTTTTGCTTCATAAGACGGGGCTTTGCGGCATTTCGCAAGCGTTCTGTTGGCCTGCACTTGCTCTTTGCGGCCGGGGCGCTTAGGTCTCAGCAAACGCGCAAACGGAGTGCCCATGCTGTCGCTGATCCAAATCCTTCTGCTGATCCTGGACATTGTCTGGTTCATCATTCTGGCCCATGTGATCATGAGCTGGCTGATCAACTTTCAGGTGCTCAACCTGCATCAACAGCTTGTGGCGCAGATCTGGTACGGCCTGAACCGACTGTTGGAACCGATCTATGGCCCGATCCGGCGCGTTCTGCCCAACATGGGCGGACTGGACCTGACACCATTGGTAGTGCTGGTCGCGGTCTACGCGCTGCGGATCATCCTGATCAACAATGCGGTCTATTTCGTCTGACCTCTTGTTCACCGAATCTTAGTGTGTGATTGTCCTGTCTTAAGAGCAGATAAACCTTAAAACAGGGCACCCCCGCACATGTTCGACGCCGCACCCCTGCTGCGAAATGTCTTTGGATTCGACGACTTCCGCCCCGGGCAGGAAGAGATCGTCGATGCCGTGACCGCAGGCGAAAACGTGCTGGCGATCATGCCCACTGGCGGTGGTAAATCCCTGTGTTATCAGCTTCCTGCCCTGCTGCGCGACGGGGTGACGGTGGTGATCTCCCCTCTGATCGCCCTGATGCGCGACCAGGTGCGCGGGCTGCAAGAGGCTGGAGTCGAGGCGGGGGCCCTGACATCCGGCAACACGCCCGAGGAAACCGACGCCGTGTGGGAGGCGCTGGAAGCCGGGCGGCTCAAGCTGCTTTACATGGCCCCCGAACGTCTGGCCGCCGGGTCGGCCTTGGGTATGTTGCGGCGGATCAATGTCAGCCTGATCGCCGTGGACGAAGCGCATTGCGTCAGTCAATGGGGGCATGACTTCCGCCCCGACTATCTGCGGATCGGAGAGTTGCGGCGCGCGTTGGATGTACCGCTGGCCGCCTTCACCGCGACGGCGGATGCGGAAACGCAGGACGAGATCGTCGAGAAACTGTTTGACGGCACCGCTCCGCGTAAGTTTCTGCGTGGCTTCGACAGGCCGAACATCCATCTGGCCTTTGCCGCCAAGGACGGGCCGCGAAAGCAGGTGCTCGACTTCGCCGCCGCCCGAAATGGGCAATCGGGCATTGTCTATTGCGGCACTCGCAACAAGACCGAAGTTCTGGCGCAGGCCCTGCGGGCCGAAGGCCATTCTGCCTGCCACTATCACGGTGGCATGGACGCCGAGGATCGCCGCATCGTCGAAACCCGCTTCGCGCGCGAAGATGGCTTGATCGTTGTCGCCACCGTCGCCTTCGGCATGGGCATCGACAAGCCCGATATCCGTTGGGTCGCTCATGCGGACCTGCCCAAATCCATCGAAGCCTATTACCAGGAAATCGGCCGCGCCGGGCGGGACGGCAGCCCTGCGGAAACCCTAACCCTGTTCGGCCCCGACGACATCCGCCTGCGCCGTTCGCAAATCGACGAAGGTCTGGCCCCGCCTGAACGGCGCATGGCCGATCACGCACGCCTGAACGCCCTGTTAGGACTGGCCGAAGCGCTGGAATGCCGCCGCCGGAGCCTTCTGGGTTATTTTGGTGAACAGGCTGAACCTTGCGGTAAATGCGATCTGTGTGACAGCCCGCCCGAAGTATTCGACGGCACCACACCTGTTCGCATGGCCTTGTCCGCGATCCTGCGGACCGAGGAATGGTTTGGATCGGGTCATCTGATCGACATTCTGCTGGGCAACGAGACCGACAAGATCCGTGCACGCCGCCACGATGATCTGTCGACATGGGGTATCGGCAAGGAATGGTCGCGCCCGCAATGGCAGGCGATTTTCCGGCAGATGATGGGCCACGACCTGGTCCGCCCCGATCCTGAACGCCACGGTGCCCTGCGCATGACCGAGGCCGCGAAACCCATCCTCAAGGGCGAGGCGCATATCAACTTGCGTAAGGATACAATACGCAAGGCGACCCGTCGGCCTGCGGTCAAGATGATGGTGTCGGAAGAAGACGCGCCTCTGCTGTCTGCGCTGAAGGCCAAACGCCGGGCGCTGGCGGAATCAGCCCGGGTTCCGGCCTATGTCATCTTCCCTGACCGCACCCTGATCGAGATGGCCGAAAAGCGCCCCGCCACGCTGGATGACATGGCCCGGATCGGTGGCGTCGGCGCGAAGAAACTGGAGCGGTACGGCGATACTTTTCTTGAAGTAATCGCGGGTGCGGTCGAATCCGTGCATCCCGCACGGCGCAAGCTGGCCGGACGCGATCAGGGCGACATCTACGATCGCCTGCTTGAAATTCAGACTCGCTTGTCACGCGGTCCCGACGGGATCGACAAACCGCTGACTTGCTCGGCTTCTCAACTGGCAAAGGTGGCGCAACTCCGCTCTGACGATCCAAGAGCGATCGAGCAGGTTCTGG
Source organism: Ruegeria sp. K7 (assembly GCF_056531785.1). Lineage (NCBI taxonomy): Bacteria > Pseudomonadati > Pseudomonadota > Alphaproteobacteria > Rhodobacterales > Roseobacteraceae > Ruegeria > Ruegeria sp. K7. Next base: position 115,459 of record NZ_JBQFMJ010000003.1, read on the forward strand.
GAGACCGCCGTCACGAAAGGTTTGGCGCTGCCTTTCTGGACGTGCTGCGTCAGGCGGGCTAGATACCCTGCATCAGGCAAGAAACGAGGGCGGATATGCTGGTAGTCATTTCCCCGGCCAAGCGGCTGGACTGGGCAGAGCGGGATGTCGATGTCACGCAACCGGACTTTCAGGATGATGCGATCCGCCTTTCGAAAACCGCCAGAAACCTGACTCTGGGCGATCTGAAGAAACTGATGGACCTGAGCGACGATCTGGCCCGGTTGAACCGCGACCGGTACCGCGTTTTTTCCGATGCGCCGGACGCAGAAGTGACCCGCCCCGCCGCATTGGCATTTGCCGGTGACACCTATCAAGGGCTCGAAGCAACCTCATTGGACGCCGAGGAATTGGTCTGGGCGCAGGATCATCTGCGCATTCTGTCCGGCCTTTACGGTGTGCTGCGACCGTTGGATGCCATTCAGGCCTATCGGCTGGAAATGGGCAGCAAGCTTAAGACCCGGCGCGGCAAAAACCTTTATGAATACTGGCGCGACCAGTTGAGCAAGGCCCTTAACGCGCAGGGTAGCGCCATTGGGTCTGACATTCTGATCAACTGCGCCAGTCAGGAATATTTCGGCGCTGTCGACCCGAAGACGCTTAAACTGCGGGTTATCACACCGGTGTTCATGGAAGACAAAGCCGGTACGCCGAAGATCGTCAGTTTCTTCGCCAAAAAGGCGCGCGGTGCCATGGCGCGGTATGTTATCCAGCACCGGCTGACCGATCCCATGGGGCTGCTGGATTTCGATACCGGGGGCTATCAGTACCGTCCACACCTATCGGAACAGGACAAACCGGTCTTTGTGCGCCCCTATCAGGCCTGATCCAGCATTGAAGGATCAAAAGCCACCAGTTCAACGGTGTTGCCTTCGGGGTCCTCTGTGAAGACTCCACGCCAGCCGATCCAGCCGAATTTTTCGACGCGGTAGGGTTGTCCTAATTCGGTGTACCAGCGCATGACGGCCTCCTGCTCGGAAAACGGCAGAGAAAGGGCAATGTGATGTAAGGATGACCTGCCTCCGGTCACGGGCTTGTTTGCGCTGTTCGGGTGCAACCCGGGCCGCGGAGCCGCCGTGTGATGAAACAACGCCAGCACCTGTATATGTCCGCCAAACGCTTCGGCGATGCGAAAAAAGGTAATGGCGCTGTTGTGATCGCCCGACAGACGCTCAAGCCCGATCACACTTTCATAGAACGCAACCATCGCGGGCATGTCGGCGCAGCGGATCGCAATCTCGCCCAACGCACGAGGGCGAAATCCGCGGTGATCTGAGGTTTGCTTGCGGGTCATGCGATCAGGCTATTCGACATGTCCGGGTTCGGCAATGACCGGGCAGGCGCCATCGGGACAGTGGTCCAGGATCATCTGAAGTATGCGCTGCTTGTGTAGCGGTTTCGTCAGATAGTGATCCAGCCCGGCTGACAAAATTCCGGTGTCGTCCCCGTCCATCGCATGGGCGGTCAGGGCGACGATGGGTACATGGCGCCCTGTCCAAACCTCGCGCCGCCGAATTTCAGCCGTAGCCTGTTTGCCGTCCATTTTCGGCATCGAGATGTCCATGAAGATCAGGTCCGGGTCAAAATCCAGATGGGCCTGCACCGCATCAATCCCGTTATCTGCAAATCGCAGATAGATATTCGCATCCTTGACCATCTTTTTCAGGATCAGTTGATTGGTGCGATTGTCCTCGGCCGCCAAAACCCGCATCAGACGCTGCCCGGAAGGCAATTTGAGCCGGGTGGGTGCATCGGTGACAGAGACCGCTTCCACTGTTTTGCTGGCTTTTCCAAGCGCCATCAACTGGGAATACAGTTCGGCCCGGGGAATCGGTTTCTGCAAGACACCTTCAACCAGGTGCCGGGACGCGCTGGCGTGGATCAAAGCCGGGTTGGCGGACATGACGACGACGGGTGTGTCACCCAGTCCGCGTTCTTTCAGGATTGCCGCCAATTCAAGCCCGTCCATATCGGGCAGGTCATGGTCGCATAGTAGCAGGTCGACCGTCTCATCCACGATTTTCAATGCCTCTGACCCGGTCTCGCAAACTGTGACCCTGAATCCCAGGCGCCCCAACTGCTTGCTCAGGATGGCTCGATTTACAGCCAGATCCTCAACCACGACCACATGACGCAAACGTCCCCCCAGATCAGGTGGCTCCGGCTGTGGTCCCGGCATGGTCGGCAAAGAGATGCGAAACCCAAAACACGACCCCTTACCAGGATCGCTCTCGACCCAGATGGTCCCATCCATCAGGGTGATCAGTCGCTTGGTAATGGCAAGCCCCAGGCCGGTCCCCTCGAACAGCCGGTTTCTTTCATCTTCCACCTGGTTGAATTCACCGAATATGTGGCCGATCTTGTCTTCGGCAATTCCGATCCCGGTATCTTCGATCGCGACATGGATGTCGCACGTCTGCGCCTTGGCATTGGGGACTCCGGTTACGCGGATCAGGACGTGGCCCTGTGCGGTGAATTTCACCGCGTTGCCTACCAGATTGGTCAGAACCTGCCGAATACGCCCCGGATCGCCCATGAACAACGTTGGAAGAAACAGATCATAATCCACCAGTAAGGTCAGGCCTTTTTCCCGAACGCCGGGCTGCAGCAGCATCGCCACTTCGAGAATGCACCGTTCGAAATCGAACTGCTCGGGGTGCAGGGTCAGCCTGTCTGCTTCGATCTTTGAATAATCCAGCACATCATTGATGATGACCAGTAGCGCCTCGCCCGAGTTCCGGATGGTGTTGACGTATAAACGCTGCTCTTCCCCAAGCTGCGTCTCGGCCAGCAACTCGGTCATGCCGACAATGCCGTTCATCGGGGTTCTGATCTCGTGGCTCATATTGGCCAGAAACGAGGATTTGGCGCGGTTGGCGGCTTCGGCCCGTTCCCGCGCCGCCGTCAGTTCGGCCTCATGCCGGACCGAGGCGGTTATGTTCAACGCCAGGCTGACCACGTCCCCGCCATTGCCGCGTTGATCGATGAGCTTGATATACTGGCCATTCCAAAGCTGAATGACCACAGGTTCGGGGTTTGCCTGCATCCACCGCGACTGCATCCGCGCCTGCCAGTCGGCCGCGCACTCGGGTCCGGTATCGACGATCCCCTCGGTGGTCAGGATCTCGAGGATACGCGCGTAGGATATGCCCGCAGCGATCTCTTCCAAGCCTTCGAACACGCTCAGATACGCGGCATTGGCTCCAATCAGGCTGTGGTTTGCGTCAAAGAAGGCAAACCCGTCCTGAATGGTCTGGATCGAATGCCACAGACGCCGCTCGGCCACTTCGATCTTGGCGTGGGCGACGGTCAGGTCGGACTTGACCCGTTCGTTCTCGCCGCGAACCGCCTCAACCTCGGCCTGGGTTTCGCCGATGCGTCTGGTCAGGGCGATGGCGTGCTGGCCCAGTTTGCGGTTCGCTGCCGACAGTTCTGCCTGTTTCAACTCCAACAACCGTTCGGCTGCCAGCCGCGCACGCCGTTCCTGCGCCAGTTTGTTTGCAAGACTCATTTCTGATGATCCCGGAACACATTCCCGCACCATCCCGCCAGACCGTGAAGAAGTGTTTAAGCCGTTGCCAAACAAGCGGGCCACATGCGAGGGTTGCTGCAAATAGGAGGTTGCGATGCACCGCTTGGTTTTGATTGCAATAGTTTATTTTCTTTCACATTTTTTCCAGCCAGCCCCAGGTCAGGCACAAACTGCCGCGCCAGAGTTCCGATACATCACGACCCGCGACGCTGATTTAATCGGAACCGATCTGAATGCGCTGTTCGACACGGATCTGAAATCCTGCATTCAGGCGTGTTCGGCCATCCAAAGCTGTACCGCATTTACCTTCAACACTCGTTCGGATGCCTGCTTTCCAAAGAAGGACATAACCCGGCAGGAACCCTACAACGGCGCTTTGTCCGCACAGAAGGTTTCAACGCCAGAATCGACCCTAACACTGGCCGATACCCGCAAAGGCACGCTGGATTTCCTGCGACCGACCGATTTTGAACGGGCTCGTGACCAGGCCAGGAATCTTGGATTTCTGCACTCGGCCGGCGGGTTCAATGTCGAAGACGCGATGAACGCGGCCCGCGCCGCCAATACGCCGGCACTGGCCATGCAGTGGACCGGTGTGGCCCTGTCGATCAATGATACCTCTGACCTGTGGACAGATTACGCCCGCCTGCTGCTTGCCATCGAAGCGTCGGGTTGGAACGAAAAAAATGTCCTTCACGATCGGGCGCTTGGCGCCGCCATAAACGGATACTTGCGCGCGGAATCAGAGGGCGCTCAGGTATCAGCACTGATAATCCTGTCGAACGCGCTTGAAGCTGTCGAACGCGGGCGTGACATGATCCCTGCGCTGCGACTGGCCCAGCAGCTTCAGCCGCGCGAGGATGTTCTGGCCGCTCTGGATCAGGCGATCGGCAAATACGGGTTCCGGGTTTTGGACAGCAGCGTTGAAAGCGATGCCGCTGCGCCGCGCATCTGCGTTGAATTCTCGGAACCGCTTGTCAAAGCCGGTGTCGACTATGACCCCTTTGTTCAGCGCAGCGTCGATGGTCTGGTGGTGCAGGCAGACGAGAAGCAGCTTTGCGTCGATGGTGTCGCGCATGGTGCGCGGTATCAGTTCACCTTGCGCGAGGGGTTGCCAGCCGCCTCGGGAGAAGTGCTGAACCGCAACGTCAGCCTGACCCACTACGTGCGCGACCGTTCGCCAACGGCCCGGTTTCCCGGGCGCGGATATGTGCTGCCTAAGTCAGCGGATGCGGCCTTGCCCGTTGAAACGGTCAACGTCGCCGAACTGGATCTGACCTTGCGCCGTATCAGTGACCGGAACCTGTTGCGTGCGGTTCAGCAGGGCTTTTTCGGCCGCCCCCTCAGCGAATGGGAGGAACGCGAGTTCAGCAACGAGATTGCCGAGGATATCTGGACAGGTACAGCGGAAGTCAAAAACCAGCTGAACCAGACCATGACAGCGCGCCTGCCGCTGGCCGAGGCGATTGCTGATCAACCGGCCGGTATCTACACGCTGTCCGCGCGGGTACCCGGCAGTGACCCTTACGACGACCCGTCAGCCACGCAGTGGTTCGTTCTGTCTGATCTGGGTCTCTCAACTGCTCAAGGCACGGACGGCCTGCATGTCGCGGTCCGTGGCCTGACCGACGCCGCACCCCGCGAAGGGATCGAGGTTTCGGTGATCTCGAATGCAAATGCGGTTATTGCCCAGGCCAAGACGGATGCCGACGGCCATGCCTTGTTTGATGCCGGTCTTGTTCGGGGAACGGGGGCAAGCTCGCCCGCGCTGGTCGTGGCTGTCGATGGTGACAGCGATATCGGGTTCCTGTCGCTGACCGACCCGGCCTTTGACTTGTCCGACCGTGGTGTCGAGGGTCGGGCACCAGCAGGACCAATCGATGTCTTTCTGACCACCGACCGGGGCGCCTACCGCGCCGGTGAAACGATTCACCTGACGGCCCTGACGCGTGACGATCAGGCGCAGGCCATCGAGGGTTTGCCGCTGACTGCTAAACTGCACCGCCCGGACGGGGTTGAGTATCGACGCGCCGTGTCGGACGGCGGTGTTGCCGGAGGTCAAGTTTTTGCGTTGCCCGTGGCTGTGGATGCACCGCGCGGAACATGGCGGATCGAAGTCAAGTCGGACCCGAAGGCTGATGCGCTGGCGCAGCAGACCGTACTGATTGAAGACTTCCTGCCCGAGCGGATCGACTTCGACCTGTCCTTGCCGGACGCCCCGCTGCACCCTGGCGACAACCCGCCCCTGCGGATCGAAGCCCGCTATCTGTTCGGCGCACCAGGGTCGGATCTGAGCATCGACGGCCAGGTCCTCGCGCGCCCGGCGGAAGCGGTTTCCGGATATGACGGATATCGGTTTGGCCGCTATGACGCAGCTGTTTCCACCAAAAGCACCTATTTTGGCAATACGCGCACCGACGCCGCCGGTCTGGCAACTGTCGCGGTGGAAATCCCCGTATTAGAGACTGAAGGGAAGCCAGTTGAAGCCACGGTGATTGCCCGGCTGGCAGACGGGTCTGGACGACCGGTCGAGCGTCGCATGACGGCTCCGGTCCGGCCAACGCAGCCGGTCATAGGAATCAAACCACTGTTTGACGGTGTTGTGCCTGAAGGCACCGAAGCCGGATTTCAGGTCGTCGGACTGTCGCCGGACCTGTCGGCAACCCCGATGCGCCTGCGCTGGACCCTGAACCGGATTGAAACCCGGTATCAGTGGTACCAGCTGTACGGAGAATGGAAGTGGGAACCCACCACTCGGCGCACACGGATCGCCACCGGAGAGGCCGAGTTTCAGTCAGACCCGCTGACTTTGACATCTGCGGTCGACTGGGGCCGGTACGAGCTTGTGGTGCAGCGGATCGATGGCGCATACGCCGAAGCGGCCTTCGATTTCTACGCGGGCTGGTACCAGGCCGCCGACGCCACAAGCACTCCGGACAGGTTGCACATGTCATTGGACCGTGACAGCTATCGCCCCGGTGACACCGCTCAGTTGAGGATTGTGGCCCGCATGGCAGGTGTTGCGCAGATCGACGTTCTGTCGAACCGGCTGATCCAACGCCAGATGATCGAAGTCCTTGAAGGGGAAACCGTTGTTCCCATCGATGTCACGCCGGAATGGGGCGCGGGCGCCTATGTCGCCGCCACCCTCATCCGGCCGATGGACGTATCCGCCGGCCAGAACCCGGCCAGGGCCATGGGGATCGCTCACGCCAGTGTTGAACCGGTCGGGCGCAGGCTGCAGGTCGGGATTGAGGTGCCCGAACTTACGACGCCAAGACAGGTGCAAAAGACCCGCATCAGGGTCGAAAACGCCCCGGCCAATGATCCCGTCTGGCTGACGTTGGCAGCGGTAGATGTCGGTATCCTGAACCTCACGGGTTTTGAAACACCGGACCCGCAATCCTATTACTTCGGGCAACGCCGTCTGGGCGTCGAATTGCGGGACGTCTATGGCCGACTGATCGACGGGATGAACGGGACCATGGGACTCGTTCGTTCCGGAGGTGACAGCGACGCTGGTATGCGGCGGCAGTCGCCACCGCCGACACAGGATCTGATGGCCGTGTTCAGCGGTCCGGTTCAGGTCGGTGAAACGGGCGAAGTCGAACTGGACATTCCTCTGCCCGATTTTAACGGCACCGTGCGTCTGATGGCCGTCGCCTGGTCGCGCAACGCGGTCGGTCAGGCGGAAGCTGAGATGGTCGTTCGCGACCCGGTTGTCGTATCGGCCAGCCTGCCACGTTTTCTGGCCCCTGGCGACCAAAGCCGGATGCTGCTGGAGATCGTGCATGCCGACGGTCCGGCAGGTGAAATGGCACTGGGTCTGGCGGCTTCGGCCGGGCTGGAACTGGCCGCAACCCCGACCAGTTTCACGTTGCAACCCGGCGGCAAGACCGTTTTGGAAGTTCCAATTCGCGCAACTGCGGTTGGTGACCCTGAGATCAACCTGTCAATCACAACACCGGACGGCCGCGATCTGTCTCAGACGTTGCGGATGCCGGTTCGCGCAAACGATCCTGCCGTTGCTCTGACACGCCGGTTTTCGCTGGGCGCGGGTGACAGCTTTCTGTTTTCGCAGGATGTCTTCGACGGATTCCGGCCCGGATCGATCAAGGCGATCCTGTCCGCCGGTCCGCTGGCGAAATTCGACACGCCCGGCCTGCTGGATTGGTTAAACAGGTACCCATATGGCTGCACCGAACAGATCACCAGTCAGGCGCTGCCGCTGCTGTATTTGTCTTCGGTCGCCCAGGCCTCGGGGCTGGGGAACGGACCGGCGATCGAAGCGCGGATCAGCACGGCCATCCGCAGCATACTGACCCGGCAAACCTCGAATGGTGCCTTTGGGCTGTGGCGCGCCCAAGGCGGCGAATTCTGGTTGGATGCTTATGTCACCGACTTCCTGTCCCGCGCCCGTGCGCAGGGTCATACAGTGCCGGACCGTGCCTTTGCACAGGCGATGGACAACCTGCGAAACAGGATCAGCTATGCCCCTGATTTCGATGAAGGCGGGCAAGACATCGCTTATGCGCTGATGGTTCTGGCCCGCGAAAGCGCGGCATCCATGGGCGATCTGCGCTATTACGCCGACGTCAAGGGCGATGCTTTCGCCACGCCTCTGGCAGCCGCTCAGCTTGGGGCGGCGTTGGCATCTTATGGGGATCAGACACGAGCCGACAGGATGTTTGCCCGCGCTGCCCAGCTATTGGCCGAACGGTCGGATCAAAGACAAACTTACTGGCGCACCGATTACGGAACCGAACTGCGCGATGCGGCCGGACTGCTGACGCTGGCCGTGAACGCAGGCAGCGAGGTGATCGACCGGGACGATCTGATCCGGCGGGTCAGTTCCGCCCCGGCGCATTTGTCAACGCAAGAGGCATCATGGTCGCTGCTGGCGGCGCATGCGCTGATCTCAAACCCGGAAAGCGCCGGGCTGCGTGTGAACGGTGCGCCGGTCGAGGGACCGTTTGTGCAGGTCCTGCATTCGGACAGCGACGATGTTCTGAACATAACTGCCGCAGACGGGCAGGCCACGGATATCACGATGACGGTGACGGGAATACCCGACATCCCACTTGCGGCGGGCGGCACCGGATATGCGATCGAGCGTGTGTATTTCTCAATGGAAGGTGAACCGCTGGAACAGTCCGCACTTTCAGTGGGCACGCGATTTGTCACGGTTCTGACCGTCACGCCGTTCGAGGATGGCGGTGCGCGCCTGATGATCGACGACCCGCTGGCCGCTGGTATCGAGATCGACAATCCCAACCTGTTGCGTTCGGGTGATGTGCGGTCGCTGGACTGGCTGGATTTGTCCGAAGCCAGGCATACCGAATTCCGGTCTGACCGGTTTTTGGCAGCGGTTGACTTGCAGGACCGCAAGCCGGTCACGCTTGCGTATGTGGCACGCGCCGTAACACCCGGTGCCTTTCATCACCCGGCGGCCTCGGTCGAGGATATGTATCGCCCGCAGAACCGGGCGCACACCAACACTGGGCGCGTTTTAGTCGAATGAACGGGGGTCAAACATATCGAAGTTTTGGCAAGGCCGATGCCTAGGGCCAACCTTCTTTTATTGGCACTTGCGGGGCTATTGTATGTGACCGGCTTTGCCCGCGACCGCTTCGCGGACTGGGTCGACGCCACATCGCTGCCTGCGGTTCTGACAGAAACCTCGGTCGAGATGCGGGACCGGAACGGCGATCTGCTGCGCGCGTTTTCAGTGGCGAACGGCATCTGGCGGATGCAGCATGGCCCGGTCGATCCGGGTTTTGTCAACATGCTGATCCGGTACGAAGACAAACGGTTTCGCGCTCACTCCGGCATCGATCCGCTGGCCATGGCGCGGGCTGCCGTGCAGTCGCTTTGGAACGGCCGACCTGTTTCCGGCGGATCGACCCTGACCATGCAGGTTGCCCGCCTGATCGAGGATGGCCCGACAGGTCGGTGGAGCGGTAAGCTCCGCCAGATCCGGGTGGCTTTGGCGTTGGAACAGCGCCTGAACAAGGATCAGATCCTGTCGCTGTATCTGACCCATGCCCCTTATGGTGGCAATCTTGAAGGGATCCGGGCGGGCAGTCGGGCGTGGTTCGGCAAGGATCCGTCCCGTTTGACGCCTGCGCAGGCGGCCTTGTTGATCGCCCTGCCACAATCCCCCGAGGCACGGCGACCCGACCGCAATCTTCAAGCAGGGCGCAAAGCCCGCGACCGGGTTTTGCAACGGCTACATCGCAATGGTCTTTTGTCCAGACCCGAGACGCAAAGCGCCATGGCAGACCCGGTGCCAACCAGAATGCGGCCCTTTCCCCAGCTGGCACCCCACCTGACGGACCGGGCCCGTGCGGGGTTGCCCGAAGCTCTGGCGCAGGACCTGACACTGGACGGGGCATTGCAGGCAAAGTTGGAACCGCTGATCGCGCAGGCCGCCAAACGGGCCGGACCCCGCGTTTCCGGCGCGATGATCGTGGCTGACCATGAAACCGGCGCGATTCTGGCTTCGGTCGGGTCGGCGGGTTATCAGGACGCGCGTCAGGGGTTTGTGGACATGACGCAGGCGTTGCGTTCACCCGGATCAACCCTGAAACCCCTGATCTATGGACTGGCCTTCGACCAGGGTCTGGCGCATCCGGAAACCCTGATCAGCGACAGCCCGGTGATGTTCGGGCGATATGCACCCCGCAACTTCGACGGCGTGTTCAGGGGTGACGTGCGTATTCGCGATGCGCTGCAACTGTCGCTGAACATCCCCGTGGTGCGCCTGACGCAGGAACTGGGACCTGCCCGCGTTATGGACGCCCTGCAGCGTGCCAACACCGAACCGCGCCTCAACGGAGGCGCACCGGGTCTGGCGATCTCGCTTGGTGGTGTCGGGCTTAGCCTGCAAGATCTTGTGCAGCTTTTTGCGGTGGTGGCGGCAGGTGGCCAAGGCCCCGTCTTGCACTATCGGGCATTGGATGGCGACGATTATACGCGACGTGTCCTGTCGGAACCGGCGGCCTGGCAGGTTGGCAATATTCTGACCGGACTGACCCCGCCATCAGGTGCGCAATCCGGTGTATTGGCATATAAGACCGGAACCTCTTACGGGCACCGTGACGCCTGGGCGATCGGCTATGACGGCCGTCACGTCATCGGTGTCTGGCTGGGGCGGGCGGACGGCACACCGGTGCCCGGTGCGTTTGGCGGCGCGCTTGCGGCCCCAGTTTTGTTTGAAGCCTTCGGTCTTCTGAAACCCAAATTCACTCCGATGCCGCCGCCGCCGCCATCAACCCTGCTTGTCGGTGCCGCGCAACTGCCCCAGCCTTTGCGGCGGTTCCGCCCTCGCCAAGCTGCTTTTGAGGCGGACCCTTCTGCGCCGCAATTATTGTTTCCGCCCAAGGATGCCTTGTTAGAGACAAATGGAGCCTCCCTTACGCTGAAGCTGAGGGGCGGAACCGGGCCGTTTTCCGTCCTGTCTGACGGCGTGCCCGTCGTAACCGGCCAGCACCACAGAGAGATTGAAATTCCCAACCCCGGGCCCGGACACACCGCCCTTGTCGTGTTGGATGCACTGGGCAAATCCGACAGGGTTTCGTTCAAGATCAGATGACAGGAGAAAACGAATGCGCAATTGGCTTGTTTTACTTCTTGCTTTGACGGCCACTCAAACAGCGGCTGAATGCGCGTCTGACGCCCAGATCGACCGGTTTGTTCAGGACTATCTTGCGAACACACCTACCGTTGCTCTGACCCCGGACGGAAGCATGGCGGATGCGCTTTGCACGCAGGCGAAACTTGTCACTGCGATGCAGCCGCATCTTGGACCGTTGATTGGCTACAAGGCGGGCCTGACCAGCAAACCCGCGCAGGACAGGTTTGGAGCAAGTGAACCGGTTCAGGGTATTCTGTATCGCGACATGATGCTGGATGACGGGGCAAGTGTTTCAGAAAACTGGGGGGCCCGTCCGGTATTCGAGGCGGACCTGATCCTGGTGGTCGGCGACGCAGCGATCAATCAGGCAACCACACCCAACGAAGTGATGGAACATGTCTCGTCTGTTCGCCCCTTCATCGAACTGCCTGACCTGACCCTGGCCGACGGAGAACCCATTACCCCGTCACACTGACCGCAATCGGGGTTGCGCCGAAACTCGGCGTTTTAGGGTCTGAAATCGCCGTCACCGATCCCGCCGCCATGTCGCAGGATTTGATGGGCATGACGGTCACGCTGAGTGCTGCCGACGGTGAGGTTCTGGCACAGGCGCCTGGCACAGCCGTGTTGGGTCATCCGGCAAACGCGGCACTCTGGCTGATGTCAAAAGGGATCGAATTTGCGCCCGGCGATCTGTTTTCGGTTGGGTCGTTCGGACCGCTGTTTCCACCTGCCAAAGGCAAAGGCGGCGCGTCCGTCAGGTATGACGGCCTGCCCGGCAATCCTACCGTCAGCGTGACATTCGAGTAGCTTATCGCCGCCCCTCACGCAGCCAACCAGCCAGCAGGAACCCGCCAGCCAACAGCAAGACCAGCCAGGGCGGCAGCAACCCGGCCTGTGTGACATCGCGCGTCTCATAGGCGTTTCTTTGGGTCAGACCGATCCAGCCGCGCCCCGAGGCCGGCCGCCCGGCGCGCACATTGCGGATCGACGGCAGCCCGTCCTCCAGACGGACAACACCACCGCGCAAATCTGCCAGAAGCGGTTCCAGCAGGTCGCCGGTTGCTATGGTCTGCTCGAACTCTTTCGGCGCAGCGGGCCCAAGACCGATCACCGCTGAATTCTCACCTTCTTCAAGGCGGTAGAGCCCGATCTCAGGTCCGATATATTGGGCCTCGAACCGTCCCGGTGACACCTCCTCAAGCGTGATGTCCAGCGTTTCGCTATTTGGGCGTGTCACGGTCACGGTCCCAACCTCATCGCTGAGCGTCTGGCGGATGATGCGCATGACCTGACCGTTAGCTTCGGCCCACAGGGCTTCTTCCTCAAGTTCGGGTTCTTTCATCATCCAATGCGCAAGCCTGCGCAGCAGTTCCAGTTGTGGGCCACCGCCTTCGAAGCCCCGGCTCCACAGCCAGGCGTGGTCCGACGCCAAAAGCGCCACGCGTCCTTCGCCCACACGGTCGAGCACTAGCAACGGCCGATCATCAACCCCGGACATCAACGCCTCACCTGACCGGTGTTTGACATCGATCTGACGCAGCCACGCGCCCCAGGTTTCGGGATCGCCGAGATCGGTTGTAACCGGGTGGCGCTGACCAAGATCCGTGACTTTCGGCACATAGCGTTCCTCGATCACACGCGCTGTCGGCTGCGCGGGCAGGATCGGAGCAAGCGGAGATCGGAAAATGCTGTCAGCCGTCGCAAAATCCGGCCCGGCCGCAATTAGAACCGCACCACCTTCGTTGATGTAGTTGGTGACATTGTCCAGATAGATCGCGGGCAGGATGCCGCGTCGCTTGTAGCGGTCAAAGATGATCAGGTCGAAATCGTTGATCTTTTCAAGAAACAGCTCGCGCGTCGGGAAGGCGATCAAAGACAGCTCGTCCACCGGCACCCCGTCCTGTTTTTCCGGTGGACGCAGGATAGTGAAGTGGACGAGATCAACAGAACTGTCCGATTTCAGAAGGTTACGCCATGTCCGCCCGCCCGGATGCGGTTCTCCGGAAACAAGCAGAACCCGCAGCCGATCACGGACACCGTTCATCTGAATCAGCGCGGTATTGTTGCGATCGGTCAGCTCGCCCTCGGCCTGCGGCACCGAGAACTGGATGACGTTCCGCCCACCATGCGGCAGCGTTATGGGAAGCTCGACATCCACCCCGATGGGAATGCTGAAGCTTTCCGGCGCGGCCCCGTCGACCGAGATTTCAAGCGGCGCGGTGGCTGCTCCGGTAGGTGCGGCGCCGCTGTCCTCGACCCGCAAGGTCAGCGTCACGGGCTCTCCGATAATGGCAAAGGCAGGCGCGTTGCGGACAATCAGCCGACGGTCCCAATCGCTGGCACGGCCGGTTTGCAGCAGATGCAATGGCGCGGGCAGGTCCGGGGCCTGATCGACGTCATGCACGATACCGTCCGAGACCACCAGCATCCCGGCGATGCGCGCACGGGGTTCTTCCGCCAGCGCCTCGTTGAGGGCAGCCATCACCCGCGTGCCTTCATCCCCGTCACCGTCGCCGACGGCGATGCGGCGCAGTTCGGTATTGTCGCGGGATTCGATTTCTGCCGCCAGTTCCTCTGCGGCCCGTGCCGTCTGATCGGCGCGATCCGACAGGGTCTGACTGGCGCTTTCATCCTCGATCATCAGGACGATATCCGTCAGAGGCGCGCGATCCTCGACCTGATAGACCGGACCGGACAGCGCCGCGACAACGACCAAAGCCGCCAACCCGCGCAAGGCCCAGCCGGACAGACCACGCAACAGCGCAAGAATGACGCCGCCCAGCGCAACCCCGGCGACAATGGCCAATACCGGCCATGGGATCAGCGGATCGAAGATGACGGTTCCGGTCATTGCCCCAACCTGTCTAGCAAAGCGGGCACATGGACCTGATCGGATTTATAGTTCCCGGTCAGAACATGCATCACCAGGTTCACACCAAAACGGTTGGCCAGTTCGCGCTGACGTTCGCCGGCATAACCGCGGCCAACCGGCAGCAGGGCCTGCCCGTTTCGGTCGATGGCCCAGGCACCGGCCCAGTCATTGCCGCCGATCACCACCGGGGTGACATTGTCGTTGAGGTTTCGGAACGGCATCCCTTCGATCTGTTCCGCATCCGGCGGCGCGGCTTCGACCCAGACCTCTGCCCCGCCATATCGTCCCGGAAAATCCTGCAGCAGATAAAAGGCACGTGTCAGAACATGATCGCGCGGAACAGGCTCTAACGACGGGATATTCAAAGGTCCGGCCAATTGTTGAAGCTTGCGCCCGTTTGGACTGGCGGCGCCAAAACGGGCCACATCCGAGTCGCGGGTATCAAACAGGATCATTCCACCCGAGCGCAGATACGCGTTGAGTTTCGCGTACGCCTCGGAGGAAGGCTGAGGCTGGTCCGGTGTAATGGGCCAGTACAAAAGAGGAAAGAACGCAAGTTCGTCGCGTTCCAGATCGACGCCGATTGGCTCGGCTGGTTCCACGGAAGTTCGGAACAACAGTGTTTGCGAAAGCCCGCGCATACCGGCCCCGGCAATCGCATCCACATTCTCGTCACCCGTCAGTACATGAGCCAGAACCAGTTCCTGCGTGGCGCTTAGCGCAAATTCGGTGTCTTCGGGTGATTGGGCCTGTACCTCGGGGGTCAGCATCAATGCGCCAAGGGCCACCACCGCCGTACGCGCCATGCCCAACCGCCCGGACAAGGCCAGCGAGGCGATCACGTCCACCGTCAGTAACAACAGCGCAAGGCTCAGCAACAGGCCCCCGATCGGGGTTTCCGTGTTAACCTCCTGACCCCTGATCGTCACATCCCCAGACCAAACCGCCGGTTGAAATGTCGCGTCATCGGTCAGCGCGTTCAGCGCCAGTTTCTGTTTACCGCTTTCATACAGTCCCGGCCGCAATTCCGGACCGACCGCCCGAGATACTAGATCAACACCGTCCACCCCGGCCAGATTGCCCGCATCCGAAAGCGACCCGAACCCGTCCAGAACTTGAATCGGCTCCCAGACGGTGCCCTGCAACTGAGCCTCTTGCCGGGATTTTGCGGCCGAGGCCACGGCCAGACGGTCCAGCATTTCAACAAACAAACCGGACAGTGGAACAGTCGACCATTCCGCGTCAGCCGTGACGTGAAACAGGACGACCTGGCCCAGACCCAATGTCTTTCGCGTGACCAGCGGCGTTCCGTCAGACAGCGATGCAATCACCCGATCGGCCAGATTAGGGTCTGGTTGGGCCATGACCTGCGTAGTGACAGTCACATCACCGGGGATCTGCAGGCCATAGAATGGCGAGCCTTCGACAAATGGCGCCAACCCCTTGGCTTCTCCCCAACTCATCGCGCCGCCGACCGAACGCCCGCCGCTTCGCAGACGAACCGGCAGCAAGGCGTCCTCATCCTTGCGGCCCAGATCACTTGCCGCCATGCGCGGGCCGGCAAAGCGCAGCAACAGCCCACCCTGTTCGACCCATTGAACCAGTTCAGCCTGTTCCGTGTCAGAGAGTTTGGCCACATCGGCCAGCACGATCACATCAGGGTTAGCAGGCAACACGTCCAGCAGACCGCCATCGACAAAATCAGCGGTCGGTCTGAGAACCTGCGTGAGATAATGCAGCGGTGACAATAACTCCAACCCCTCGCGGTTCAGCGTACCGGCGATCAGGGCAACCTCGCGCCGCCTCAGGCTGTCATCGGTCAGCGTCGTGGTCCCGGCTGAGCGCTGGCCTTGAATTTCGAACCGCGTAATCCGGGCGCGCAACTCGGAAGGCAGTGACAGATCAACCTGCGCCTGGCTTTCACCATCCTCGAACGTCACATCGACCGATTGCAGAACGCGCATTGCACCTGCGGGGTCGCGGCCCTGAGCCAGGATCGTCAGCGACATGGCCGGTCCGGGTTCCGACCGCAGCGCTATCACCTGAATAACGCCGTCCTGATACGCTGCGGGCAATAGTGCAAAAATCGGCGCAGACGGGCGGTAGACCGTGACGCTCCCGCGCCCCTGTAGGGCGGACAACATCCGGTCGTGGCCGGGGTAGTTCAGCCGGTCGCTGAACCAGCGTGTCTCGAACCCGCCGTCAACATCGGCTAGCGCCGCCAATACCTGATCCAACTGTTTCGGGTTGGGCTGCCAAGGCATCGGCATCAGGCCAGGCAGGCGCCCGCGCCATGCCTCAGCGGCCTGAAATACAGGTGTTTCCGGGTCGGTCAGGCGTAAAATCGATACGGGGCGACCGGCACGGCCGGCCTCGGTCAATTGCGCGTCGATCTGATCCAGCGTAGCTGACCAACGCGTTCCACCGGCCCAACTGGCGTCCAAAACCATCAGAAGCGGCCCCGGTCCTGCCTGATCGCGCGACGGGTTCAGAACCGGCCCGGCCAGCCCGATGATGATCGCCGCCGCCGCCAGCATCCGTAACAGCAGCAGCCACCACGGGGTCCGGTCCGAGACGCTTTCGTCATCTTTCAACCCAAGTAGCAATGTAACCGCCGGGAACAGTCGGCGAATGGGTGCCGGTGGCACGGCGCGCAGAATCAGCCACAGGATCGGCAGGGTCAGAAGGCCCAGCAGCACCCATGGGGCTGTAAATCCGATGCCTGCCAGAACCGTCATCGCGTACCCCCGTCCAACGCACGATAGAGCCACAACAGAGCCGCTTGCGCGCTTTCACCGGTGTGGTGCTGACCCAGTTGCCAGCCAGTTGCACGACAAAGCTGTGTCAGCGCATCCTTGCGCGCGGCCAACCTGCCAAGATAGCGGTCGCGCAGATCTCCGGCCTTGAGGGTTTCATGCCGGACCGAGCCGCCGACGCTTTCGAAAATAGTGCGGCCCTGGA
Source organism: Ruegeria sp. K7 (assembly GCF_056531785.1). Classification (NCBI taxonomy): domain Bacteria; kingdom Pseudomonadati; phylum Pseudomonadota; class Alphaproteobacteria; order Rhodobacterales; family Roseobacteraceae; genus Ruegeria; species Ruegeria sp. K7. Next base: position 132,502 of record NZ_JBQFMJ010000003.1, read on the forward strand.
AGGGAAAGGTCTCCTCGCCGGGGTCCAGAACCTGCAGCAACACACCGCGAACGCCGCGATCCGCAGCCTTGGTGAGCGCCAGTTCAACCTCATCCAGCGGACCCAGGAAATCAGAGATGAACACAGCCCGGGCATGCGGAACCATGGCCCGGTGTTCCGGTGGTGCATAGTCGACCTCGGTGTCCTCGGACCAGGCTTGCGCCAGCCGGATGATCTGGGCGTTGCCCCGCCGCGGCGGCAGCGTGGTGCCGGTCAGTCCGACGCGCTCACCACCCCGCACCAGCAAGATCGCTGTCGCCAGACCCAGCAGCCGCGCCCGGTCCGCCTTGGTCGGCAGCGCCCTGTCCGAGGCAAACCGCATCGATGCACCCTGATCGACCCATAGCATGATCGACTGGGCGATCTGCCATTCCCGCTCGCGCACGAACTGCTGATCCCCCCGCGCCGAGCGTCGGTGGTCGATCAGACGGCGGCTGTCACCGGCCTGCGCCGGGCGGTATTGCCAGAAATCGTCACCCAGGCCCGAACGCCGTCGCCCGTGGTCACCCAGCAGGACGGTTCCGGCCAGGTGTTCGGCCCGCGCCAAAAGGGGCGGCAGCCGGGACGCCTCGGCCTCGGATCTTTCACGAAGGGTCAGCGCGGCATTCACGCCGCGGCCTCGGTACGCACCAATCCGGCGGCGGTGGTGTCGATCAGGCTGGCCAGACTGTCGCCACGCGCACGCGCTGCAAAGTTCAGCGCCATGCGATGGCTGAGTACCGGACGCGCCATGTCCAGCACATCCTCGGCATTGGGCGCCAGACGCCCCTGCAACATCGCGCGGGCGCGTACGGTCATCATCAGCGCCTGTGCCGCACGGGGGCCAGGGCCCCAGGCGACTGTTTCAGAAACACGGTCCGAAACGCCCGGTTCTTCGGGGCGGAAGGCGCGGACCAGATCAAGGATCAGTTCGACCACCGATTCACCCACCGGCATCCGGCGCAACAGGACCTGTGCCGCCAGCAATTCCTCTTTGGTGAAAATCTGGCTGGCCTCGTCTTCTTCCACGCCTGTCGTCGCCAACAGAATGTCCCGTTCGGTTTGGCGATCCGGGTATTCAACATCGATCTGAACCAGGAACCGGTCCAGCTGCGCTTCGGGCAATGGATAGGTGCCTTCCTGTTCGATCGGGTTCTGCGTTGCCAGCACATGGAACGGGACACCCAGCGAGCGATCTTCGCCCGCGACCGTCACCGTGCGCTCCTGCATCGCCTGAAGCAGCGCCGACTGGGTGCGCGGGCTGGCGCGGTTGATCTCGTCCGCCATCAGCAATTCGCAGAAAATCGGGCCGGGGATGAACCGGAAATGACGGCTGCCATCATCGGCGGTATCCAGAACTTCGGACCCCAGAATATCGGCAGGCATCAGGTCAGGCGTGAACTGGATGCGATTGCCATGCAGGCCCATCACGGTCGACAGCGTTTCCACCAGCCGCGTTTTACCCAGCCCGGGCAGACCGATCAACAATGCGTGACCACCACATAAAAGCGCCGTCAGGGTCAGGTCCACGACCCTCTCCTGCCCGATAAAGCGGCGGGTGATCGAGGTCTTGGCCTCTTGCAGCTTGTTTTCCAGCGCTTCGATCTCGGCGACGAGGTCGGCAGGTTCGGACATGGTTTTCCCTTCCGTGGACGAATATGATTGAAGTGTATCGCGCTGACAGGAAATGGCAAAAGCAATGAGCGGACAAAAACCTGTGACACCTTCTCCCGATGGTCTTGCGGCCTCGGTCAAATCAGTCAAAAGGCGGGGTTTACCGCCCGTTCACCTTTGGAATCCTCCGTATTGCGGCGATCTGGACATCCGTATCGCCAAAGATGGTTTGTGGAGTTATTTAGGCTCACCCATCAACCGTTTCGAGCTTGTGAAGCTTTTTTCCTCAATTCTTAAGAAAGAAGACGGGAAGTATTTTCTGGTGACCCCGGTCGAAAAGGTGGGAATCACCGTCGAGGATGCACCCTTTGTCGCCGTGGACTTTGACAACACCAATGAAAGCGGTGTGCAAGTCCTGACGTTCACAAGCCAGGTGGGCGATACCGCTGTTGCAGGGCCCGATCATCCGATCCGCATTGTCATCGATCCGGAAACGAATGAGCCGTCCCTTTACATATTGATGCGCGCAAACCTTGAAGCGCGTGTTGACCGCAAAAGCTTTTACCGCCTTGTAGACATTGGCACTGACCATGACGGCTGGTTCGGCGTCTGGTCAGGGGGCGTTTTCTTTCCCCTGATCCAGTCTGATGCGCTGTAGCGTAACTAGGCCAGGCGCACGGACCTTCGGTCTTGTGCCAGCACAACCGCCAACGCGACGATGCCCGCGCCCAGCGCGCGGGTCCAGTTCCACTCATCTCCAAGCATCACCATGATCAGCATTACGTAGAACGGCGCGATGTTGATGTGAAACGAGGCCAGCGCGACGCCCAGCCTTGCGATGGAACCGACAAACAGAATCTGACTGATCCCCATCGAAATCAGCGCATAGATCGCCAGCATCCCGACCTGATCAACGTCAATCGGAGCAGACGGCAGAATATCCATCCCCAACTGATGCGACACGATCATCAGAATGGTCGCCATGACCAGACCACCGACAAAAACGATCGTGGTGCGCCCGGTCTGGCTCAGTTCGGGGAAATCCCTCGCCGTTGCCTGACTAGCCCAACAGAACAGAGCCGTTGAAAGCACGGCGCAGACCGCGCCCAAGCCCAGCTGCGCCGGGGCCATTGAACTGGTGGCGATCAGGCCTCCGATAATCGATACAGCAACGCCAAGGGCAAAGTTCCACTTGAGACGCCGCGTACCTGCGGCAAGCTCGAGCAGGGTCGCCGTCAGCGGGGCGCAGGACGCGATGATCGCGACGGTGACGGGATCCGTCAGTTTCTGTGCGAGGATGATCAGGAACATGCCGGTGCCTATGCCAAGCCCGCCCACCAACAGCGCGTGCCGCCACCGTGCGCGAAGAACACGTGTCGGACCGTCGATCAGGATCCAGACCGGCACCAGAACAAGCACCGCCAAAGCCAGGCGCGCCGCCAACAGGGCGACCGGGGGCCAGCTTTGAAGCAAAACCTCAGCTGCCGGAAACCCGGCAGCCCAGCACAGCATGGACGCAACCGCCAGGCCATTGCCCGACAAGGCAGAGCTCTGGCCTTGGGGCACAGACGCGGATTGACCGCGAACGGTTTCAGAGCTCATCGCCATGAATTTCAGACCTTCTGTTGGCAGGGCGTCGCAAAATTGATTCGCCGCACAGGCCCGACGGTCGGCGATGTGCCACCGCTATTCTGGTCGATTTTCGACAATCTGTCGTTTTCAGTCCCTTTCCCGGACATCACCCCGGGTCTAAGGTCCCGGCGAAAGGAACACCGAGCACATGCCAAGATTTGCCGCAAATATCTCGCTTCTGTTTGCCGAACTTCCCTATCTGGACAGGTTCGAGGCGGCCGCGCGTGCCGGGTTTTCGGCCGTGGAAATACTGTTTCCATACGATCTGGCGGCCCGTGAAACCAGCCGCGCCCTGCTGGAGAACGGGCTTGAGCTATTGCTGATCAATGCCCCACCGCCCAATTACACAGGCGGACAGCCCGGCTATGCCGCCGTTCCGGGCGGCGAAGCCCGGTTTCAGACCGATATCCGCCGGGTCCTGAGATATGCGCAGGTGCTGCGCGCGGGTCAGATCCACATCATGTCCGGCTATGCAGAAGGCTCAGCAGCGTTTGAGACCTTTGTGCGAAATCTTCAATGGGCCGCTGATTTCGCGCCCACGCAGAAATTCACGATCGAACCGCTGAACACGACGTCGCAACCCGGATATTTTCTGAATGACTATGATCTGGCCGCCAATGTGCTGGACCGCGTGGATCGCCCAAATCTCGGCCTGCAATATGACAGCTTTCACGCAGAAATGATCCACGGTGATGCGCTTGCCATCTGGGACCGTTTTCACCCCCTTGTTACTCATGCGCAGATCGGGGCGGCCCCAGACCGCGCTGAACCGGGGCGTGGTGAAACGGATTTTCCCGCGCTTTTCGATGCAATGGATCGCTGCGGCTATACCGGGTGGGTCAGCGCCGAATACACCCCGTCAACAGACCGAACCGCAGCCTCGCTGGGCTGGATGCAGGGATGGGGTACTGGAATTCAGGCCTGAAATGCCACACATGGGGGGCAATCAACTGACAGGATAACCGGATGATACCCGCTCGTTACGCTCATGCCCTGTACGGCCTAATCATGTCTGGTCTGATGTCCTGCATGGTGACCGGCATTGCCACGGTTAAGGCGGTGGGGTTTGGGCCGGGCACACTGAGCGACTGGATCTCATCCTGGATGTTTTGCTGGCCAATCGCATTTACCGTGATCCTGCTGCTGGGTCCCGCAGTGAAACAGCTGGTAGAACGACTGGTCAGGCCCGAAGCCTGACCCGCCGCAAAGATGGCCCGCCGGGCCTGATGCGCGGCGCGTTCCCCGGGTTAGTGCGCATCGGCCCAGTTGGCGCCCTTCCCTGCATCGACAACCAGTTTGACATCCAGCCTGACCGCGGGATCGGACGCGCCTTCCATCACATCGCGCGCGATACGGATCGTTTCGTCCACAGCGTCTTCGGCCACTTCGAACAACAATTCGTCATGCACCTGCAGCAACATCTTGGCGGGCAACCCCCTGATCGCTTCCGGCATCCGCACCATAGCGCGGCGGATCACGTCCGCCGCCGTGCCCTGAATCGGCGCATTGATCGCCGCGCGGCGCGAAAACCCGGCATGCGGCCCTTTGGCGTTGATCTCGGGCGTATGGATTTTGCGCCCGAACAAGGTCTGCACATAGCCATGCTCTTTGGCAAAGGCGACCGTGTCATCCATGTATTTCCGTATCCCGGGGAACCGTTCGAAATAGCGGTCGATAAAACCCTGCGCCTCGGCCCTTGGGATACGCAGATTGCGGGCCAGACCAAAGCCCGAGATTCCGTAGATCACACCAAAGTTGATCGCCTTGGCCTGACGGCGAATATCCGGTGTCATTTCGTCCAACGGCACGTCGAACATTTCGGACGCGGTCATGGCGTGAATGTCCAGCCCATCAGAAAACGCCTGTTTCAAGGCGGGGATATCGGCAATATGCGCCAGAATCCGCAGTTCGATCTGACTGTAGTCCAGACTGACCATCACATTTCCCGGCTCGGCGATGAACGCCTCACGAATGCGCCGCCCTTCCTCGGTCCGCACCGGAATGTTCTGCAGGTTCGGATCGGTCGAGGCCAGACGGCCCGTATTGGCCCCGGTGATCGAATACGACGTATGCACCCGGCCTGTATCCGGGTTGATATGGGTTTGCAGCGCGTCGGTGTAGGTCGATTTCAGTTTGGACAACTGCCGCCAGTCCAACACCCGGCGCGGCAGTTCGTGCTCGGTCGCGAGATCCTCCAGAATATCGGCCCCAGTCGAATACTTCCCGGTCTTGCCCTTCTTGCCGCCCTCAAGCCCCATCTTGTCGAACAGGATTTCGCCCAACTGGGCAGGAGAACCGACGTTGAAATTCTCACCCGCCAGTTCGTGAATATCAGCCTCTAATCCGGCCATTTTCTGTGCAAATGCGTTGGACATTCGGCTCAGAACATCTCGGTCGACCTTGATGCCGTGCATTTCCATTTCGGCAAGTACCGGGACCAGCGGGCGTTCCAGCGTTTCATAAACCGTCGTCACCTGAACCTGATGCAGTTGCGGCTTGAACAGCTTCCACAGGCGCAAGGTTATGTCCGCATCCTCGGCGGCATAAGCCGTCGCCTCGTCAATCGGAACCTTGTCAAAGGTAATCGCCGATTTTCCGGACCCCAGCAGCGGTTTGATCGGGATCGGTGTGTGGCTCAGATACCGTTCGGACAGCGTATCCATGCCATGGCCATGCTCTCCGCCATGCATGGCGTAGGACATCAGCATCGTGTCATCGATCGGCGAAACGTTGACACCATAGCGCGCAAAGATCTTGGCATCGTATTTCATGTTCTGCCCGATTTTCAGGATCGAAGGATCCTCGAACATCGGTTTCAACAGAGTCAGAGCCTCATCCAGCGGCATCTGCCCCTCGGCCAGTGCATCCGAACCGAACAGATCATCAGCGGATCCATCGCGGTGCGTCAGCGGAATGTAACAGGCCTCGCCCGCCTCCACGCACAGCGATATGCCAACAAGACCGGCGATCATTTCATTGAGGCCGGTGGTTTCGGTGTCCACGGCGACCCAGCCGCGTTCATAGGCCTGATCGATCCATTTCTGCAGCGCGCCTGCGTCCCTGACGCATTCGTATTTCGACGCATCGAACGGAACCGCTTCGGCTTCCTCAACCTCGGCGGCAGGCGCGGGCGCATCTGCAATGACAGGAGCCTCGGCCCCGAGCTTGTCAGCAATACGCTTGGTAAGCGTCCGAAATTCCATCTCGGCCAGAAAACCCAGCAGGGTTTCGGCATCCGGGTCCTTCACCTCCAGATCGTCCAGCGAGAAATCCAGCGGCGTGTTTTCGTCCAGTTGCACCAGTTTCTTCGACAACTCGATCTGGTCACGCTTCTCGATCAGGGTCTGGCGGCGTTTGGGTTGTTTGATCTCTTCCGCACGGTCCAGCAGGGTTTCGAGATCACCAAATTCGTTGATCAGCAGCGCTGCGGTCTTGACCCCGATCCCCGGCGCGCCTGGCACGTTATCCACACTGTCCCCGGCAAGCGCCTGCACATCCACCACGCGCTCCGGCCCGACGCCGAATTTTTCGACTACGCCGTCGCGATCGATACGCTTGTTTTTCATCGCATCCAGCATCTCGACCCCGTCACCGACCAGTTGCATCAGGTCCTTGTCAGAGCTGACGATGGTCACACGGCCCCCCGCCGCACGCGCCTGAACCGCCAGCGTGGCGATGATGTCATCCGCCTCATAACCCTCCAGTTCCTTGCAAGCGATATTGAAGGCGCGCGTCGCTTCACGGGTCAGAGGCATCTGCGGGCGCAGGTCTTCGGGCATTGCCTCGCGGTTAGCCTTGTACTGATCATAAAGATCATTCCGGAACGTGTGCGAGCCCTTATCGAAGATCACCGCCACATGAGTCGGCGCATCCGCCCCGGCGTTCCCTTCCACATATTTCTGCAGCATGTTGCAAAAGCCCGACACAGCACCGATCGGCAAGCCATCGGATCTCCGCGTTAGCGGCGGCAGCGCGTGGTAAGCCCTGAAAATAAAGGCCGATCCATCGATCAGATGCAGGTGACACCCTTTTCCGAAATTGCTCATGCGCGCTCTCCCTGTCGGTCAGGGATGGTTCTGCCACAGGGGCGCTCGGGTGGCCAGTCAAGAAGGTGATCTATCTGGCGCAGATATGTCGACCTACGCTGTGCTGAACGCCCTGCGTGCCTTGTCCCAACGCAACCCCGTGCGATCTGCGATCATCTGCATCTGCTTGTTCAGCGAGCGATCATTCAATCGGCGGTTCAGCGTGCGCAAGGGAATGAGGTTACGTTCCCCGTACCCATCAATCAAAAGAAACATGCGGACCTGACCACGCAGCCCGTAGACGATGTTCTGTTCGTGGATATCGCGCCCCACGATCTGATATTCGAACAGCTTTTGAACAAATCGATTGAGGTCGGCCAAGACTTCCTCGGTCAGCTTGTGCTGCTCACACATCCACAACAGATGTTTTGCCAGTTTGGAGTCTTCGGATTGAACACGCTCCACCACAACCCCCGGCCCGACATCCGTCTGTACGACGCCAAACGACCGCGCCAAAGGCAGTTGCGCAATGTCCTCACCGCTTTTCAACGCGGCTTTCAGCTCACACTCGATCTCTTTCAGGGCGTTACGATATGCGGTGTCCGGCATGATCCGCCTGATCAGCCGCTTGGAAAACGAACGGTTTCGACGTGTTCGCGGGCGCGTTACCTTGATCAACAGGTCAGGGTGGCCCGGATACGCGTAAACGTTTCTGTGGCCGCCTTTTGCCAAGGGCTCCTGATCTGACAGGTGCAAAAGCTGTACTGCACAAAGCATCCGGCCTCCGTTCCGCGCGGCACGTGTCACGCTGTCAGCTGTGTGCCTCGCTGCCAGACAGCACGTATTTGCAGTCGCAATAGGGGCATTCAACCCAGCCGGTATCCTCGGGGATCTGCAACCAGACGCGCGGATGGCCCAATGCCCCCTCGCCGCCATCGCAGGCGACACGAGCGGTTTCGACGATCTTGGTTTCCGGCGCTTCGATGGTCACGGCTGGCGATCCTTCTTCGGTTGTCGGCCTCGCGGGCATGTATTAGGTGCGTTTATGAGCGATGAGCAAACCGGGGGCAAGAGCCACATGAGCGATGCGGCAATCAGGATCGAAGGGTTGCGCAAGACCTATCGCGGCGGCAAGGGCCAGCCCGAAAAGCAGGCGCTGAAAGGTATTGATCTTACGGTTCCGCGTGGATCGGTTTTTGGTCTGCTGGGACCGAACGGGGCCGGGAAGTCCACCCTGATCAATATTCTGGCCGGGTTGGTGATAAAATCCGCGGGCAACGTGTCGATCTGGGGCTTTGATCAGGATCAGCATCCCCGCCAGTCGCGGGCGGCCATCGGCGTGATGCCGCAGGAATTGAACCTTGACCCCTTCTTCACACCGCGCGGCGCTTTGGAGGTTCAGGCAGGTCTATATGGCGTTCCCAGGGCGCAGCGCCGCAGCGATGAGATTCTCGAACTGGTTGGCCTGAGCGACAAGGCCGAAGCCTACGCCCGCACCCTGTCGGGTGGTATGCGGCGGCGGTTGTTGCTGGCCAAGGCACTGGTCCACCACCCCAAGATACTGGTTTTGGATGAACCGACGGCCGGCGTGGATATCGAACTGCGCCAGATGCTTTGGGCCAATGTCCGAAAGCTGAACGAGCATGGCATGACCATTATCCTGACCACGCACTACCTGGAAGAAGCGCAGGAGATGTGTGACGAGATCGCCATCATCAACCATGGCGAAAAGATCGCGCAGGACAGCACCGCGAACCTGCTGGGCCGCATGGACAGCCGCACCATGGTGATCGTGCCGGACAACCCGGTCGCCGACCTGCCCGCGACGCCGGGGGTTGGGGCCACGCTGCGCGAAGATGGCAACCTTGTCCTTCAGTATCGAAGCGCCCAGACCAGCGCCGAACAGGTTCTGGAATCGGTGCGCGCGGCCAATATTCGTATCCGCGATGTCCGTACCGAAGAGGCCGATCTCGAGGATGTGTTCCTCGCGCTGACGTCCAGCCGCACGGATGATCCCCCGGCTGCCGATCAGGACCAGCCGCGCCGGGGCATGCACCGGGTCAAGCTTTAGGCCCGGTCTATCCGCGCCTGATAGCAGTTGTTTCGTGCAGACCGGACGTGGATATATGCAACGTCCGGGCGAGTGAAAATCTCCGTGACCTTTTTACTGATCTGATCCGTTGCGGTGATCGCGCCGGTGCCATAGACGATCCGGTCGTCCTGCCCGTAGCCCTTGATCAGATAGTCGGGCGATGTGGTCAGAATCTCGGGCAGCGCTTCACCCCCGTACTGCTCGCAAGGGGCGGCACATAAGAAGATCGGGCCGGTTTCGGCGTAGGGATGTGTCTCTAAAAAAGGCCTATGTGCCAATATCAGCATTTCCTCGCCCTCAGGAATGTTCTTCAGACAGTGTCGGCAGGGATTCCCAGCCCCGGTGGAAACAACACGTTCCGGGGTGGCGCCATAGGCATCCGGTCCTCCTTTCTGAAGGGCGCGTACATTTTCGGTCGGTAATGCGGTGATTTTGAACATTTCGGTTCTCCTTTTGGCAACCATGCCCGTGACCTCAAGCCCAGGCGACCCGTTTCCTGCGCAAAGGACTCGAAAAAGAACAAAACGTGAATATAATATGGAATCGCCATGTATGCCGAACTGTCGATCACATCGAATTTCACCTTCCTCACCGGAGCTTCGCACCCCGAGGAGTACATGGAACGTGCCGTCACCCTGGGCCTGCCCGCCATCGCGATTGCCGATGACAACTCGGTCGCCGGCATCGTCCGCGCCCACACGCAGGGACGCGAGATCGCCCGCAAGGTGCGTGAACGGCTGGAGTGGGAGGCGCAGAACACCTCGATCGGCCCGCCCTGCCCCGATCACATCCCCAAACCGCCCTCTTATCCGGTCCATGCAGTGCCACGCCTGATCCCGGCGGCGCGGCTGATCTTCACCGATGCGCCCACCGTCACCGCCCTGCCCCTGAACCGGCAGGGTTGGGCCAACCTGTGCCGTATCCTGTCAGCGGGCCGCCTGCGCGCCGAAAAGGGCGACTGCATCCTGCATCTGTCAGACCTTCTGGAGTTCTCCGACGGTCTCCACCTGCTGCTCTGGCCACAGGCGATCCGGTCCCGGGGCGGCGCGAACGCATGGCGGACACAGGCACAACAGCTGACGCGCCGCTTTGCCGGGCGCATACACCTGTTGATGCACCCCCGATATGATGGCGCGGATAGCGCATATTTCTCTTTGTTAGAGGCTGAATCCAAGCAACTTGACCTCCCCACACTTGCCAGCGCCACACCGATGATGCATCACGGTGCACGCCGCAAGCTGGCCGATGTGGTGACCGCCATCCGCCTGCGCCGCAAGGTCGACGAACTGGGCCGCGATGCGCTGACCAACGGGGAACAGCGCCTGCGATCCGAGGCCGAGATGCTGCGCATTTTCAAAGGCCATGAGGGTGCTGTTGCCCGCGCCCATGCGCTCAGCGAAGAACTCACCTTTTCGCTCGACGAGTTACGCTATGAATATCCCAGCGAGGGTAGCGAGCAGGAAACCCCGACTCAACGCCTGCATCGACTGGCGCATGAAGGGCTGAAATGGCGTTACCCTGCAGGCGCGTCCGAGAAAGCCAAGAAGATGCTGGCGCATGAGCTCACCCTGATCGGCAAGCTCAAATACGAACCCTATTTCCTGACGGTCCGCGACATCGTCAAATTCGCCCGGTCCCGCGATATCCTCTGCCAGGGGCGTGGCTCGGCGGCCAACTCTGTCGTTTGCTTCTGCCTCGGCATCACCGAAGTCAGCCCCGAGATGGGCACAATGGTCTTCGAACGTTTTGTCTCGGAAGCCCGCGATGAGCCACCCGATATCGACGTGGATTTCGAACATGAACGCCGCGAAGAGGTGATTCAACATATCTATGACCGCTACGGTCGCGAACGCGCAGGCCTCTGCGCGACGGTCGTGCATTATCGCGGCAAGCGCGCCATACGCGAGGTCGGCCGCGCCATGGGCCTGACCGAAGACACCATATCTGCGCTCTCGTCACAGCTCTGGGGATTCTTCTCGGCTGCCGGGCTCGAGGCGCACCGGATGCGCGAAATCGGCCTCGATCCCGAAGACCGACGGCTAAAACAGACTCTAATGTTGGTATATGAGATCGATGGCTTCCCCCGCCACCTGTCGCAGCACGTGGGCGGGTTCATCATTACCGAGGGGCGGCTGGACGAACTTGTCCCCATCGAAAACGCCACCATGGAAGGCCGTACGGTTATCTGCTGGGATAAGGATGATATCGACAGCCTGGGCATCCTCAAGGTCGATGTTCTCAGCCTCGGGATGCTGACCTGTATCCGCAAGGCGTTTGATCTGATCGGGCAGCATCATCAGACCGATTACACATTGGCCACCATGCCGCCCGAGGATCCGGCGGTTTATGACATGCTGTGTGTGGCCGACAGTGTGGGCGTGTTTCAGGTGGAAAGCCGGGCGCAGATGAACTTTCTGCCGCGGATGAAGCCGCGCAAATTCTATGATCTGGTGATCGAGGTCGCCATCATCCGCCCCGGCCCCATTCAGGGCGACATGGTCCATCCCTATATCCGGCGGCGGAATGGCGAAGAGCCGGTTGTTTTCCCGTCTGATGCGTTGGGTGAGGTGCTGGGCAAGACCATGGGCGTGCCGCTGTTTCAGGAACAGGCGATGCAGATCGCCATCGTGGGCGCGGGTTTCACCCCGGAACAGGCTGACCGATTGCGCCGTTCACTGGCAACATTCAAGAAACATGGCAATGTCAGTGAATTCCGCGCCCTGTTTCTGCGCGGCATGAAGCGCAACGGCTATGAGGATGATTTTGCCGAGCGTTGCTTCTCGCAGATCGAAGGCTTCGGCTCATACGGCTTCCCCGAAAGCCACGCGGCCAGCTTTGCGCTGCTGGTCTATGCTTCGGCCTGGATCAAATGCCACCATCCCGGCATCTTCGCCTGCGCGCTGCTGAACTCGCAGCCGATGGGGTTCTATGCCCCGGCCCAGATCGTGCGTGATGCGCGCGAGCACGGGGTTCAGGTCCGCCCGGTCTGCATCAATGCCAGTTTCTGGGACAATGTGATGGAACCCGATGGCCATGGTGGGTTGGCCCTGCGGCTGGGGTTCCGCCAGATCAAGGGTCTCAGCGAGGAAGACGCCAGTTGGCTCACCGCCGCGCGCGGCAATGGCTACCATCAGGTCGACGATGTCTGGCGTCGTGCGGGCCTTGGCCCCTCGGTGATCGAACGCCTGGCCGAGGCCGACGCCTTTGCCGCCTGCGACCTGACCCGGCGCGAAGCGCTGTGGCAAGCCAAGGCGATTGCGACCGCCAAACCCTTGCCGCTGTTCTCGCAGGATCTGGAAGGTGAGGCGCTGGATGAGCCCGAAGCCTACCTGCCACAGATGACATTGGGCGAGCAGGTGGTCGAGGACTACGTCGCCACCCGTCTCAGCCTCAAGGCGCATCCGGTGGCCTTGCTGCGGCACCTGCTGACGCCGGGCCAGCGCGACAAAACCACCCTGTAGCCTGACCAGATAACCGGATATTGCCCAAGAACAGAGTCGAATCCCAGGATCGTCATGACCCGCCCCACCCTACCCCCACGCTTTCCGGCGACACCGGACCAGATCAACGCGCAAGTCCGCGCTTTCTATGCACGTGTGCGCGAGGACGTCGTACTTGGCCCGATCTTTGCCAACCATGTCGACGACTGGCCCGCGCATGAGGAAAAGATCGCCGCCTTCTGGCGCAATGCCATCCTGTTCGAGCGCAGCTATGACGGTAACCCGCAGCGAGTCCATATCGAACGACCCGATGTGAAACCCGAACTTTTCGCCCGCTGGCTCGACCTGTTCGAAGAAGTCGCCACCCAAACGCTACCGCCTGAAACCGCCACGCCGTGGGTCGCATTGGCTCGTCGCATCGGCGTGGGGATGAAGGCCGGGGTGCAATCGGCACGCCAGCCCAAGGACGCGCCGCCGATCCTGCAATGACCTCCGATCATGGCGGCTTTGCCATGTTAGCGTTAAAATAGGGGCTATCCGCCCCCGGAAAATGTGTTTAGTCAAAGGAAAAGCCAGCCCGAGAATTCATCCGGGCTGCCGCGTCGATCGCAACCACACCGACCCACGACCCGAGGCCAACTGATGAGCACTCAAAACTCCACCCTTCGGGGACTTGGCTACGCGTTTCTGGGCTTTGCGGTCTTTGCCAGCCATGACGCGCTGATCAAGGTCCTGGGCGGCACCTATTCGGTGATGCAGATCATCTTTTTCGCCACGCTGTTTTCCTTTGTCCCCATGGCGGTCACGATCCTGACCGACCGGACGACAGGAAACTTTCTACCCCATCATCCATGGCTGGTCCTGCTGCGGTCCGGACTGATGGTCACGGCCATGTCCTGCGCGTTCTATGCATTCTCGGTCCTCCCGCTGGCCGAGGTCTATTCGCTGCTGTTTTCCTTCCCGCTGATCGTCACGGTCCTGTCGATTCCGATTCTGGGCGAGGTGGTTCGCGCGCAACGCTGGGCCGCGGTCGGCGTGGGCCTGATCGGTGTGCTGATCGTTCTGCGCCCGGGCACAACGGATATCACGCTGGGCCATCTGGCCGCCCTGACGGCCGCCTTCTGCAGCGCCTTTGCCTCGGTCCTGGTGCGCAAGATCGGAAACGAAGAACGCTCGGCCGTTCTGATCCTCTACCCCATGCTGCTGGCCATCGTGGTGATGAGCCTCGCCCAACCGGCGGTGTACCTGCCTCCATCACTGCTGCACCTGGCGATGATGGCCCTTGTCGGCGTGTTTTCGGTGATCGCACAGCACCTGATCATCATGGCCTATCGTTCAGCACCTGCAGGGGTGGTTGCACCCAGCCAGTACAGCCAGATCATCTGGGCCACGATATTCGGCGTGGTCTTCTTTGGCGAACAGCCCGACGGCTGGGTCGCAGTCGGCGCCAGCATCATCATTGCATCAGGCGTTTTTGTGGTCTGGCGCGAAAGCCGGTCCAACACCACTTCGGCTAACACCCCGGTTCTGCGGGTGCGATCACCAAGGTCGGATACGGGGGCGTCGAGACCGGGAGAGTAAGTTGTGCTCTGCTGTTTCGGTTTCCAATAAGTTACTTTCCAGCCTTCAGTCTGATTTTGTAGTCGCCATTTGCTCCTTTCTCATCAAATTTTCCTGTGGCACGAACCAAATCGCTTAGCTTGGAAAACCCATAGGTTCTAGGATCAAAATCCGTATAGATTTTGTTAAGCTGGCTACCCACACGCCCCAGTTTCAACCAACCTTCTGGCTCGTCAGAATTCCGCACTACGTTCCCGATCAACTGGAACGCGTGATTCAATTCCCGCTTCGGTTCTTGGTTATCAGCTTGTTTTTTGTGAGATACGCCTGCTTCGATATTCTCGATGTAGATGAACCTTTTGCAAGCCGCTACAAACGCTTTCGGGGCTTTCCGTTCCCCTATTCCAAAAACGTCCAGCCCCTGCTCTCGAATACGGCTTGCCAGACGCGTGAAATCACTGTCGGAGGAGACCAGCACAAATCCGTCAAAGCGGCCAGTATGCAGGATATCCATAGCGTCAATCACCAGCGCAATATCGCTGGCGTTTTTGCCTTTCGTGTTGGCGAATTGCTGATGGGGAACGATGGCGAACTCTACCAGAGTATTGGCATTCCAACCCCGGGGCGAGCTATTGGAGAAATCCCCGTAAATCCGCCTTAAACCTGCTTCGCCCAATATGGCGATTTCATAAAAAATTTCAGCAGCGTGTTTTGCGGGAACGTTGTCCGCATCAATTAGAACCGCCAGCCGGTCCGTACTCATTGTCGTCACTTCAATTCCTCAAATCAGAATTTAATTCGTAATGAGGAATGTATGCACGAAAAGAGGCGGGAAAATGCCCGCCCCGTGATTTTTTAATCTGATCAGTAAACTACCACCGAGCGGATACTTTCACCCTTATGCATCAGATCGAAGCCGTGGTTGATGTCATCCAGCCCCATGGTGTGGGTGATCATCGGATCGATCTCGATCTTACCTTCCATGTACCAGTCGACGATCTTGGGCACGTCGGTCCGGCCACGGGCGCCACCAAAGGCGGTGCCGCGCCACGAACGACCGGTGACCAGTTGGAACGGACGGGTCGAGATTTCGGCCCCCGCAGGGGCCACACCGATGATAATCGATTCACCCCAGCCCTTATGCGCCGATTCCAGTGCTGCGCGCATCACGCCGACATTGCCGGTGGCGTCAAAGGTATAATCCGCGCCGCCTTTGGTCAGATCGACCAGGTAAGGCACCAGATCGCCTTCGACTTCGTTCGGGTTCACGAAATCGGTCATCCCGAACTTGGTGGCCATCTCGACCTTGGACGGATTCAGGTCGACGCCGACGATCTGATCCGCTCCGGCCAGACGCAGGCCCTGAATCACGTTCAGGCCGATGCCACCCAGGCCAAACACGATGGCACGGCTGCCAATTTCCACCTTGGCAGTGTTGATCACCGCGCCGATGCCGGTGGTTACACCGCAGCCGATATAACAGATCTTGTCGAAGGGTGCGTCCTCGCGCACCTTGGCCAGCGCGATTTCCGGCAGAACCGTGTGGTTCGAGAAGGTCGAACAGCCCATGTAGTGCAGGATCGGATCGCCATCCAGCGTCGAAAAGCGCGAGGTGCCGTCGGGCATCAGGCCCTGACCTTGCGTGCTGCGGATCGCCTGGCACAGGTTGGTTTTGGGATGCAGACAGTATTCACACTCACGACATTCCGGAGTGTAAAGCGGGATCACATGGTCGCCCGGCTTCAGGCTGGTCACACCCGGACCAACCTCAACCACAACACCTGCGCCTTCGTGGCCCAGAATGGCCGGGAACAGGCCTTCGGGGTCAGCACCTGAAAGGGTGAATTCGTCAGTATGGCAGATGCCGGTGGCTTTGATTTCAACCAGAACCTCGCCCGCCTTGGGGCCTTCAAGGTTCACGTCCATCACTTCCAAAGGTTTGCCCGCCTGAACGGCAACGGCGGCACGGGTACGCATGGTGTTTGTCTCCCTGTCTTAAATTGCCCCGACCCTGCGTCAATTGCAGAGCGTTTTCAACTGCGCTTTGATGGCTAATTGGCTAATTGTTTGATATTGCAGAAACGACATTGTCAGAAAGAGGAACGCCAATGCTTCGATTAATCCCGCTTGTGATCCTTCTGGCAGCCTGTACCGACACCAGCATTCCCGAAGATGTCGCCGCCACCCCCCAAGCCGCTTCGGTGGAACTGGCCTTTTGCAAGGGGGAACCCTTTGCCGATTCCGTTGGCCAGCCGGTCTCGAGCATCCGGGCGGATCTGCCCGAGCGAGCCCGTGTACTGGGCCCGGATGACATCGCCACACAGGATTACCGCATCGACCGGCTGAACGTTTACGTGAACGGGGCCGGGATCGTTCAGCGGCTGGCCTGCGGGTAGGGGTCGGACTCGACTCTGGCATCGATTCTCAGATAAGAACAAAATGAGAACACTTTGATGTCTGCCGATGCCCAAACGCCGAATACTTTCGCTGTGGTTCCCCCGTCTGGGGGCTGAACGGCTGGTCCGCGCCGCGCGGGGCCTGCAGGATGGGCCTTTGGCCGTGGTGGCCGAGCAGTCCAATATGCAGGTCGTCACCTCGCTGAACGCCGAAGCCCAGGCCGCCGGTCTGCGCGTGGGTCAGCCGGTGCGCGACGCCCATGCCATGTGTGCAGCACTTGTGACACGCCCCCGTAATGCCCCGGCCGAGGCCGCGTTTCTGACCGCGCTGCGCCGCTGGGTGGGCAAGTTCAGCCCTTGGGTGGCCGAGGAATCACCGGACGGGCTGATTGTCGACCTGTCGGGCTGCGCGCATCTGTTCGGTGGCGAAGAAGCGTTGCTGAGCGTGATCGAGACCGACTGCGCCGATATGGGGCTGAGCGTGCAGATGGGCATCGCCGACACGTTGGGGGCCGCCTGGGCTTTGGCGCGCTATGCCGGGCAAGAGGCCACGTCCGACCGCAACGGTGACGCCATCAGCCAAGAGGCCCGCGCCACCCGCGCCCGTGCAGGAAAGCGACGGCACTGGACCAAAGGCGGGGCCGCGCCGCAGGTGATGGCACTGGGTGGCGGCGCACGGATCGCAGCACCGGGGCAATCCTATGGCGCGCTCAGCCCCCTGCCCATCGCAGCGTTGCGGCTCGAGGATCAGGTGGTGGCGCAACTGAACCGGCTGGGCCTGCGCCGGATCGGCGATCTGCTGGGCCAGCCCCGCGCCTCTCTGGCGCGGCGGTTCGGGCGAGGGCTGGTGCTGCGGCTGGATCAGGCGATGGGCAGCGCCCCCGAGCCGGTCTCGCCCGCCCGTCCGCCGCATCACTTTGCGGTGCGGATGACCCTGCCCAACCCGATCGGATTGGTCGAGGACGTGATGGCCGCCATCGATCGTATTCTGCCCACGCTCTGCGCCAGATTGGAAGAGAAGGGCCGCGGCGTCCGTACCCTACGGCTCGAAGCGCATCGTGCGGATCAGGCGGCCGAGATCATCGAGGTCGGTCTGGCCCGCCCAACCTATGACAAACACCGTATTCGCCCTTTGTTAGAGATGAAAATCGACAAGATCGACGCAGGTTATGGCATCGACATGCTGCGACTTGAGGCGGTTCAGTCCGAGCCCATCCACGCCCGGACCCGAACCGGCCATGCCGAAGCCAGCCGCGCCGCCCGGGAACGGCTGGAGGGCAACAGAGCCGTCGAAGACCTGATCGGAAAACTGGGCGCGCGGGTGGGTCTGGAGGCGATCACACGGCGCCACCCGGCGGCTTCTCACATCCCCGAGAAAACGGCTCAGACCCTGGCCGCCGCGTGGTCGGAACCCGCCCGCAACTGGCCCGTCCCGCCACGCCCCCGGCCTTTGCAGATGTGGCAGCCCGAACCGGTGATGGCCCCGGAAACCCCAGAAGTGCCCGGCGCCTTTCGCTGGCGCGGGCGGGACTGGCAGTTGGCGCAGGCCACCGGCCCGGAACGCATCGCGCCCGAGTGGTGGCTGGACGATCCCAACTGGCGCAGCGGGGTGCGCGATTACTGGGTGGTGGTGACGGAACAGGGTGAGCGGCTTTGGCTGTTTTACGGCCATGGCGGCACCCTGTCGGCGGGCTGGTTCTGTCAGGGGCAGTTCGGCTGATACTACCTGCCGCGAAACACCAGAAAGTCCGGCAGATAATCAAACAACCGAACCAGCCACGAAAACGGAGCCGGAAAATCGGTGCGAAACCGGCGTCGCGACATCGCCTTGACCACACGGTTTGCCGCGTCTTCCGGCGTCATCAGCATCGGCATCTTGAATTTGTTCTTCTCGGTCAGCCGGGTCTTGATGAAACCGGGGTTGACGATGCGCACAGTCACACCGGTGCCGGCAAGATCAAGCCGCATGGATTCCGCCAGCGAAATCAGCGCTGCCTTGCTGGCGCCGTAACCAATCGCCGCCGGTAACCCACGATAACCCGACAACGACCCGATCAGCGTGATATCCCCGCGACCAGCCTGAACAAAGCCCGGCAATGTTTCGCCAAGAACCCGCAGGGCACCCGTGAAATTCACGTCATTCATCGCAAGAACGGCCTCGGTATCCCAGTGTTTTGCGGGCATCGGCTCGTAGATGCCGGCATTGTAAACCAGTCCGTCAACCTCTCCGACCTGTTGCCGCGCACGGCGAACCGCCTCAAGGTCCGCGACATCAAATGGAACGGCGCGCGCATTGGGCAGCGACCCGCAGATTTCTTGCAGACGTTCGGCGTTGCGGGCGGACAGGACCAGATGCGCCCCTTTGTTGCTCAGCGCCTCGGCCAGCGAGCGGCCCAGCCCTTCACTTGCGCCAATGATCCAATAGGTCTTTCCATCAAAATCGATCATGCCTTTTCATTCCGGTTGTGACAGTCGTTTTACGCATCGGTGACCCGAAAGGATCACCCACGGTCCGGACCCGGGGATGCCTCCTCAAACAGCCTTGGGATGCTAAGATACAGCAAAGCATTGCTTTTTATTGATCCACTGTCTTTGGCCCCGCGTATCTCAGTAAATAACGCATATCGAGGATGGAATGTTCGACGAAACCCCGCGTGTACGCAAGAAAATCGCAGTCATCGGCGCAGGCATTTCAGGCCTCTCTGCAGCTTATTACCTTTCCGAAGACAACGACGTAACCGTGTTCGAGGCCGAGCCCCGGCTGGGTGGTCACGCCCGAACGGTTATGGCTGGAAGGAACGGCGACCAGCCCGTCGACACCGGGTTCATTGTGTTCAACTACGTCACTTACCCGCATCTGACGCGCCTGTTCGATGAACTGAACGTTCCCGTCAGCAAAAGTGAGATGAGTTTCGGTGCAACCATCGACAACGGCCGGATCGAGTACGGACTGAACAACCTGCGAACCTTGACGGCGCAGAAGCGTAACCTGACGCGCCCTGCCTATTACAAGATGATTGCGGACATTTTGCGCTTTGGCAAAGAAGCACCCGATGCGGCCAAGGATGACGAAACCACAATTGGCGAACTGGTTGACCAGTTGCGCCTGGGTCACTGGTTCCGCCACAACTATCTGATGCCAATGTGTGGCGCGATCTGGTCCACTCCGGTCGAGTTCGTCGACCAGTTCCCGGCCCGTTCACTGGTTCAGTTTTTCCGCAACCACGCACTTTTGGCCTCTGGCCGCGCCAATCAGCATCAATGGTACACGGTCACGGGCGGAAGTATCGAATATGTCCGCCGGATCGATGCCGCACTGCGTGCGCGTGGCTGTGAGATCCGCCTGGCCGCACCGGTTGATCACATTCAGCGCAGCGATCTGGGGGTTACAATTCACAGCCAGGGTGTCTCGGACCTGTTTGACGAGGTGATACTGGCCACGCATTCGGATCAGTCACTTGCCATTCTGGGCCAGGGCGCCACTGCATCAGAGAAGGCTGCATTGGGCGCAATCCGGTATCAGCCGAATGTCGCAACGCTTCACTGCGACCCCGCCCAGATGCCGCGTCGGCGCGCCTGCTGGTCCAGCTGGACCTACCGGTCGCAAGCCGGACAGGTAGGCGTGACATACTGGATGAACCGGCTTCAGAACATTCCTGATCGCGATCCTCTGTTCGTTACGCTGAATGCGCCGACCGAAATCGGCGACGACAAGATCTATGATCAGGTGGAATTTGCGCATCCGGTCTTCGACAAGGCCGCCATAAAGGCTCAGACGCAGATTCGAAACATGCAGGGGCAAAACCGGACATGGTTTGCCGGAGCCTACAACCGGCATGGGTTCCATGAAGACGGGATTGCCAGCGCAATGCATGTTGTCGGGCTGATCAAAGGAAACTCGCAAACACCCGGAGCTGAACATGGCGTTCCTCAAGAAGCTGCCATCCCTGTTTCAACCGACGCATAACAGCTGGCGTGCCGCGCTGTTGTCCGTCGCGATGCTTGCCCCCGGCGGGCTGGCGGCGTCTCCGGTCTTTGGTGTTCTGGACAATGCTCAGACGCGCGGCGCGGCGACCTTCCGGTACCTGGGCTTTCCTCTGTATGACGCGCAACTGTTCACGCAAGGTGGGGCGCCGCTCAGCTGGAGCAGGGATTTTGGCCTGGAATTGCGTTATCGGCGGAACCTGACAAAAAAAGCGCTCGTGAACTCGACATTGGATGAAATGAAACGCATCGGGCGCGCCGCGCCGGTTCGGCAACAGCTGGATGGTTGTTTCGACGCCGTCAGCAAAGGCGACACCTTTCTGGCCGTGTCCCAGGGCCCGGACAAAGTGAGCTTCTGGCTCAACGGTCGCAAGACATGCACGATGGCTTACCCGGGGATCACACGCAGCTTCATGTCCATCTTCGTGGGCGAAAACACGCGCTCCGCCGCTTTCACCCAGTCGCTGTTGGGAAAATGATGCTTTATCCGCGGGTCAGCCTGTATGCGCTGATGCTTGCTGCGGCCGGTATCCCGCTGTACATACATTTGCCTCGGTTTGCGGCCGTCAATCTGGGCATTGGACTGGCCACGATCGGCACGGTACTTCTGGCGATCCGCCTGATCGATCTGGTGCAGGATCCACTGATCGGCTGGGCCATAGACCGTTGGCCAGGTGCGCAGGTTCTGTTTGCGGCCATGGCCATGGCGGGTCTGGCGGTCGGATTTCCCCTGCTGTTCTCATTACCTCAGGGCGCAAGTGTGGCGGCTTTGGTCGCCATTCTGATCCTGTTGTTTTCAGCCTATAGCCTTGGCACTATCCTGCTTTATGGCCGCAGCGCGACACTTGCCAAACGGCCTGACCCGAAAGAGCTGATGACGCTGGCCGCCTATCGGGAAAGCGGGCAATTGGCCGGAGTGATCCTTGCCGCAGGTGCGCCGGCATTGCTGGCGGCCCTTGGGGCGCAATCGCAAGGATATCCCGCATTTGGGCTGTTCCTTGGGATAATGGCTATTCTGTCAATTGTCTTAACATTTCCCATGTGGCGGCGACCGCCGATAACCGGACAGGGACTGACATATTCCGGCCTGGGCCAGGCTGGTGCGCTCAGGCTGCTGGTGCTTGCTCTGGTAAACAGCCTGCCTGTGGCAATAACATCCACACTCTTTCTTTTCTTTGTCGAAGACCGGCTGCAACTGCCTGGTAAAGCGGGACCTCTTTTGATCCTGTTTTTCCTTAGCGCAGGCGCAAGTGTTCCGTTCTGGGCGCGTCTCAGCAACCGAATTGGCCCAAAACAGACTCTGATTATTGCGATGCCTCTGTCGATTGCCAGCTTTGTCGGGGCGGCCCTTCTGGCTACCGGGAACCTCACGGGGTTTGCGTTGATCTGCATGACCTCGGGCGCGGCGCTGGGGGCAGACATGGTGGTCTTGCCCGCCATGTTCTCGGTGGTTCTGACACGTGCCGGGCTGAATGCTTCGGCTGCGTTCGGCATCTGGTCATTCGCTGGGAAACTGGGCCTGGCCTTGGCCGCCTTCTTCACATTGCCCCTGCTTGAACGCAGCGGATTCACCCCCGGACAGGCAAACTCGGCCCAGGCATTGAAAACACTCAACCTGGCTTACGCCGTGCTGCCCTGCATTCTGAAACTTGGCGCGTTTGGATTGGTCCTGACGTTGCCCTCAAAGGAGCCCGTCCAATGAAACTCCTTGCAATTCTCCTGTTTGCCCTGCTTGCCCTGTTGTTTGCAAAAAGGCGCTATTTCAGCTTTCGGTCTCAATCACCCGCAGATTATTCCGACACAGGCCCGAAGTTTTCGCTGAAAGAGCAACTGAACGGGGAAATCCTGTCCGAAGGGCTGATCTTTGGGCCAAACGGAAAGATGTCCAACAGCTTTGTCGCGCGCATGGTGGGGGAATGGACCGGAAATTCCGGGACGCTGACCGAGCATTTCACCTATTCCAATGGCAAACAAATTACCCGCAAATGGTACCTGACCCTGGGCACCGGCAACACTTTTTCGGCAACCGCAGACGATATTGTCGGAGAAGGAAATGGCGTTATCGCAGGCTCGACCGTCAGGCTTTCCTACCGGATCGTGCTGCCTGAAGACGCCGGCGGGCATATTCTGGACGTCACCGACTGGATGTATCTGACCGAAAACGGCGCTATCATGAACCGGTCCGAGATGCGGAAATTTGGGGTGAAGGTCGTCGAGTTGATAGCGACCATGCGCCCCGCCCCAGCGGTCAAGACCAACCACCTGAACGGTGCACATGGCCGGGACGCGGCGACTGAGGCGAGGCCAATGCAATGACCTTTCGCCGCTTTCTGGCAGGCTGTATAGCCATTGCCGCGCTTATGATCCTTGCCACCTGTTCCGCCAAGCCAAAGGTTCCCAAGACCTTTCTTTCTGATCGCCAACTGAACCTTGAGGAATTCTTTGACGGTCAGACGGCGGCCTATGGGCAGTTTCAGGATGTTTTGGGCAATGTCTCGCGCCGCTTCACGGTCGATATTGAAGGCAGTTGGACCGGCGAAACACTGACATTGGTCGAAGACTTCACTTATGACGACGGCGCGACCGAGCAGCGCGTCTGGACCCTGACAAAAACAGGTAAGGATACTTGGACTGGAACAGCCCCGGGTGTGCTGGGCACCGCATCAGGCATCGAGCGGGGCGACACATTCAACTGGAAGTACAGCATCGACCTGCCGGTCAAAGACGGCACGATGCGGGCCGATTTCGATGACTGGATGTGGCTGCTGGACGACGACAGGCTTCTCAATCGTGCATACCTGTCACGATTTGGTGTCCGTTTGGGCGAGGTTATACTGTTCTTCGAAAAGAAGTAGTTCGGGCGTGAGCGGCCACGGTCATGCAACCGCAGCCTGACGCAACAATCGGCTAGGCACCGAATTCTGTCTGAACACTAGGCCGACTTTTCAGTTTTGTCCTCGACTGGCTCAGCATCCATTTCGATCACGTCCGCCTCGTCACTCGAAACATCCACAACGTCTTGTTCCGTCTCGGATTTATCCTCGAGCGCGCCGACGATCAGAGGCAGCATATGCACCCCTGTGGCACTGGCGATTTCCGGTGTTTGCGGCGTTTGCCAGCTGAGCGTATCAAAGCTGTGACAGTTCTGGCAGACCGGAGCCCACTCAGCCTGAATGTCGTGACAGTTGTCACAGACCCATTGCGGACCGCGCGGCGCGTTCAGCGCCTTGGCCAGCCACCCTTGCACCACCGCGTCCGACGAACCCTCGCCCCGCTCAATTGCAGCCATCAGCGTATAGGCCCGGGCATCTGACTGTTTTTCCACCACATCGCCCAGCGCGCGGCGGGCTTCGGGGAAATCTTCGGCAACGATATTGAGTTCCGCAAGTATCAGCCGGGTTTCCTGATGCTGAGGATGAATGCGGGTCAGTGCCGTAAAGCGCTTGATCCGTTCGGATGGCGTTTCATCCGGCACGATCTCGGCAAAGGCATGCGCCAGATCGGGGTGAGGCTGAACCTCCCAGGCTTTTTTCAGAATCTTGGTTGCCGCCCGGGGCTTGCCCTTGGCGATATAGGCCCGCGCAGCCATTGCAGCGGCCGGAACCAGATCGGGTGACAGCCTGTTGGCTTCTATCGCGTGCTCCTGCTGTTCGAGAGTCGCATCTTCGTCCAGAATATCCTTGGCCTCGGACAGGGCCAGAACTGCATCGCGGCGCTTGAACACGTCGCGCGGCAGGTGGCCCGCTTTCAGTTTGGCCGTCAGGGTTGAACGCGCGCCGGCCCAATCCTGCGCCTTGGTCTGGAGACCCAGCAGAATATCCTGCGTTTCCTGATGCCGCGGTTTGATCGCCAGCGCCTTTTCGGCCAGCTTGCGCGCGGTTTCATCATCACCTTCGGCAAGTTTCTGTTTCATGATGCCGCGCACACCGACAAAACGGGTCGAGTTGTTCGTAACCAGTTTCTTGTAGGTCTCTGACGCCTTTTTGGTGTCGCCATTCAATTCGGCCGCCTGCGCCACCAGCAGGTTCGTCAGCTCGGGCTTGTTCAACAGTTTTTCGGCCTTTGTAGCCTTGTTCAACGCTATGCGTCCTTCCCCCGAAGCCAGCGCCATCAGACCATCAGCCAGTGCCTGATAGCCGCGCTGCTCGCGACTGCGGTCGAAATAGCGCGACAAGGCGGTTTCGTCGCCATTCAGGAATTTCAGCGTCGCAACCAAAAGGCTGAGCAACTTGAAGAACAACCAGACACCCAGGACCAGCAGACCCAGCCCAATCACTGATTGAAGCGGCCCTAACGTGTATTCCGTGCCCCCGGCCGTGATCTGAACACCGCCGCTGGTTTCCATAAGGAACCCTGCGCCCATGGCCAGCAGACCGATAATCGCAACAAAAACAAGAATCTTAAACAATGACCACAGCATGGCAGGCCCTTCAGTTCGAGTTTGCGCTTGGTTGAAGCGCATTTGCGGCGGCTACAGCGGCGACCCGTGTCTGAGCCGCCTGTTCCCAGTCTGCCATTGCCGATTGTCCGGCTTCAGGCAGGGATTTGAGTTCATTCAGCGCCGCCGGCAGGTCCCCGCTGGCCAAAGCGGCCTGCGCCCGCGACAGGATCGCGTCCGGGCTGTCCCCATCCTGCGGTGTAACTGACCGGGCGCCGGTCTGGCGCTGCAAAAATGCAATCACACCCGCACCTTTGTCCGCATCACGAGCGTCCGCCAGCGCCGCCCGGGCCGCCGGATCAAACGAGGCCCGCAGGCTGGACAGGCTGTCCACACCCTTGTCCGACGGACCCGACAAGGCGTCAGGCACATCCACGCCGTTGGCTGTCAGTTCGGCCACCAGATCGGCATAAGGCTGACCCGCATCCAGTTGACCCTGCAGGCGCGACACGATCGCTGCGTTGGTCGCAGCCAGTGCTTCGGCCGAAGCTTTCGCCTCAAGCGCCTGTGCGTCGCTTACCATCTTCTCGACCTCGGCGCGCTGTGCGGCCAGGGAATCCTGCAGCTTTTTCAACTCAGCCTCGAAGGCAGCTGATGTTTCCTGAGATGCCCCCTGGGTCAGAGCGTTGCTTTCAAGATCACTCAGGCGGGTGTCCAGAGGAGCAACCTTGTTGCTGAGGGTGTCGACACTGGATTTCAATTCACCCAGATCCGTTTCGACCGGAGCCAGCTTGTCAGCCAGAGCCGTCACCTGATCGGAAAGACCGGAAACATCTGGAGCGTCCGCAAGAGATTTCGAAAGCTTCGCAATCTGGTCTGACTGTTCGGCCAGTTTCGCCTCAAGCGCGGAAAGAGCGTCTTCTGAACCCGAGCCATTGGTCAGATACCCGCTGCCCACGACATAGCCGACAGCCGCCGCGACCACGCCGCCGATCAGGGCCGGCACGAACCCACCCTTCTTTTCCACAACCCGTTCGACAGTTTTTTCTGCAACCGGCGCAGAGGCGGCTTCGGCTTCGGCTTCGGCTTCGGCTTCGGCTTCGGCTTCGGCTTCGGCTTCGGCTTCGGCTTCGGCTTCGGCTTCGGCTTCGGCTTCGGAAACTACGTCGTTCGGCTGGTCAGCCGCGTCAAGGGGCTTACTATCCGGTTGATCCGTGGCTTCAGTTTCGACGCTGTCGGCAATATCTTTCGACTTAGGGTCTTTCTCCGGCTCCTGATCGGATTTCTTTTTACCAGCCACCGTCACATTCCCCTTATCGATTCCAAAAAATCCTGAACAACAGACCTGACCAAGTTAATCCGTGCTCTCTTTTCCCTCAACCCGCATCGCGTGTTTCACAAGCTTTTTCACGGCTTTCCGCATTTTCCCGGGCGTCGGTTGTTTCGCAACCTTCAGCCGGGCATAGTCCAATGCATAAAGCGGTTCAGCCGTCGCTTCGCTGATTGCCGCCAGCCATAAAGGGGCAGAACCGGACCAGATATCGGCAAATTGTCGCGCCGAGCGGGGGGAAAACAACGGCGCAATGATCGGATCATCGTTGTGCACCATTTCCTCGGCCTCGGACGACAGCGGCAGCAGCTTTTGCTGATAGACCGGCTGCTCATGCACGGTCAGGCCGGATTCGGTCAGCCGCTCGGCGATATTGCCCCGGCTGTGTTCCCCCCGAAGGTGCAGCAATGGGGTCTGCGGCCTGAGTTGCAGCAGATTTCCCATCAATTCCTCTGCCGTCTGCCCCGCCATCCGGGCAGTCCATCCGGCGGACAGGGCCGCGGACGTTGTTGCGGGACCGACGCAAAAGGCGGGAAGGTTCCGCGTTACGCCCAGCGACGCCGCTGCATTGACCCCGTTTGCGGAGGTGAAGATCAACCCGCGCATTCCCTTTGTGTCAACCTGAACGGCAAGCGGCCTGATATCCAGAATCGGGGAGTAAATCACTTGAACCCGCGATCTGACGCGGTTTGGCAACTGCGCAACAAACCTTTCGGATGCGGCATGAGGGCGGGTCATCAACAAATACAACTATCGGCGCCTTCGGCCTTGGGATTGTTTGCGTCCGCGCAGGGTGATACCCCGCTTTGCAATCATGATGCAACGGATCAGGCCAATGGTGCAAACACTTACCGTTCTGGGGCTGGAAAGCAGCTGCGACGATACGGCCGCCGCCGTGGTGCGCCAGACGGAGGGTGCGCGGGCCGAAATCCTGTCCTCTGTCGTGCATGGCCAGACAGAGCTTCACAGCGCCTTTGGCGGCGTCGTGCCGGAAATCGCCGCGCGGGCCCATGCTGAAAAGCTGGATGTTTGCGTGGCGCAGGCCCTGAACGAATCCGGCCTGAACCTTCGCGATATGGACGCGATTGCGGTGACCGCCGGCCCGGGACTGATTGGCGGGGTAATCTCGGGTGTCATGTGCGCCAAGGGGTTGAGTGCTGCAACCGGCATACCCCTGATTGGGGTGAACCACCTTGCCGGGCATGCCCTGACACCGCGCCTGACGGACAGCATTGCATTTCCTTACCTGATGCTTCTGGTGTCGGGCGGGCATTGCCAATATTTGATCGCCCATGGCACGGAGCATTTCACCCGTCTGGGCGGCACGATCGATGACGCGCCAGGGGAAGCGTTCGACAAGACCGCCCGATTGCTGGGACTGCCGCAACCCGGCGGCCCCTCGGTCGAGGCTGAAGCCCGTATGGGCAACCCGGACCGGTTCCGCTTTCCCCGGCCCTTGCTGGATCGTCCGGGCTGTGATCTGTCATTCTCGGGCCTGAAAACCGCATTGATGCGCATGCGGGACCAGATCGTAAGTGAAAAAGGCGGCCTGACCCGTCAGGACCGCGCCGACCTGTGCGCGGGCTTCCAACAGGCCGTCGTCGATACTCTGGCGGAGAAGACCCGTCGGGCGATTACCCACTATCTCGGCGAAAAGCCATCTGAACCTGTCATTGCAGTGGCAGGTGGTGTCGCGGCCAACAGGGCAATTCGGGCAGCGTTAGAGACTGTTTCCGCGGAAACCGGCGCCCGGTTCACGGCACCCCCAATGAACCTGTGCACGGACAACGCGGCCATGATCGCCTATGCCGGGCTGGAACGGTTCCGCAGTGGCGCACTTGATGGAATGGACCTGACCGCCCGCCCGCGGTGGCCATTGGACCAAACCAGCCCGGCCATGCTGGGAAGTGGCAAGAAGGGCGCCAAAGCATGAGCGTTTCGGTCCTAGGCTCCGGCGCGTTTGGTACAGCGCTGGCCGTGTCACTTGCCGGGAATGGGCCTGTGACGCTGTGGTCGCACTCGCAGGATCAGGCGCGGGCCATGCAGGACGGGCGCGAGAACGCGAAACGCCTTCCCGGCATTCAGCTCGGCCCGAATATCGCCGTGACGTCGGATATCAAAGTCGCTGCCGGCAACGATGTTCTGTTGCTGGCCGTACCCATGCAGCAGCTTCGCGCAGTCATCACGGAACATGCACCTTTGTTGCGGCACAAGACGCTTGTGGCCTGCTGCAAGGGGATTGAACTGACAACCGGGCTTGGACCGGTTTCGGTCACCCGCCAGACCGCCCGCGATGCAAGACCCGCTTTGCTGACCGGTCCCAGCTTTGCCGACGACATCGCGCGCGGCTTGCCCACTGCGCTGACACTGGCCTGCGATGAGGATGAATCGGGCCAGCACCTGCAACACGCGCTTACAACGACCAACCTGCGCCTGTATCGGACAACTGATCTGATCGGCGCCGAATTGGGTGGGGCGCTAAAGAACGTGATGGCCATCGGTTGCGGGGCCTGTATCGGCGCCGGTCTTGGCGACAGTGCTCGCGCGGCGCTGATGACACGGGGGTTCGCGGAAATGCAGCGCTTCGCGGCCATGCGCGGCGCACGGCCCGAGACCTTGATGGGCCTGTCGGGATTGGGGGATCTGGTCCTGACATGTTCATCCGAGTTGTCGCGAAACTATCGTTTTGGCCTTAGTTTGGGTCGAAACGAAAGTTTCGACCCCGGAACAACAGTGGAAGGTGTGGCCACCGCAAAAGCCATGTCCGACATTGCCCGGGCCGAGGGGCTGGACATGCCCATCAGTACAACAGTGGCGGAACTCAGCCATGGTGAATACAGTGTAACCAAGGCGATTCAATCGCTGCTCAATCGCCCTTTGAAGGAGGAATAATATGCTGATCGCTCTGATCGCCCGCGACAAGGACGGGGCGCTGCAAACGCGGCTGGACAATCGTACTGCGCACCTGGCCTATATCGAAGAAACCGGCGTTGTGGCACAGGCCGGTCCGCTTCTGAACGGCGACGCGATGATTGGTTCGCTGATCATTCTGGAAGTTGAAGATCTGGCGGCCGCGCAAAGCTGGGCCGACAACGACCCCTATGCCAAAGCCGGGTTGTTCAAATCGGTCGAACTGGTTCCCTGGAAGAAGGTCATTGGCTGATGGCGTATTGGCTGTTCAAATCCGAACCTTCCACCTGGAGCTGGGATCAACAGGTCGCCAAGGGCGAGACGGGCGAGGAATGGGACGGCGTGCGCAACTACCAGGCCCGCAATTTCATGCGTCAGATGGCCTTAGGCGATCGCGGCTTTTTCTATCATTCACAGAAGGAAAAGGCCATTGTCGGCATCGTCGAAGTCTGTGCCGAGGCGCACCCCGATAGCACGACGGATGACGACCGGTGGGAATGCGTAGATATCAAAACCGTTCGCCCTTTCGAGACTGCAGTCACTCTGGAACGGATCAAGTCGGATGAGCGTCTGGCCGAAATGGTTTTGGTCAAAAACTCCCGACTTTCCGTGCAACCGGTCACGGAATCGGAATGGGACGCCATTTGCGCGTTGGGGCAAACCCGCCCTGATTGAAACGCTTCTTGGGCCTAAACCTTCTCAAGCGACCTCCAAAATGCTATAACCCAATGGAATTCGCCTGTTGGGGGCATCTCGGTTGTGGTTTTGGCGATACCTTAATTTCTGGTGTTGTTTGTTCATAGTTTGATCTTGTTCGAAAGTCTGAGCCCATGTCTGACGCCAGAGGCAGTACTGGGAAGTCCAAGCCGCGAAACCCAAAAAATTGGGAGGCGCGACTTGAAGAGGCGCGAAAGCAGCGGCGGAAGGCGCTGGCGCGTACGAATGGGTCAGCCCCCAGGAATGGCGTAGCCAAAATTCCAACTGTCGCACGATCAAAGGATATTGCGCAGGCAATCCCGGAACCTGCGCCCGATCCAGCGGTTTCGGAACCTGTCCATCCGGAAGTTCGACCAAATAAGAAACGCAATCGCGGCACGACAAGGCTCCTGCTTGTTGTGCTTATCGCAATGACATGCGGCGCGGCCCTGCAATGGGGCGGCGCCAAGGTCACCACCAAATGGTCTCAGGCTGCTGAAGATGAAGCCATTCTGGACGCGGCGCTGGGCGATCCCGATTTGCCCGCTGAGGTTGCTGCCCCCGAGAATGAGCCTCCGGTCAGGATTGCCGCACCGGACACTATTGCAACTGAACCGCCGGCCTCCCGAAAAAAGGTGTACCCGCGAAGCCAAGTGGCCAGCATCAACCTTCCCGGAGCGGAACTGATGCCCCTTCAACGAGGGAGCCCTGCCTTTTCCAACAGTGTTGCACAGCTGGATCCCAAGTTGTCTGCCCTGTCTGAAGAAGCGCAAAGCGTGCCTGCGCCTCAGGAAGACCAGAGTCCCCCGACCGATCAAGTCGAAGCAGTCGTGGTCGAAACCCCGGTCGTCGAAGACGCCATTGTAGAAGCCGCAGTTATCCAAGACTCAGTTGTTGAAGACCCAGTGGTTCAAGACGCAGTTGCAGAAGATGCAGCAGCCCCAGACGCAGTTATCGATGATGCGGAAGTCGCAAAAACAGAGGTTGAAAACCTGCCCGATGAACCGCAGGTCAGCTTGGTGGCGTTGAACCCTGATCCGCCAGTCAGCACGATTGTCGAGCCTGCATTGCCCGATGAAGTACTGCCTGACTTGAAACCGGAACTGGATATCGAGGTCGCGCTGATTGTGCCAACCCGAGTGTCAGAGGATGCGCGAAACGTGGCGCTGAAAGTTCTGGCCGACGGTGAAGCCAATGTGGTGGCGTCAGCCCGGGTGGGATATTCGGTCAAGGAAACCCAGGTTCGGTTCTATCACCCAAACGATGCGGAAATGGCGGCACTGACTGCGAAAGCCCTGGGAGCAATTTCCCGAGACTTTACGGATTCCAACGTGAAAACCAGGCCCGGACGCATTGAGGTGTATCTGGCTGGACGTGGCGGCGGCAGCAGCAAAAGCGACGGCGACGAAAAACAAACCAGATTTGACCAGTTCATCGCCCGCCTGTTGGGCGGCGCAAACTAAAATATGCGGGAAGGTTCCGACGATGCAGAACCTTCCCTACCCCACGTGCTCCCAACTCACCACACGTGTATAGAATTCTTGGCTCTGACCGTCCTGGTCCTGAACTGAACCTACCCGGTTTCTTGCAGGTCGTTCAACAATCAAGTGTTTAGAATAAAAGTAAAACTAAGCACACCCGCCGTAAGATCAGCGGGTGTCGATTCCCGTTCAGGCGCAATCAGATTCGGAATCCGGGATCAGCCGTAGACCGACTCTTTGCCGAAATGCTTTGTCAGCATGTAATAGACGACAGCACGGTATTTGTTGCGCTCGGACATGCCGTAGGTTTCCATGGCCTTGTTGATCGCTTCCATCAGTTCCGGACCATCGGACAGACCAAGTTTCTTGATCAGGAAATTGTTTTTGACTGTTTCCAGCTCGCTTTCCTGGCTGGCAGCCACGGTCGCGGCGTCTGCGTCATAAATGGCGGGACCACATCCAATCGTAACCTTGGTCAGCAGGTCCATGTCCGGGTCCATGCCGCATTTGGATTTCAGGTCATCGGCATACTTGGCGATCAGGTCGTCGCGTTTTCCCATTTTCGTCTCCTGTTAGATGTTCATGTCCTGTCCATTCAGCACAGCACATACGGTAGCGGGCGCGGAGATTTGCACAAAGGGGAAAAAACCGCGCTTTCCCCCCTAAGGTAAACGCCATTGGATGAGCAGGGGTTGATCGAAACGCTGCTTTAATTTAACTCATCTGTTAAATAATGAAAGCGGAGGTAGCAATGACCGTATCCCTGCCAAACGAAAGTTCCGAATATCGCAATGCCAGGAATGCTTTGTTGACGGCTGAAACCGAGCTAAGAGCGCAGATCGAATCCGTCGCAGCCATGCGTCGCAGCCTGCCAAAAGGCGGGCAAGTACCAGACGACTATGCGTTCAGGTCGCTGGACGGTGAAGCCGCGAAGATGTCTTCATTGTTTGGGGAACATGACACACTTGCCATCTATTCTCTAATGTACGGGCCGAATGCCACCAGCCCTTGCCCTATGTGTTCGGCATTTCTGGATGGGCTGAACGGGCAAGTCACCCATATCCGAAGGAAAATATCGATTCTGGTCGCGGCCGAGAATACGCCTCAGAAGCTGGCAGCGTTAAAGAAGCAGATGGGCTGGAATGACCTGCCCCTGTTTTCAGCGTTGGGTACGGGATACCAGCGCGACTATCTGGCTGAAACGGAAGACGGTAATCAACTGCCGATCCTGAACGTGTTTCAACGGGA
Organism: Ruegeria sp. K7; assembly: GCF_056531785.1. Taxonomy (NCBI): domain Bacteria; kingdom Pseudomonadati; phylum Pseudomonadota; class Alphaproteobacteria; order Rhodobacterales; family Roseobacteraceae; genus Ruegeria; species Ruegeria sp. K7. Next base: position 165,306 of record NZ_JBQFMJ010000003.1, read on the forward strand.
TCAGGACGGTATTCATCATTTTTGGGGATCCGAGCTGTTCTTTGAGCCCAGCGACTGGCATCCGCGGCACATAGATGCGGCATGGCCGCTTTGGAACATCCTTGATTTCACACCGCAGGGTCGTGGAGATTTCATGCCGCCACTGCGCTGAAACAAAAAACGGCGGCCGGATCGACCGCCGTTTTCCTGAGTTTCACTGCAATCAGTAGCGGTAATGTTCGGGCTTGTAGGGGCCTTCCGGCTTTACGCCGATATACGCCGCCTGCTCGCTGTCCATCTGGGTCAGCTTCACACCGATCCGGTCCAGATGCAGGCGCGCAACTTTCTCGTCCAGATGCTTGGGCAGGATGTAGACTTCGTTTTTGTATTGGTCACCCTTGGTGAACAGTTCGATCTGCGCCAGAACCTGGTTGGTGAACGAGGCCGACATCACGAAGGACGGGTGGCCGGTGGCGTTGCCGAGGTTCAGCAGGCGACCTTCGGACAGCAGGATGAGACGGTTGCCCGAGGGCATCTCGATCATGTCCACCTGTTCCTTGATGTTGGTCCACTTGTGGTTTTTCAGGCTGGCCACCTGAATTTCGTTGTCGAAGTGGCCGATGTTGCCGACGATGGCCATATCCTTCATCTCGCGCATATGCTCGATGCGGATCACGTCCTTGTTGCCGGTGGTGGTGATGAAGATATCTGCCGATGCAACTTCGTCTTCCAGCAGGGTCACTTCAAACCCGTCCATGGCGGCCTGCAGCGCGCAGATCGGATCAACTTCGGTGACTTTCACTCGGGCGCCTGCACCGCGCAGCGAAGCGGCCGAACCTTTGCCTACGTCGCCATATCCGCAGACCACGGCGACCTTCCCGGCCATCATGGTGTCGGTGGCGCGGCGAATGCCGTCGACCAGCGATTCCTTGCAGCCATATTTGTTGTCGAACTTCGACTTGGTGACCGAGTCGTTCACGTTGATCGCCGGGAACGGCAGATGGCCGTCTTTCACCAGCTGATACAGGCGGTTCACACCGGTGGTGGTTTCTTCGGACACGCCCTGGATCTGGTCGCGCATCTTGGTGAACCAGCCCGGGCTTGCCGCCATACGCTTGGCAATCTGCGCCTTGATGACTGCTTCCTCTTCCGAACCCGGAACACGGATGATGTCCTCTCCCGCTTCGGCACGGGCGCCCAGCAGGATGTACAGCGTCGCATCGCCGCCATCATCCAGGATCATGTTGGGGCCGTCTTCGAACAGGAAGGATTTGTCCAGATAATCCCAGTGCTCCTCCAACGTCTGACCTTTGATGGCGAAGACGGGGATGCCCGCCTCGGCAATCGCGGCGGCTGCGTGATCCTGGGTCGAGAAGATGTTGCACGATGCCCAGCGCACATCGGCGCCCAGCGCAACCAGCGTTTCGATCAGAACGCCGGTCTGAATGGTCATGTGCAGCGAACCGACAATGCGCGCACCGTTCAGCGGCTTGGCTTCGCCATATTCCGTACGCAAGGCCATCAGGCCCGGCATCTCGGTTTCGGCAATATCCAGCTCCTTGCGGCCAAACCCGGCCAATGAAATGTCTTTGACGATATAGTCCCCGGCCATCAGGTGCTCCACTCCGGTAAATCACGAACCGGAGTGCCCTAGCATTCCTTTATGCAGGTGGCAACTTGGATAGCCGGATACAGGAAGTTATGCCGTCAAAATCAGCTTGGCGTACCCTCAGGCTTGATAATCGGGATCGCCTCGAAGAAATCTGTGCCAACGGCGACAATACAGGTAATGCCATTGGCCTGTGTCACCAGAACGGTATAGCTGCCTGTTTCCTTTGAGGTCCAGACCTCCATGACCGATTGCGCACCGCGCGATTTCTGCAGACCGCCAAAGGCGAGTTCCTCGGCATATTTGTCCTGCAGATTGGAAATCACGTGTTCGCGCACTGCGCAGCTTTGGGCCAACACCGGCGGCGCTGTCGCGGCCATGCCGAATGTCAGGGCTATTGAGAACAATCGCTTGAACATGACAAGCTCCTTTCGTTACGGGTTTCGTTACGAGAGGGGCACACCGGGAGGAGCGCGTGCCCCCCTCAGTTCTTTATGTCGGGATTGACTGTCATTCCTTCAAAGCACGAATGCTCAAGAAAACGTTGGCAGCCAGTGATCCAGACAGGTACATCATACCCTAAAAATGAGGCGCAATCGCGGCGGGTCGCGAGAGGTATGGTATAATGGCAACACAACCCCGGGCATGGCAGAGGATGCTGTCAGGTCGGCGTCTGGATCTGCTGGATCCGACGCCCGTGGACATCGAAATCGAAGATATCGCCCACGGACTTGCGTTTGTGGCCCGCTGGAACGGGCAGACGGACGGGGATTTCGCCTATTCCGTGGCCGAACATTCGCTTTTGGTCGAAGAGTTATTCGGCCGGATTGTCCCCAAGGCGCCGGCAAAATGGCGGCTGGCTGCTTTGTTACATGATGCGCCCGAATACGTGATCGGAGATATGATTTCCCCGGTGAAATCTGCCGTAGGGCCAGATTACGGCGCGCTGGATGATCGACTGGCTGCTGCCATCCACATCCGGTTCGGCCTGCCTGCCGAGGTGCCGAAAACAGTGAAACGTCAAATCAAAAAGGCCGACAAGATCAGCGCCTGGATGGAGGCGACGCAGATCGCGGGGTTTTCCGAGGCTGAGGCGACGAAGTTCTTTGGGCGACCGGATAGGGCGGTCATAGAAGGTTTGGAAATCCGGTTGCGCCCGGCGGTTGAGGTTCGGCGGGCGTATTCTGCGCGTCACGAGGAACTTTTAAAGAAACTGTAGCCCAAATCCCCGTATTCCACCTGGAACTTCAAGGGAAAGTGTCAGGTTCTCCAAACTGGTTTAAACCACTCTCGCTTGGCTGAATGTAGAAGTAGATCAAAACCAAGGTTCCGATCAGCGGAATGAAGGCAATCAATAACCACCAAGCGGTTCGCCCGATGTCGTGCAAACGTCTGGCCCCGATCGCCACATTGGGAAGCAACAGCCCAAGTGACACCAAAACTGAGAGCGGCTGGCCCGCGCTCGGTTCAAACGCGCCAAATCCAAGCATCGGCGCGATCAATGCACCATCGACAATTCGCGTCACCAAAAGAACAAGAAATACGGCCAGGACCCACCACCAAAAGGTCGCGCGCGAAGCGCGACCGTGGAAGTTGGCGTAATTTGACAGTGCCCGCCGAAATGCCGTCGAAAGATTATTCATGCCGCCCTCCGCAATTGGGCGGTATTCACATATCACTTTTTCTTGTTATTTGATATGCAGCCGTCTGTGCGGCCGCCGACAAACCTATACGTACGCGCCCGCCGAATAAGTCAGTTCGTACGAGTGGCTATAAAGTTCAAATACGTTCCCAAACGGGTCTTCCATGTAGACCATTCGATAAGGCTTTTCGCCAGGATAGTATTTTCGGATCTGGCTCATGCGTTGTTTTCCGCCTAACTCTTCTATGATCTTAACCCGCTCTTCCAGATTGGCGTCTTGCACGCAGAAATGAAAAAGACCGCGACGCCAATACTCAAACGGCCGTTCCTCTTCGATCGTGTTCGGAAACTCAAAGAGTTCAATGCCGGTTCCATCCCCCATCGACAGGTGGGCAATGCGGAATGAACCCCAGCCTTCACCAAAAACATCGTCACACATCTGGCCTATGGCGCTGTCGTCATGCAGCACTTCGGTGGGTTCCATGAGGACATAAAGCCCAAAGGCCTTGGAGTAGAACTCGACCGCTTTTTCAAGGTCCGGAACGGTTATTCCGATGTGGGAAAATGTTAGTGCAGACATCTTTGGAAACTCCTCGTTCAACAGCAAACAAGAGGAAGGGTATCAGCAGCCCTTGCCAATACCTTCCGAAATAGTGCGCTTGTTTGAGTTTCCACATCCAGAGAAGGGAGAATGCCAGCTTAGGTTCGATCTTAACGCGGGCTGCGCTTCGCCAAAATCCGCTGCAATGTCCGGCGGTGCATGTTCAGCCGCCGTGCAGTCTCGGATACGTTCCGGTCGCACAGTTCATACACCCGCTGGATATGCTCCCAGCGGACGCGGTCCGCGCTCATGGGGTTTTCCGGGGGCGGGGGCAGTTCGTCGCCCTTGGCCAGCAACGCGTTGGTGATGTCGGTAGCATCGGCAGGTTTCGACAGGTAATCGGTCGCGCCGATCTTCACAGCGGCCACTGCAGTCGCGATCGCACCATATCCGGTCAGCACCACGACCCGGCTGTCGGGGCGCTTTTCACGCAGCACTTCAACCACATCCAGGCCGTTGCCATCCTCGAGCCGCAAATCGACCACGGCATAAGCCGGGGGCCGAGCGGTGGAAATGGCGCGCCCTGCCGCGACCGAGCCTGCGGTTTCAACTTCGAATCCGCGTTTTTCCATTGCTTTGGCCAGACGTCTCAGGAACGGCTCGTCATCATCGACCAGAAGCAATGATTTATCGGGCCCGATATCATACTGAGGACTGTCCGCCATATTCCGCTCTTTCCGCTGTTTCCTGCCTTCGGCCTAGCACTAAGTCATAGCAGCGCCATGACAAAGGTCAAACCGATCACGTCTGATCCAGAAAGCAGCCGACCTTGTCAGCAATCTGCTCCGCAGTGTCGTCACGTTTGAAAAACTCAAGGAACCCGTCCTCGGGCGTGACCAGATAGGTGAAGGTCGAGTGGTCGACCAGATAATACTCGTCACTTTTGTCCTGCGCCTTGTAATAGGTCTTGTAGGCCTTGCTGGCGGCCTTGACCTGTTCGGGCGAGCCGGTCAGCGCGATCATCCGTTCATGCAGGTTAAAGGCATAGTCCCCGACCACTTCGGGCGTGTCGCGATCCGGGTCGATCGAGATGAACAGGGGTGTCACAGACTGCCCGCGCTCGGCCAAGATGTCGATCGCTTCGGCATTGCGCGACATGTCAAAGGGGCAGACATCGGGGCAGAACGTATAACCGAAATAGACCAGTGTCGGTTCGGTGATCACATCCTTGTCGGTGACAGTATCGCCATGCGCGTTCACCAGTTCAAACGGCCCGCCAATGGCTGCTGCGCCACCGGCGATCTGGCTGGACCGGCATTGGGCAAACTTGTCGTCCGACGCTGAACCCTGCACCAGCAGCCAGACGGCGCCCAATCCAACGGCAAGAATGACGGTAGCGAGAATGGCGTAAAGGCGGATCATGACGTTATCCTGATACCAGAGGGGTTGTTGATCGTTTCGGTCGGGACACCTATCAACATGAGGAACCGGTGCAATAGGACATAATTGACCCATGGCAGATTCCAACATCACATTTTGGCATGGTCAGGAACGCAGCAGCTGGATCCGGTTGCGCACCCTGATCCTGTTGCGCTGGGTCGCCATCGTCGGGCAGATCACGGCAATCACCGTGGCGCAGCAAACCTATCATGTGCAGCTCGAGGCCGGTTTGTGCTACCTGGCCATAGGCGTTTCGGTCATGGGCAACCTGACCGCAATTCTTCTGTTTCCCCGCAGCAAACGCCTGTCGGAGTTTGAGAACTTTCTGATGGTGTTGTTCGATCTGCTGCAGCTGGCCTTCCTGTTGTACCTGACCGGCGGGCTGAACAATCCGTTCGCCTTGCTGCTGGTCGGCCCGGTGACGATCTCGGCCAGCGTTATGAGTACCCGTTCCACCCTGATTGTCGGGGCCGTGGCAATCGTCCTGACCACGCTGCTGGCCGAGTTTCACCTGCCCTTGCGCACCAATCTGGGGCTCGAATTGCGAATCCCCGATATCCTGCTGTTCGGCAACTGGGCGGCGATCGTGATCGCCATCGTTTTTCTTGGCGCGTATTCGCACCGGGTCAGTTCCGAGGTGCAGTCCATGTCCGAGGCGCTTTCGGCCACGCATATGGCCCTGGCGCGTGAACAAAAACTGACGGATCTGGGGGGTGTCGTGGCTGCCGCGGCACATGAGCTGGGTACGCCGCTTGCCACAATCAAACTGACCAGTTCCGAGCTTTTTGAAGAGCTGGACGACAGGCCTGATCTCAAAGAAGACGCGGCCCTGATCCGCGAACAGGCCAACCGGTGCCGCGATATTCTGCGCAATATGGGTCGGGCAGGCAAAGACGACCTGCATCTGCGCCAAGCGCCGCTTTCAACCGTCACTTTTGAAGCGGCAGAGCCGCATATCAACCGGGGCAAACAAGTGCATTTTGCCGAAGGTCCGGCGCAGGGCGGCGATGTCCAGCAGCCCTCGATCCTGCGCAAACCCGAGATCATCCACGGATTGCGCAACCTGATTCAGAACGCCGTGGATTTCGCCCGCGCCAATGTCTGGGTCGAAGCCGAGTGGACCGAAGACAGGATTACCGTCAACATCATGGATGACGGGCGCGGATACCCCTCGCAGATGATCGGACGCATCGGTGATCCGTTCATGCGGCGGCGCAGGACCGAAACCGATCAGCGGACCCGCCCGGAATACGAAGGGATGGGCCTGGGTCTGTTCATCGCGAAAACCCTGCTTGAGCGCAGCGGTGCGGAGCTGGAATTTGCCAACGGTTCCGACCCCTACCAGTCGCTGACCGACAATCCCGAACGGCGGGGTGCCATCGTCAAAGTATCGTGGCCGCGCAACCTGATTGACGCGCAGACCGGGGATACGCCGGTACCGTCCGGGCTCAACCAGCCGATCGAGGTGTGAGTTAAGAAACCGTTAACCAATCAAGACCATAGTCCGGCCCAACTTTACTGGTGTCGGAGATCATATGGCCGACTGGATCATCCTTGTCGCAATCAGTCTGGTTTCATCCTGTTTCGCAGTGCAGTGGCTGTTGCCCCGCAAGGCGCAATACGATGCCAGTTTCGGACTGGCTTCGCCTTCGTCTTTGTTCGACACCGTCTTCCTGTTTGACGAAAGTCGCCTGATCAGCCACTCGGACATCGCTTTGACAGGGTTCGACAAAGTCGCCGAGTGGGGCGATCTGCGCCGGTTGCTGCATCGGGATTTCCCAAGCTTTCCCGAAACGCCGGATTGCGTCCGAAGCGCCGGGACGCTGGTGGTCCCGGCGATCGATTGCACGGTCGGGCGCGAGGTGGTGTGTGAATGGATCGACGGCGTTGTGCGGGTTCAGTTGCGGGAACAGTGCAATGCCGCCACCCATGTAAGACGCGACGCCAATGACCCGATCCGACTTGCCATGGACCAGGCCCCCTATCCGGTTTGGCTGCTGGATCAGCAGGCCAGTGTCCGGTGGTGCAACGCAGCCTATGTTTCACTGGTCCGAAAAGTGCGCGGACAGGATGCCGATTTGACAGACCCTCTGTTTCAAACGCTGGCCGACGATACGCGCCTGAATACGAGGATCCGGGTTTCTGCAGACGTCAAAGAAAGTGACAGCAAGCTTTGGTTCGATCTGACGCTGGTCGATCACGCCGAAGGGCGGCTGTGCTATGCCGTTGACATAAACGCCATTGTCGCCGCCGAAAACACGCAGCGCAAATTCGTACAGACGATGACCAAGACCTTTGCCCAGCTGTCCATCGGTCTGGTCATCTTCGACCGCAACCGGCAACTGGCCCTGTTCAATCCGGCCCTGATCGACCTGACCACCCTGCCCCCGGATTTCCTGAGTTGCCGCCCCAGCCTGTCAAGTTTCTTTGACCGCCTGCGCGATCAACACATGATGCCCGAACCCAAGAATTACCGCAGCTGGCGCCGCCAGATGAATGACCTTCTGGAAGCCGCCGAGGACGGGAATTATCAGGAAACATGGTCTCTGCCCTCCGGGTCCGTCTATTCGGTCAGCGGGCGACCTCATCCTGACGGGGCGGTTGCGTTTCTGTTCGAGGATATCACCGCGGAAATCACGTTGACCCGAAGGTTCCGTTCGGAAATGGACCTGATGCAATCGATCCTGGACAAGCTTGCAGATGCAATTGCGGTGTTTGCCGATGACGGGACGCTGGCCTGCACGAATGATGCCTATCGCGTGTTGTGGCAGGACACAGGCCAGACCGGGTTCGAACCGGAATCGGTTCTTGAGGTCACACGGAGATGGCAACAACGCTGTGCTGCAACGCCCTTGCTGGGCGAGATCCGTGATTTTGTTGAAATGCGAGACAATCGGGCCGAATGGTCCGGCGAGCTGTTCATGCGCGACGGAACGCACATCCTTTGCACCGTCAGTCCGATGCAGAATGGCGCAACCATCGTGCGCTTTGCGGACGGGAAAACCGTCAGCAAGCCTATGGTGCGACAACAGATCAGCGCCTGAACCGGGTTGCAGCCGAACGGGCGCAGGTCCATTGTGGCGCCATGACACGAACCCCACTCTCGATCACCTTGAATTCGCCGGAAGAAACTGCGGATTTCGCAACCCGGGTCGCAACCGGCTTGGCGCCGGGCGACACCCTGTTGCTGGAAGGTGAGATTGGCGGCGGCAAGACTCATTTTGCCCGCAGTCTGATCCAGTCCTTGATGGATGTACCCGAAGACGTACCCTCGCCGACTTTCACGCTGGTTCAGGCCTATGACACCCCGGCCGGAGAAATCTGGCATTGCGATCTGTATCGGTTAAGTGCCGTTGAAGAGATCGAGGAGCTGGGCCTGACCGAGGCATTCGACACTGCAATCTGCCTGATCGAATGGCCCGAGAAACTGGGTCCGCTTATGCCTTACGCGGCCCTTGCGTTGAAATTTCGCACCGACCCTGATTTACCCGACACAAGACACCTGACCCTGTCCTGGTCCGACCCGAAATGGGCACCCAAACTGGAGACCGCCGCATGACCAACCGCGCAGTGCTGGCCAAAGCGCTGATTGAGCAAACACCCTGGGCCAACGCCTCACGCGCAGCATTGGCAGGTGATGCGTCAAATCGCCGTTATGAGCGCCTGACAGACCCGGATACCGGGCGCACGGCCGTATTCATGGACGCCCCGCCGGACAAGGCCGAGGATGTCGCGCAATTCGTGCGCGTCGCGGAATATCTGAGGTCAAACGGTCTGAACGCACCCGAAATCTATGCCGAAGACATGGAGTTCGGGTTTCTGCTGCTCGAGGATCTGGGCGACGATCTGTTCGCCCGTGTTCTGGAAAAGAACCCCAAACAGGAACTTGCCTTGTACGAGGCCGCAACCGACGTTCTGATCCATCTTCACAACGCGCCGACACTGTCTTTGCCGTCGTACGGGCCTTCGCTGATGACCGAGCTGGCCGCGTTGTCCTTTACCAAATATGCACAAGGCATTCTGGGTTCGCATGACGAAGACGCGCGCGACCTGTTTGAACGCCGGTTCCAGGATATCCTGCACCGCGAAACTTCGGGCGCGAAAGTTGTTGTGTTGCGGGATTATCATGCAGAAAACCTGATCTGGATGCCCGATCGGGACGGTTTGCACAAAGTGGGTTTGCTGGATTTCCAGACCGCCATGCTGGGCCATCCCGCCTATGATCTGATGTCGCTGTTGCAGGATGTGCGCCGTTCAGTCTCGCCGGGTACCGAAATGCGCATGGTCAACCGGTACATCGCCGCAACCGGAATGGATGATCACGATTTCCGCACCGCGTACAGCGTTCTGGGGGCACAGCGGAACCTGCGCATTCTGGGCGGGTTCGCGCGTCTGGCGACCGAATATGGCAAACCGCACTATGTCGATCTGATCCCGGCCACGTGGTCGCATCTGATGCGGGACCTCGAGCACCCGGCGCTGGTATCAGTGGCTGATCTGGTGCGCGAATCCCTGCCCGCGCCGACACCCGAAAACCTGGCCAGGCTAAGACCGCAATGACCCGACCGCCCGAAGCTGTCATGCTGTTCGCCGCCGGGTTTGGTACCCGTATGGGGGCATTGACCAAAGACCGGCCCAAACCGCTGATCGAAGTTGCCGGCAAACCGCTGATCGATCACGCACTGGATCTGGTTAACGATCTTGGCCCTCAGCGTGTCGTTGCCAATCTGCACTATCATGCGAATCAGCTCGCGGCGCACCTGGCTCCTCGGGGGGTATTATTGTCGCTGGAATCGCCAGAAATACTGGAAACCGGTGGCGGATTGCGGGCGGCTTTGCCTTTGTTAGGGTCTGATCCGGTCTTTACTCTGAACACTGATGCAATCTGGTCGGGGCCGAACCCGCTGACATTGCTGCGCGCAGCATGGGACCCTGACCGGATGGACGCGCTATTGATGTGTATCCCGATCGCGCAGACAATCGGACATTCTGGATCGGGCGATTTTGCGGCAGACGAAACAGGACGCATCACGCGCGGCGGAGGGCTGGTATATGGGGGTGCTCAGATCCTTCGAACGGACGGTTTGCACGGGTTTCAGCAACCGGCCTTTTCGCTGAACCTGTTGTGGGATCAGATGCAACAGCAGGATCGTCTGTTCGCCCTGACCTACCCTGGTCGCTGGTGCGACGTTGGCCGCCCCGAAGGCATCGCAATGGCCGAAGGGTTGCTGGACAATGTTTGAACCCGGCATCCTGCCCCGTGTTTTTGCGGTTCCGCCCGGGGCAGACTTTCCAAAAGTGCTGGTGCAGGGGTTAAGGGCGCGCAGTGCGGATCTTCCGCCCGAAGCGCTGGCGCGGGTGCAACTGGTGGTGAATACCCGCCGCATGGCCCGCCGCGTGAGGGACTTGTTCGATCAGGGACCGCCCTGCCTGTTGCCAAGAATCTCGCTGGTGACAGATCTGGGGGAATCGGTTGATCTGGCGCAGGTGCCTCCGGCCATTCCAGCGCTGCGTCGGCGGCTGGAACTGACCCAGCTGGTGGCGAAACTGCTGGACCAACAACCCGATCTGGCGGCAAGGTCTTCCATCTTCGATCTGGCGGACAGTCTGGCCAGCCTGATCGACGAAATGCAGGGTGAAGGCGTTTCGCCCGACGCCATCCGGCAACTGGATGTCAGCGACATGTCCGGCCATTGGGCCCGCGCACAGCAATTCTTTGGCATCGCCGATCGATTCATCAACACCGGCGAAGACGCCCTGGACGCGCAGGCACGGCAACGGCGCGTCGTCAATAACCTGATTGACCGCTGGCGGAACGACCAGCCCGAACACCCCATCATTCTTGCCGGGTCAACCGGATCGCGTGGCACGACCCTGATGCTGATGGAAGCCGTCGCAAGGCTGCCACAAGGCGCGCTGATCCTTCCGGGCTTCGATTTCGATCAACCGAATGAAGTCTGGGAAGGACTGGATGAGGCGCTGACCTCGGAAGATCACCCCCAGTTTCGGTTTCGAAAGCTGATGACCCTGCTGGGTTTGACACCCGGCCAAATCACCAGTTGGACCGCCGACCAGCCACCCTCACCCGCGCGCAACAAGCTGATTTCACTGGCATTACGCCCGGCACCCATCACCGACGCGTGGATGACAGAGGGCCCGCGACTGACCGATCTGGCCGGTGCAACACAGGATTTGACCCTTGTCGAGGCCGCATCCCCCCGGGGCGAAGCATTGGCCATCGCGCTGCGGTTGCGCGAGGCGGCGGAAACCGGCCAGACCGCCGCCCTGATCACACCTGACAGAATGCTGACCCGTCAGGTCAGTGCCGCGCTGGACCGCTGGAACATCCTGCCGGATGACAGCGCCGGCCTGCCCCTGCAACTGTCGCCGCCCGGCCGTTTTCTGCGCCACGTTGCCGGATTGTTCGTCCGACGACTTGAAGGTGAGGCCCTCCTGACCCTGCTCAAACACCCGCTGTGTCATGATGGCGCCGAGCGAGGGGCGCATTTGCTTCATACCCGCGATCTGGAACTGGATCTGCGGCGGTACGGCCCGCCGTTCCCCGACAGTACCAGCCTGAGTGTATTTGCGATCCGCAAGGATGTTTCGGACGACTGGGTGCGCTGGGTCACCACTCATTTCTGCGATCAGGTGGTTGCAGGTGAGCGTCCGTTGGCGGAATGGGTGGAAAACCTGCGCGCACTTGCCGAAGCGATTTCTGCGGGCAGTAAGGGCGACCCAGGCACATTATGGGACAAGAACGCTGGCCAAAAGGCCTTGTCCGTTTTGACCGCGCTGGAGAACGAGGCCCCATATGGCGGCCAGATGAACGCCCATGATTTCGCCGATCTTCTGGGCGCGTTGCTGGCAACGGAAGAGGTGCGCGACCGGGACGCGCCGCACCCTCATATCATGATCTGGGGCACCCTGGAGGCACGCGTGCAAGGCGCTGACCTGCTGATCCTTGGCGGGTTGAACGAAGGCAGCTGGCCCGAGGCCGCCGCCCCTGATCCGTGGTTAAACCGGCAAATGCGTAGTCAGGCCGATCTGCTGCTGCCCGAGCGTCGCATTGGACTGTCAGCCCATGATTTCCAGCAGGCCGTCGGCGCGCCCGAAGTGTGGCTGACCCGGGCAACCCGGTCGGATGACGCGGAAACCGTCCCGTCGCGCTGGCTGAACCGCCTGACCAACCTGTTGCAGGGCCTGCCGGATCAGGGTGGGCCCGATGCCCTGTCCGAAATGCGGGCGCGCGGCCAAAGCTATCTGCGTTGGAGCGAAGCGCTGGAACACGCGCCCGATATCGCTTCTGCGCATCGCCCCTCGCCACGCCCCCCGGTTGCCGCACGTCCGCGCCGTTTTAGCGTCACCGAAATCAAGCGGCTGATCCGCGATCCTTATGCCATATACGCCAAACACGTGCTGCGGCTGAGGCCGCTGGATCCACTCGTACAGGCTCCGGACGCGTTGTTGCGCGGCATTGTCATTCACGAAATCCTGGAGAATTTCATCGAAGACAGTGTTCTGGATTCCGCCTTGCTGACGCGCGAGAATTTCCTCAAACGCGCAGCGGCGTTGCTGGACCGGCACGTCGCGTGGCCGACTGCGCGGAAACTTTGGCTGGCGCGTCTGGAAAGGATCGCCGACGCATTCCTGCTTGCCGAAACCGGGCGGCGAAGCGATGGCGGACCAGTGGCCTTCGAAACGGCAATGAAGCTGGTTCTTGCACCGCTGGACTTCACGATCGCCGGGCGCGCCGACAGGATTGATCGCAACAGCCGCGGCGCCCTGCGCATCATCGACTACAAAACCGGTGTGCCGCCGACCGAAAGCCAACAGGCCAAATTCGACAAACAGCTTCTCATCGAGGCCGCAATGGCCGAGCAGGGCGGCATCGAAGGATTCGACCCCTTGCCAGTGGCCGAGGCGGCGTTCATCGGTATGGGCGGCACCTACAAAGAGGTGCCCGCGCCGCTGGCCAAGGAACCTGCCGACAAGGTTCTGGCCGAGCTGAAAGAGCTCATTTCAGCTTATTTAGAGCCTGATCAGGGCTTCTCGTCGCGCCGGATGCTGCACAAGGACACTGATATTGGCGACTATGATCATCTGGCGCGGTTCGGGGAATGGGATCGCACTGACGAAACGGTGCCCGAGGACCTGACATGAAAGCCCGCAACGATGCAACCGAACGGCAGGTGCAGGCCGCGCGACCCGATGCCTCGACCTGGCTTGCGGCCAACGCGGGGTCCGGCAAGACGCGGGTTTTGACCGACCGGGTGGCGCGGTTGCTGCTAGGCGGCGTGCAGCCGCAGCATATCCTGTGCCTGACCTACACCAAGGCCGCCGCCAGCGAGATGCAGAACCGGTTGTTCAAACGCCTTGGCGAATGGGCGATGTTGGGCGATTCGCAGTTGTTGGCGCAACTGACCGAACTGGGGGTTCCGGGCATCATTGACCCCGGGCGGCTGGCGCAGGCCAGAACCCTGTTCGCACGTGCCATCGAAACACCTGGCGGGTTGAAGATACAGACGATCCACTCATTCTGCGCATCGCTTCTGCGGCGCTTCCCGCTTGAGGCTGGCGTCAGCCCCCAGTTTGCCGAAATGGAAGACCGCGCAGCCGCCCTTTTGCGGGAAGAAATCATCGAGGACTTCGCAGAAGGTCCACAATCCGGGTTGGTCGAAGACATTGCCCGGTTTGTCACGGATACTGGTTTCGACAAGTTGACGGCCGCCATCACGCAAAAGAGGAACCTGTTTTCTCATCCTCTGAATTGGGACGCGCTGCTGAAACGCTTTGACCTGCCGCCTGGTTTCGACGACGACGCCCTGTCGCGCAGCGTCTTTCTGGGCGGTGAGGTCGAGCTGATCCAGTCACTACTGCCTGCGTTGATCGAAAGTGGCGGCAACAATGCCAAGGCGGCGGCCAAGCTTACAGGATTCACCGAGGCGCGGATTGGGCATCTGCCGCTACTGGAATCCGTTTTGCTGACGGGAAAAGGCGCAAAAGAGCCCTTTACCGCCAAAACCAACAGCTTCCCGACCAAGGCCCTGCGCGAGGGCGCCCTTGCGGACCGGACGCCACAGCTTAAGGCGCTGATGCTGCGTGTCGAAGCCGCGCGGGAAAAGCGGCTGGCATTGACGGCGGCGCAGAAATCGCGGGTTCTGCATCGTTTCGCAGCCGCGTTTCTGCCGGAGTACGAAAGACGCAAGCAATTGCGCGGCTGGCTGGACTTTGATGACCTGATCCTGCGCGCGCGCCAAGTGCTGAACGATCCTGCCGTGGCGGAATGGGTGTTGTATCGATTGGATGGCGGCATCGACCATATCCTTGTGGACGAGGCACAGGACACAAGCCCGGATCAATGGGATGTGGTTGAAAAACTGGCACAGGAATTCACCAGCGGGGAAGGGGCCCGGTCCGGGGTCGAACGTACGATTTTTGTAGTCGGTGACAAGAAACAGTCGATCTATTCCTTTCAGGGCGCCGACCCGCAGGCCTTTGACCGGATGCAGGCAGAATTTGGGCGAAAACTCCAGGAATCAGGCTCTAAACTGTGGGATTCCACACTTGAATTCTCGTTCCGGTCCTCCAGCGCCATTCTGACGCTGGTCGATATCCTGTTTGAAAACAAGACAGATGCAGGGTTTCACAAGGACTCGCTGCACCGCGCCTTCAAGACAGATCTTCCCGGTCGCGTCGATCTGTGGCCGGTCGTGGAAAAGGTCGAGGATGAAGAGGACGGCGACTGGACCGATCCGGTCGACCGGCCCGGCGCACGCCATCACACAGTCATTCTGGCGGAACAGGTGGCACATTCGATCAAGGGCATGATCGAAAGTGGTGAAACCATTCCGGAAGATGGCGAAGACCCAGGCAGCTTTGTACGTCGACGGATTGAACCGGGCGATTTCCTGATCCTGGTGCAGCGCCGCTCGGACCTGTTTGCCGAAATTATCCGCGCCTGCAAGGCACAGGGCTTGCCCATCGCCGGAGCAGATCGGCTGAAGGTCGGGGCGGAACTGGCGGTCAGGGACCTTGCCGCGTTGCTGAGTTTTTTGGCCACGCCCGAAGACAGCCTGTCACTGGCCACGGTTCTGAAATCCCCGTTGTTTGGATGGTCGGAACAGCAGCTTTTTGATCTGGCGCACCGCAGGTCCGAGGAGTTTCTGTGGGCAGCGCTTCGCAGGCGGGCAGATGAGTTTCCCGAAACCTGTGCCGTTTTGAACGATCTTCGGGCTCAGATCGACTTTCTGCGCCCCTATGACCTGATCGAGCGTATCCTTACGCGTCATGACGGACGGCGCAAACTGTTGGGCCGTCTGGGGGCCGAAGCCGAGGACGGTATCAACGCGCTTTTGTCGCAGGCGCTGGCCTATGAGCGGACGGACATTCCCAGCCTGACCGGATTTCTGGTCTGGATGCAGACCGACGATCTGGAAATCAAGCGCCAGATGAGCGGTGTGGGCAACATGATCCGCGTTATGACCGTTCATGGCTCAAAAGGGCTGGAAGCCCCAATCGTGATCCTGCCGGACACCGCCAAGCGACAGCCGCCACGCGATGCCGAGATCATGGTTGCGGATGATTTGCCCTTGTGGAAAGTCCCCTCGGACGCCTCGCCTGTGCTGATCTCGCAGGCGCGAAACACGGCGCGGGAACGGGAAGAAAACGAACGGCTGAGATTGCTATATGTGGCTCTGACACGGGCCGAAAAGTGGCTGATAGTGGCTGCGGCCGGCGATGTGGGGCCGACTGACGGCAGTTGGTATCAGATGGTCAAGGGCGCATTGGAACAGGCAGGCGCCACCCGGCTGCCGGAAACAGACACACTCAGGTTGGCGCATGGCGACTGGGACGGACTGGCTCTGACGGAACAGGAGCAGTACGTGGCAAGCACGACGGACTTGCCGCAGATGTTTCTGCAGCCCGCCGGGGAAGCACCCAAAACAGCGGAGACAATAAGCCCTTCTGATCTGGGCGGTGCCAAGGCTTTACCCGGTGATGCAGGTCTGGACGAAGACGCCGCCAAGCTGCGCGGAACGCAATTGCATCTGCTGCTCGAACACCTTCCATCCGTTTCTCAGGAACGCTGGGCTCAGCTTTGCGCCCGCCTACTGCCTGATATGCACGAAGCGAAGAGGCTGGAGCTGATGGCAGAGGCAACGCGCGTGCTGACCTGCGACCAGCTATCCTTGGTGTTTGCGCCAGATACTTTGGCCGAAGTTCCGATCTCGGGCGCATTGAACGGCCAACGGATGCACGGTGTCATTGACCGCCTGATCGTGACGGAAACCGAAGTTCAGGCGATTGATTTCAAATCGAATTTCACTGTCCCTGACACTGCAGAGCAATGCCCCGAAGGCCTGTTGCGCCAAATGGGCGCCTATGCCTGCGCGCTGTCGCAGATTTATCCCGGGCGCACCATCCGCACCGCGATCCTTTGGACCCGAACCGCGCGGCTCATGTGGCTGACACACGATCTTGTGACAGATGCTCTGACCCGCTCCCGCGTATCTTGACGTTACCTGCATCGGCCCCTACGTTCTCAGCCCGAGTTTACCCCATTCAGGAGACAGAATATGTCGACCGTTGCCGTTACTGACGAGACCTTTGACGCCGAAGTCAAGAATTCGGATATCCCCGTTGTAGTGGATTTCTGGGCAGAATGGTGCGGACCCTGCAAGCAGATCGGTCCGGCCCTGGAAGAACTGGCTGCAGAATATGGCGGCAAGGTAAAAATTGCCAAAGTTGACGTGGACAGCAACCCGAACGCTGCCGCCGCCATGGGCGTGCGCGGTATTCCGGCCCTGTTCATTTTCAAGGACGGTCAGGTGGTATCCAACCGCGCTGGTGCGGCACCGAAGGCGGCGCTGCAAAGCTGGATCGACGAATCCATCTGACCCTGTGAATTTCGGCAGAAGACGCCCCGTTTCCGCGGGGCGTTTTTTTTGGCCATCTGGTCAGGAGGGGCTGCGATATTGTCAGCGCTTCCTGGACTGCCCGACATCGCACGACTGGATATTTGACCCAAGCCCCGCAACTGTCACCAAAGGGCCATTGCACAACACCTGCATCACTTGTCCTTACCTGAAAGGGCGTATTTCAATGCGTTAGCGCATCCGGTTTTCAGGGTGCCCTGGCCAAAAGTCTGACAGGAGGGTCGTCAAATATGGCAAAAACTCGGGTTCTGGTTGAATTCGGCATGGGGACGTCTTTGCGGCGCAAGGACTATACCGAGGCTGCGGTGCGGGCCATCAAGGATGCATTGTGGCACAACTCCGTCAATATGGCCGAGCTGTTTGATTTCCCAAGGCAAGCAATGATCATCGATGCGCAAATCGGTGTGCAGCAGCCGGACAAAGTCGACACCCAGATTCTGAAAGACCTGTTCCCTTACGGGCAGCCCAATATCACGGTGATACATGGCGGTCTGGACATCGACAAACCGAATTCCGATGGCTGCACGGTCATCGCCAACGCGGCCGTCATCGTTTCCTTCGATATGGAGCCTGCGCAATGACCGAAAAACGCATCATTCTGGAAATGGGAACCGGAAATGACCTGTACGGTCAGGATTACACAAAGGCTGCGCGCCGGGCGGTTCAGGACGCGTTGCATCATTCTTCGATCACGCTGTTTTCGAAGCTGGGTATCGATCACTCGGAAATGCGGGTCCAGGTGACAATCGGCGTTCAGAACCCAGATCTGGTGGATTGCGATCTGGTCGCCGCCGATCTGCCCCGGGGGCGGGCGCAGGTGCGCGCCGTCAAGGGCGGACTGGATATCGAAGACAGCGACGCCGGCACCCGGCACGTTGTTGCAACCGCCGCCATCGAGGCCTTTTTACCGGATCAGTCGGGAAAGTTCGTGCAGTCCTAAAAAAGAAAAAAGCCGCTCGGTCGAGCGGCTCATCTCATGGTCTGACTTGCCTTGAAATCAGAGGTTTTTGATGTCGGCGCGGGTCAGGCCGATATCATCCAACTGGGCGTCGGACAGAACTGACAGCGCCTTGCGGGTCTTGCGGGATTCATTCCACTGTGCGGCAGCTTCGAAAGCTCCGGTGAATGCGTCCACTACGTGCAGGATGGTAGCTGCTCCGAGCGGCGCATGGATGTTTGCGGTGGTTGCCATTTGCGCATTCCTTCTAACAGAAACAGCCGACCCGTTGTCGGTTGTGATCCTCATCTAGTATGCCCGGCACGGACTCACAAATGCTGGTCTGGTAAACCCGCAATGCATTTTGTGCATATCAATTAGGCACTTCGGGAAGCGGTTGCGCATAACATCAGCGCAGCCCATATATGAGCCCGGACAACAACGGAGACTTTCATGGCGGACAGCGACTTTCCCGGATGGCACGGCACAACGATCATCGGCGTCAAAAAGGGCGGAAAGGTTGTCATTGCCGGTGACGGGCAGGTCAGCCTGGGGCAGACCGTGATCAAGGGAACGGCCCGCAAGGTGCGCCGTCTGTCGCCCGGCGGGTTCGAGATTGTTGCAGGCTTTGCCGGTTCCACCGCAGATGCCTTTACCCTGCTCGAGCGGCTGGAGACCAAGCTTGAGGCGACGCCGGGCCAGCTGGCGCGCGCCTCGGTCGAGCTTGCCAAGGACTGGCGGACAGACAAATATCTGCAAAAGCTCGAGGCGATGCTGATTGTCACCGACGGCAAGGATCTGTTCGTGATCACCGGGGCAGGGGATGTGCTTGAGCCTGAACACAACGTGGCAGCCATTGGATCAGGCGGAAATTTCGCTCTGGCCGCTGCGCGCGCGATGATGGACAGCGACAAGTCGGCGGAAGACATCGCCCGGCAATCCATGGCGATTGCGGCGGACATTTGTGTGTACACCAACGGCAAGCTGACTGTTGAAACGATCTCAGGCTAACAGGGCTGAGATCTCTTTCCCCTTCCAGCGGCGGTGCATTCCGATCAGGCCCAGTATCGCAGCAATGACCACGATGTAATAGGGCACGCGGATGTCGATGCTCATCAAGCCGCCGCCGACCAGCGACATGATCCCTCCGGCCAGGCAGAATACTGCGGTGGTCACGCCCATGACCCAGCCCTGATCCGTTTCGCTGACCGATGAAGAGAATAGGCCCAGCATGGTCGGATAGGCCACGCCGAACAGGAAGTAGAAGAAGAACACTGGCACATAGCTGAATACACCGCTTGGGCTGAACGCAAAGGCAATGCCGCAGATGATCATGACCACAAGCGATGTGTAGATAATGCTGTGTTTGCTGAATCTCTCCTGTGCTGGTTTCACAAGGAACGTGCTTGAGAACGCCAGTGCAAAGCCGATAACCACCATCGCCATACTGCCGCCAATCACGCCGTAGCCGAAAGCGCTGGTCAGGAAATTATCCACGAACACATAAAACGTGACGTTGGCGATCATGAAGAACGAATAGACAGGCAGGATCTTCAACACCATGGGATGCCCACGGACTGCGATCAGGCTGTCGGTGACGTCACGGGGACGGAAGACAAAGGCCGTGCGTTCGGTTCTTGTGTCCTTGAAATAGAACAGCACCAGGAAAATCGCGATCAACACCAGAACGAAGGCTCCATAGAACGGCGTTTTGAGTGTGGCCGCACCACCCAACAGAGCAGCATCCGACAGGACCGCACCAATGATCGGGCCGCCCACCAGACCAAAGCTGACGCCGGTCACGATATAGCCCATGTTTCGGTCCCGATCCGCCGCATCCGTACTGCCATCAATCATTGCCGCCTGTGCAATGGGTTGGTTTCCGGCGGTAAAGCCGGTGATTGACCGGCCGGCAATCAGCAGCAGCAAACTGTTGAGGTAAAGCGCCGCGATGGTGATGGCGTACCCCGCAAGCGCTCCGCTCAGACAAACCAGCAAAGCGTTCTTGCGCCCGATCGAATCCGAGACTTTGGACACGTAGACAACGCCCAGAAACCAGGACAGGAAAAAGCAACCAATCACTAGGCCATAGTAGAAATGCCGCCGACCGACCGGCGTATTTTCCGGCAGAAACCCGGACTTCGTCTCCATGATCAGTGAGTTGATGATGGGAAAGACCAGTCCCTGTCCGATCAGATCTACAAATACAATAAACAACAAAGTGATTTTGGCAATCTTCGTCATGCAACCCGCCCCGTTTCTTCAAATGGGGTGAGTGTAGCAGACAGGTGTTCTGACACCTAACACCATGCAAAAGGCCGGGTTTTACCCGGCCCCCGGCAGTCCTGATCGCGTGTGGATCAGTTCAGCGACGCCACGCCCAACGGCACGCCCGCGACCTCGCACCAGATGTAAACTTCGTTGTAGCCGGAAACGTCCATGGTCGGCGGAACGGCATAGGATTGTTTGCCGGTCAGGTTCAGCAGCGCACCCAGCTTGCTGTCAGGATCATATGATCCGTCCTTGCCGAAAGCGACACGCGGGTCGGGCCCGCCATCCAGTGAGAAATCGTCGCCCAGTTCGACAATGTAGCGGTCTCCATTCTTGACCAGCTTCACCGAACCCGAGGTGATGTGCTTCGAACGGCCCTCGAACGTGCCTTTCTTCTTGGCACCGCCAGCAACGGCGGCATTGGCACTGGTCAATGTCAGTGCCGCGCCGGCTGCAGCGGCTTTCACAAAGAGCGAGCGACGAGTCATCATGATGAGTTTTCTCCATTGGTAGACACGGACTGGTTTGCCCGATGTTGTCCGTTATGCCGCAGGCCTCGCCGCATACTCCAATCACTTCGGGACGAATTTCTGTGTGCGCGCCGTGTGTTGGCGTGATGTTTTCGTGATCGGCTTGTGTTTTCGCGCCTTATGATTAGGTTCCGCTTCGAAACAAACGGATTGAGTGCATATGACCGACCTGACCCCGCGCGAGATTGTCTCGGAACTGGACCGCTTCATCATTGGCCAGAAGGATGCCAAACGCGCGGTTGCCGTCGCGCTGCGAAACCGCTGGCGGCGCAAGCAGTTGCCTGACGACATCCGGGACGAGGTCTATCCGAAGAACATCCTGATGATCGGCCCCACCGGCGTCGGCAAGACCGAGATCAGCCGTCGTCTGGCCAAACTGGCCCGCGCGCCTTTCATCAAGGTCGAAGCCACCAAGTTCACCGAGGTTGGCTATGTCGGGCGCGACGTAGAACAGATCGTGCGGGATCTGGCGGACGCCGCCATCCTGCAGACCCGCGAGTTCATGCGCGAAGACGTCAAGGCGCGCGCCCATCAGGCTGCCGAAGACCGGGTCATCGCCGCCATAGCCGGGGAAGACGCCCGCGAAGGCACGCGCGAGATGTTTCGCAAAAAACTGAAATCCGGTGAGCTGGACGATACGGTGATCGAGCTGGAACTCTCGGACACCTCGAGCCCGATGCCGATGTTCGACATTCCCGGCCAACCCGGCAGCCAGATGGGGATGATGAACCTGGGAGATATCTTCGGCAAGGCCTTTGGCGGGCGCACGGTCAAACGCAAGATGACTGTCGCAGAAAGCTATGACGCTCTGATCGGGGAAGAGGCCGACAAGCTGCTGGATGATGAAACCGTCAACCGCGTGGCGCTGGAATCCGTCGAACAGAACGGCATCGTGTTTCTGGATGAGATCGACAAGGTTTGCGCCCGCTCTGACGCACGCGGCGCTGATGTCAGCCGGGAGGGGGTTCAGCGGGACCTCTTGCCCTTGATCGAAGGCACAACCGTGTCCACCAAGCATGGCCCTGTCAAAACAGACCACATCCTGTTTATCGCCTCCGGGGCGTTCCACATCGCCAAGCCCTCGGACCTGTTGCCGGAACTTCAGGGGCGTCTGCCGATCAGGGTCGAACTGCGCGCCCTGACGGAAGAAGACTTTGTGCGCATCCTGACGGAAACAGACAACGCCCTGACCCTTCAGTATACCGCGCTGATGGGGACCGAGGATGTTACTGTCCAGTTCAGCGAAGATGGCATCGCGGCGCTTGCCCGCATTGCAGCGGACGTGAACCAGAGCGTCGAAAACATCGGTGCGCGGCGGCTCTACACCGTGATGGAACGCGTGTTCGAAGAATTGTCTTTCGCCGCCCCCGACAAAGCCGGAACGGAAATCACGGTCGACGCGGAATTTGTCAGCAGCAATCTGGGTGAACTGACCAAATCCACCGATCTCAGCCGTTACGTTTTGTAACACGCTCAGCCGGATTTTGCCTTTCTTCTACCCCGCGCCGCTGGACGTGGGGCGAGAATTCGATAGCTTGGCGCAAACCTGATCCGGGGATTGTCCGTGTTGCGCCATCTGATCCTGCTGCTTGCCTGTCTTTCACTCAGCGCCTGTGTCGACAGGACGGTGTCTGAAATCGTGCCTTCGGCTGCGGTTGTCGGTACGCCCAAAACGATCCTGGCAACCACGACCCGCGCCAAAGAGGCGAACGGATCATACGGGTTCCGTCGCGGTGAATCCTTGCGCTATCTGGAAACCACGGTTTCGATTCCGCCAAATCACACTCCGGGAACCCTGAAGTTCTCCTACGCCAACCCAAATCCGAAGAAAGAGTTCGTGTTGGCGAACGTCAGCGAACTGGATGGGCCGCAGGACCTGAAAACCCATTTGCGCGGCAAAGAAGACGTCACAATTTTTGTGCACGGATACAACTCGACCCAGACCGAGACCTTGTTTCGGGCCGCACAACTGTCCCACGATATCGGCCTGCCCGGAAACACTCTGGTCTATTCATGGCCCAGCCGTGCGACAGGCTTTGGCTATGCCTACGATCTGGACAGCATGCTGTTCGCCCGTGACGGGCTGGAACAGACCATTCGCTCTTTGAAATCAATGGGGGTCAAGCGGGTCATTCTGGTCGCGCATTCCATGGGCAGCGCCCTGACAATGGAGATGATGCGCCAGGCCGAGTTGCAGGAACCCGGCTGGGCCAAAAGGAACCTGGAAGGCGTGGTTCTGATTTCACCGGATCTGGACGTGGATCTGTTCCGCTCGCAGATGGAGCGGATCAAGTCCCCGCCAGATCCGTTTCTCGTCATGGTTTCGCAAAAGGACAGGATTCTGAACATCTCGGCCCGTTTGCGCGGAACGGATGAGGGTGAGCGGTTGGGCAACATCAGCTCGATCGACAGTCTTGAAGAATTTCCGATCAGCGTGATCGACACCACCGCATTCAACAGCGATGCGGAATCATCGCATTTCGTGGCCGCGACCTCTCCGGCGTTGCTGGCGATCCTCAGCTCGCTCAGACGTGTCAACAACACGTTCGGGCCGGAAGATAGGCCGGCTATCGACATCCTTGTCCCGCCAAGCCAGCGGAACCCGGACGGTGCAACCGAAATAGTCCTGACAGAAACAGGGCAGGCCGAGGTTACGACTCCGTGAACCCGGGCGGCCTGCGTCGGTATCTTGTCCAGAACGCAAGCTGGCTGAGCGCGGGGGCGCTGCTGACCTTTCTGTCGAGTTTCGGACAGACCTTCTTTATCTCGATCTTCTCGGGCCAGATCCGGTCCGAATTCGGCCTGAGTCACGGTGCATGGGGAAGCCTCTATTCGCTGGGTACCCTGATGTCTGCGGTAGTGATGGTCTGGGCCGGAGGGCTAACCGATATTTTTCGCGTGCGGGCGCTGGGCCCGGCGGTTCTGACGGGGCTGGCGGTTGCGACAGCGGCGATGGCGCTGAACGAGTTGGTTGTTCTGCTGCCATTGGTCGTTTTCCTTCTCCGCCTGTTTGGACAGGGGATGAGCACCCATCTGGCGCTGGTCGCCATGGCGCGATGGTTTACCGCAACGCGGGGCAGGGCGCTTGCCATCGCCTCGGTCGGGTTTTCCATCGGCGAAGCGCTTTTGCCCCTGATCTTTGTCGCCGCAATGGCCCATTTCAACTGGCGAACACTGTGGTTGGTTTGCGCTGCCGTCTCTGCGTTCGGAATACCGATCCTGATCCGACTGCTACGCCAGGAACGAACACCTCAAAGTCTGGCCAGTGAATATACCGCCACCGGCATGCAGGGCCGCCACTGGACCCGCCGGGACGCGCTTTTGCATCCGCTGTTCTGGTTCATGGCACCTGCATTGTTGGGTCCGTCCGCCTTCATCACGGCCTTCTTTTTTCATCAGGTTCATCTGGCCGAGGTCAAAGGCTGGCTTCATATCGAACTGGTGGCCCTGTTCCCGGTCTTCACCGCAGTCGGCGTGCTGTCTATGTTTGCGGCGGGCTGGGCGTTGGACAAATGGGGTACGACGCGCATAATGCCGTTTTACCAGTTGCCCATAGCGCTGGGGTTTCTTGTTCTGTCCTTCACCGGTTCGATTGGAGGCGCCCTGACCGGTCTGGTCCTTCTGGCGCTGACCGTCGGGGCCAACAGCACGCTGCCCAGCGCATTCTGGGCCGAGTTTTACGGAACGCGCCACATCGGTGCGATCAAGGCACTGGCAACAGCGATCATGGTGCTTGGGTCGGCCATCGGCCCCGGACTGACGGGCATTCTGATTGATACCGGCATTCCGCTTGCGACCCAGTTTCTCTGGATCGGAGGGTTTTTCATTCTGGTCTGCGGGGTAACTTGGATCGGTATCACACAAGCCGCACGCACACTTTAACGCGTTCGGCGCAGATACACGTAATAGGCTCCGTCGCCCCCGTGGCTGATATGGGCGGGTGTTATCTGAAGGACGGCCTGCGCCAGTGGCGGCAAAGACAGCCATTGCGGAACCTGATTGCGCAGGACACCCCGCGGCGTCGGGATCGGTCCGGGCTCATCCCTGTCTTTCCCTTTGCCGGTGACAACCAGAACTAGACGCTTGCCTGATGCCTGCGCGGTCAGAACAAACCGCACCAGAGCCGGATGTGCCGTGTCTACGCGCATTCCGTGCAGGTCCAGCTTGCCTTCCGGCTTCAGCTTGCCGCGCTTCATTCGCGCAAAGGCCTTGGTGTCCATCTGCACAGGACTTGCACGTAGACTGTCTCCAATTGCGGGTTTCAGGGCATGTTGCGCCGGCTTTGTTGTTGCTTTCTGCCCCAGTTCAAACTCGTCAAATCGCGGTTTTGGCTGCCGGTTCGGCTTGGGTTTCGGCAAAACGGTCGGGTGGATCGTCTGCGGAATCTCGGGGTGCAAACGCTCGGCCCGTTTCGCGACCTTTCGCCACAATTCCACCTCTTCTGCAGTCAGCTTTCGGCGGGACATCAGAACTCATCCGGCGACATGGCATAAGCGCGCTGAATTGGCAGCAACACAACCATGCGGCCCGGATCCTTCAGCCTCCCTGCAGCCTGACCGGCGGTGTCGCCGGTT
Source organism: Ruegeria sp. K7 (assembly GCF_056531785.1). Lineage (NCBI taxonomy): Bacteria > Pseudomonadati > Pseudomonadota > Alphaproteobacteria > Rhodobacterales > Roseobacteraceae > Ruegeria > Ruegeria sp. K7. Next base: position 190,768 of record NZ_JBQFMJ010000003.1, read on the forward strand.
CCGAAAAAGATATCGGCGCGCTGCGCGCCCTTGATGGCCGCACCAGTGTCCTGCGCGATCATCAGGCGGCGCAGCGGATTTGCCCCATCCTTTTCCAACCAGACTGGTGCCCCCAACGGCGTATAGGCTGGGTCCGTCGCAATACTGCGCATGGTCGTGACCGATCGGTTCATGGCACCCAGCGGACCCCGGTCAGGAGCGACCCGTGTGACTTCGCGGAAGAACACATAGGACGGGTTGTGAAACAGCAGTTCCGCACCAGCCTCGGGGTTCTTGCGTACCCAGGCCCGGATCATCTGGGCGCTGACCTCGTGTGCGCCAAGAACACCGCGCCTGATCAGTTCGACCCCGATCGACCGATAGGGGTGGCCGTTCGCGCCGCCATATCCGACGCGCAAGGCGCTGCCATCGGGCAGACGAATTCGCCCCGATCCCTGAATCTGAAGAAAGAACAGTTCAACCGGATCGTCGACCCACGCAATCTCAAGCCCGCGCCCCGCCATGGCCTCGCCAGTCAGGATTTCGCGGCGGCTCAGCCATTTGTCGGCAGCGCGTGCCTCGGGCGGAATTTTGTACAGCGGATATCTGAATCGGTCCGATCGGGTTCTGGACCCGTCCAGTTCCGGCTCGAAATATCCGGTGAACAAAGCCTCCTTGCCGTCTTCGACAAGAACCGGGCGAAAGAACAGTTCAAAGAAGGCCCGGGCTGCGTCAGGGGAATAAGTCTGGGCCACACCGCACAGCGCCCGCCAGTCCGGGTCATTCAGATCGTTGCAGGTGTTCAGAAAAACCGAAAGGGCCGCCCCGTGATCGTCGGCGACCCAGCCATCCAGATCGTCGAATGACAGGATGGATCGCGTCGCCTCGGCTCCGGCGGCGCTGGCGGCGGTCATCGCGCCCACCAGTAAGAGCGACCGGAGCGTGGCAATCATGCGTCCGTGGCGACAAGCAGCCAGTTCGGATCATCCGAGCCCATGACGCGGGCAAAGGTCCAGCTGTCCTTCTGGCGTTTGACGGTGTTGGGGCTACCTTCGATGATGTCCCCGCCACGATCCCGCACGACCGAAGTCAGTTCACCCACAAACTTCATGGTGATCTCGGCCTGATTGGTGTCCTTGTCGAAATGGGCATCGGCCAGCGCGGTTTCACGCACACCGATGAATTCGGCTTCGATGGTCAGGCCCCGGTCTTCGCGGTCGGCCACAACGGAAACGAAAGTGTCAAAGACCTCTTCCGACAGGAAAGGTTGGATTTCGTCCAGGTTACCCTTTTCGAACCCCATAACGATCATCTCGTAAGCGCCGCGCGCGCCCTGCACGAATTCGGTGACGGAAAATCCGGGCTCGATCCGTTTCATCGCCGCCAGTGTCTGGGCCTGCTCGCTGTCTTCGGGAACGTGGTCGGTGATGTCATGATCCGGGCCGCCGTCGATCACTTCAAAATCGCGGCGTGCCTTGTTGGAACCGGGCTGCTGCAGAGGAGGTTTTTCGAAACCTTCACGCGTACCCAGAACGCTTTTCAGGCGCAGGATCAGGAAAACGGCAATTCCGGCCAGGACCAGCAGCTGGATCATGGGTTCGTTCATTTCATCCTCTTTTCAGAACCGCGACTTTGTATACGCGGCCTCATGTCACTATGTAGGTGACAGTTTAGGGCAAGTCCACTGCCCTGCACACGCGAAAGGATGACGAAAATGTATCTGTTTCTGGCATTTCTGTTGGTGCCGATCATCGAGATTGCCCTGTTCATTCAGGTTGGCGGTCTGATCGGACTTTGGCCGACACTTGCAATCGTTGTCCTGACAGCCTTTCTGGGCACCGCTTTGGTGCGGACGCAAGGCCGCATGGCGCTGGGTGAATTACAGAGAACATTCAACAATCTCGATGACCCGACCGAGCCCCTGGCCCATGGCGCCATGATCATTCTGTCAGGCGTATTGTTGCTGACGCCCGGCTTTTTTACCGATGCCGTGGGCTTTGCGCTGCTTATCCCCGGCGTAAGGGTTGCCGTGTTCCGGTATCTGAAATCCAAAGTAACGGTGACGCATTTTCAGATGGGCACCGGTGTACAATTTCACCAGGGCAATGATCCCTTTGGTCAGGATGACGTGATCGATGGCGAATTTACCGAGGTTCACCCCCGTAAGGAACCAACAAAACCGTCGAAATGGGTGGATGGTCCGCACGAGCATTGAGGTGCCGCGCCCAACTTGATAAGCAGTGGCGAAATTCAATTTTGGAGTAGATCCATGGCCGAAGAAAAAGCCGCAGACAACGCTGCGTCACAAACCGCCCCGCAGGTTCAGATGCGGGTTCTGGGGCAATTCATCCGCGATATGTCCTTTGAAAACGTGATGGCGCAAAAGGGTGTATCCGGCGATGTGCAGCCCGAGATTGCCGTACAGGTCAATCTGGACGCGAAAAAGCGCCCGGCAGACCACCAGTTCGAGGTTTCGATCAAGCTGAACCTCACCTCGAAAGCCAAGGGCATGGAAGACATCCTGTTCCTGTGCGAAATCGACTATTGCGGACTGTTCCACGTGGAAGGTGTGCCCGAGGATCAATTGCACCCGTTCCTGATGATCGAATGTCCGCGGATGTTGTTCCCGTTCCTGCGCCGCGTTGTCAGCGACATCACCCGCGACGGTGGTTTCCCGCCGGTCAACCTGGACACAATCGACTTTGTCGGCCTCTACCGTAACGAGTTGATGCGCCGCCAGGCCGAAGCTCAGAAGGCCGAAGCCTGATCAATCTGACCCGCGCCGGACACTGGTTCAGGCGCGGGTCCAAAGGGCGTTTTCGCCCAGTTTTTCCACAAATTCCTGATGTGCGGCGCGTTCATCTTCGGTGATCCGCGGCGCAAGCGGTGTTGCGCGTGGCGTCGGACGCCAATCCTCGCTGCCGCCGGAGGTATTTGCGTTAGACGCCGACAGGCCGAAATCGGGTTGCCGCCCGCCGATCAGTTCCAGATACACCTCAGCCAGAATTTCCGAGTCGAGCAGAGCGCCGTGCAGAACACGGTTCGAGTTGTCGATGCCGAACCTGCGGCACAGCGCATCCAGCGAAGCAGGCGAGCCCGGAAACCGCTTTCGTGCAATGGCCAGCGTATCCAGCGCCTGATCCATCGGAATCGGGGCCAGGCCCATCCAGCCCAGTTCGGCGTTCAGGAATTTCATATCGAAGGATGCGTTGTGGATCACCAGTCGCGCATCGCCCACAAAATCGCGGAAACCCTGACCAACTTTGGCGAATACAGGTTTGTCCTTCAGCGTCACCTGGCCTTTTTCTGGCGGGCGGGGCGGATCCAGCAAATCCGGACCGATCCCGTGCACACCAAATGCCTCTTCCGGCATCGAGCGCTGGGGGTTGATGTAGACATGATAGGTTTCGCCCGTCGCGACGTGATTCCACAGCTCGACCGCGCCAATTTCCACGATCCGGTCGCCGCTTTCGGGATCAAAGCCCGTGGTTTCGGTGTCGAGAACGATCTCACGCATTTGCCAGTCCTGCCCTGATCTGCCTGACCACATCCTGCACCTGCGCGCGCGCATGGTCCAGCGTATCGGTGACAATCACGAAATCCGACCGCGCACATTTTTCTTCATTCGGCATCTGCTTGGCGCGAATTTGCTCGAATTGCGCTTCGGAAATTGTTCCGCGGGCCATCACGCGGCGTTTTTGTTCCTCGGCCGGTATCGAGACACAGGCAACGGCATCCATCGCGACGTTTCCGCCCGTTTCGAACAGAAGCGGAATGTCGAACACCAGAATATCCTCGGTCGCGGTTTCCCGGAACCTGGCTCGATCCGCAGCAACCAGCGGGTGCACTATGCTCTCTATGGTTTTCAGAACGGAGGGATCAGAGGTGATGATCCGTTTCAACGCATCCCGGCTGACAGCGCCGTCAAGGACAGCCTCGGGAAACACAGCAGCCATCGGCGCAACTGCCGCCCCACCTGCGGAATAAAGCTGGTGGACTGCCGCGTCCGCGTCCCACAGCCCGCAGCCTTCGGCCACGAACATCTGCGCCGTCGTGCTTTTGCCCATGCCGATCGAGCCGGTCAGGCCAAGGGCAAAACTCATGCCAGGGCCGCCGCGCGGGTTTCTGCGGTGACCTCGGGGCGCACTCCGAACCAGCGCTCAAACCCCGGAACCGCCTGATGCAACAGCATGCCCAGACCGTCCACCGTTGTGCATCCGGCTTCTTCAGCCTGTTGCAGCAATCGGGTGCGCAGCGGGGCGTAGACCAGATCATTCACCACGGTGCCGGGCTGCAAGCCATCCAGCGGCACGCGCAGTTCGGGCTGACCCTGCATTCCCAGCGAGGTTGTGTTCACCACTAGCTCGGCCTCTTCAATGACATTTCCAGCCTGCACCCAGTCAATCACGGTAATGCGCTGGCCGAACTCTTCTTTCAGATGATCGGCACGAGTGCGGGTTCGGTTGGTCAGCAGAATCTCGGGGACGCCAGCATCCGCCAGGGCGGACAGAATGGCGCGTGCTGCACCACCGGCACCAAAGACAACGGCCGGCCCGTCCTGCGGGTTCCAGTCGGACGCGCCTGCGCGCAGGTTCTCCATAAAGCCATACCCGTCTGTGTTATCGGCATGGATCGAGCCATCGTCGCGAAACACAAGCGTATTCGCTGCCCCGATGACCGAAGCCCGGTCAGACACATGATCGGCCAGACGCAGTGCGGCTTCTTTATGCGGAACCGTTACATTCGCACCCACAAACCCGGCTTTCGGCAAACTCCGCAAAACAGTTTCCAGATCCGCGGGCGTGACATCCATGGGAACATAATGCCCGGCCAGACCATAGGTCTGTAGCCAATGACCGTGCAGCTTGGGCGACCGGGAATGCGCCACCGGGTGCCCGATCACCCCGGCCAGAGGAATACGATGTTCCGTCATTGATCGATCACCCCTTTTACAGCCAGATAATTGAGCAACTCCAACAAGGGCATACCCAAGACGTTAAAATAGTCGCCGTCAATGGTGGCGAACAGCCGCGCGCCTTCTTCTTCCAGCTTATAGGCACCTACGGCGTATCGGATGCTGTCCCAATTGCGCGCCACATAATCCTTCAGATAGGCATCAGAACTGGCCCGCATCCGCAGACGGACCTGCCCCACATGTCGCCAGATCGGTTCCCCGTTTTGATAAATGACGGCAGCCGACAGCAACATGTGCCGTTTCCCCCGCATCGCCTTCAACTGGGCCAGTGCGTCTTCAGGCGTCTCCGGCTTGGACAACAAACGGCCTTCGAAGTCCAGAACCTGATCGCATCCCAGAACCATGGCCCCCGGATTCTTGTCGCTGATTTTTCGCGCCTTCATTTCGGCCAGCGCATCAGCAATATCGCGCGGTGATGCCTCTTCCGCCAGCAGCGCGCGTTTCATGCTGTCTTCATCTACACGCGCGACCTGAACGGAAAACGGGACACCTGCGTTCTCCAGAAGTTGTGCTCGGATGGCCGAGCCCGAAGCGAGTATGATGGGGACAGGCATGTGGAAAACCCCGTGGGCAAAGCGTTGAGTGATCTGGGACGTTTTGTATGGTTTTCAGGTTGACACGCAACCCTGCGATTTCGGCGCGGATCTTCCCCGAGTCGCCCGAAAACTGTCAAAGCAGGACAAGAATAACTTTGGAAATCGGGAAAACCACGATGTCCCCAGTTGGTCATCGAGTTATCCACAGTGAAGATCGCGGAATAGTATACTAACCATATGAATTTAATTGATAAATTATTACACTAACAAGATCATCGGCATCGCGGTCAACTCTATCCACCTGGGGAAAAGTGAAGGGTAAAAAAGTAATCCACGGATTCTATTCGCCCTACAAAACCATCATCCTTTCTCTTTTCTTATTTTTTTATTAGGGAGAGTTCCGAGCAACGCCCGGAGCCAGAATGACCGATCTTCTTTTCACGATTTACCCGTGGGTGAAGTCTTTACATATCATGGCCGTGATCTCTTGGATGGCAGGTTTGTTCTATTTGCCCAGACTGTTCGTCTATCACGTGGAAAAGGCGCAATCCGTCGACGGGGCTGAACAGATTTTCTTTGAAATGGAAGAAAAGCTGTTACGGGTCATCATGCGCCCGGCAATGATCGTAGCCTGGGCCTGTGGCCTGATCATGGTGTTTACTCCGGGTATCGTCGGCTGGGATTGGTCCTGGCCCTGGGTCAAAGGCGCAGCGGTGATCGGTATGACCTGGTTCCATCACTGGCTGATGGCACGTCGAAAGGACTTTCTTGAAGGCCGAAACAAGCTCACAGGGCGCCAGTATCGCATGATGAACGAGGTACCGACCGTTTTGATGGTTGCCATCGTTCTGGCGGTCATTCTGAAGTTCTGAAGGCCTGTTTGACTCCGCCAGCCGTCGCGCTTATGTAGGGATCAACACGCCCGTCCGGGCGGCGTATCTTCCGTACTGAAATTCCACTTCGTGCCGCGATGCCAGCGGTGAAGGTATATATCATGACAACTGAAGCCCTGAATCTGGCTGACCTGAAAGCCAAAAGCCCCAAAGATCTTCTGGCGATGGCCGAAGAACTGGAGATTGAAAACGCCTCGACCATGCGGAAAGGCGAGATGATGTTCCAGATTCTGCGCGAACGCGCGGATGATGGCTGGACCGTTGGCGGTGATGGTGTGCTTGAAGTGTTGCAGGACGGTTTTGGCTTCCTGCGCTCGCCCGAGGCGAACTACCTGCCGGGTCCGGACGATATCTATGTCTCGCCTGACATGATCCGCCTGCACTCGCTGCGGACCGGGGACACGGTTGAAGGCGAGATCAAGGCACCAGATGAGAACGAACGTTATTTTGCGCTGACCAAGGTCACCAAGATCAACTTCGAAGATCCTGAGAAGGCCAAGCACAAAATCCTGTTCGACAACCTGACGCCGCTGTATCCGGATGAGCGTCTGAAGATGGAAATCGAAGATCCCACCATCAAGGACAAATCGGCGCGTGTCATCGACCTGGTGTCCCCCATCGGTAAGGGTCAGCGTTCGCTGATCGTGGCGCCGCCACGGACCGGTAAGACGGTGATCCTGCAGAACATCGCGCATTCGATCGAACAGAACCATCCTGAATGTTATCTGATCGTCCTGCTGATCGACGAACGCCCGGAAGAGGTGACCGACATGCAGCGCTCGGTGAAGGGCGAGGTTGTATCCTCGACCTTTGACGAACCGGCGACTCGCCACGTCGCCGTGTCCGAGATGGTCATCGAAAAAGCCAAGCGTTTGGTCGAGCATAAACGAGATGTTGTTATTCTTCTCGACTCGATCACAAGACTTGGTAGGGCATTTAACACAGTAGTGCCATCCTCAGGTAAAGTTCTGACCGGTGGTGTGGATGCAAATGCTCTGCAACGTCCCAAGCGATTCTTTGGTGCGGCGCGGAACATTGAAGAGGGTGGTTCGCTGACCATCATCGCAACCGCCCTGATTGATACCGGCAGCCGGATGGACGAGGTTATCTTTGAAGAATTCAAAGGTACAGGCAACTCGGAGATCGTTCTGGATCGCAAGATCGCGGACAAGCGCGTGTTCCCGGCGATCGACATCCTCAAGTCGGGTACTCGGAAAGAGGACCTGCTGGTCGACAAGGGCGATCTGGCCAAGACATTTGTTCTGCGACGCATCCTCAACCCGATGGGCACCACCGACGCGATCGAATTCCTGTTGTCGAAGTTGAAGCAGACCAAGACAAATGGCGAGTTCTTCGACTCGATGAATACCTGACACAGGTCTTAACCGACGCGAGGCCTTCGAATGGATACGATATTCGCCTTGGCCAGCGCGCAAGGCAAAGCAGGGGTGGCGGTCATCCGCCTCTCTGGTCCACAGGCGCATAAGGCCGCGGCAGAACTGACCCGCGGTACATTGCCTTCCCGCGGCATGCACCTCCGATCCCTGTATGCGCAGGACGGTGGGCGGTTGGATGATGGCCTTGTCCTGACCTTCGAAGGACCGGCCAGCTTTACCGGCGAAGATGTGGCTGAGCTGCAGATCCATGGCAGTACGGCTTCAGTGAACGCCGTTTTGCGCTGTCTGTCTGATATGGAAGATCTGCGGCTGGCTGAACCCGGAGAGTTTACGCGCAGAGCGTTGGAAAACGGCAAGATGGATTTGACGCAAGTCGAAGGTCTGGCCGATCTGATAGACGCGGAGACCGAAGCTCAGCGTAAACAGGCGCAAACGATTTTGGCCGGTGAATTGGGTGTTCTGGCCGAGCGCTGGCGTCGTGACCTTATCCGCGCCGCGTCCTTGTTGGAGGCGGTTATCGACTTTGCCGATGAAGACGTGCCGACAGATGTTACGCCTGAGGTGCGGTCGCTTGTATTGGGTGTCATGGATGACCTACGCCGGGAAGCGGAAGGCGTAAAAATAGCCGAACGAATCCGAACAGGATTTGAGGTGGCCATCGTTGGTCTGCCGAATGCGGGCAAATCCACTTTGCTGAATGCCTTGGCCGGGCGGGAAGCTGCAATAACCTCGGAATTTGCCGGAACAACCCGTGATGTGATCGAGGTTCGCATGGATCTTGCCGGGTTGCCGGTCACATTGCTGGACACGGCCGGGTTGCGCGAAACCAAGGACCACGTAGAAAACCTAGGGATCGAACTGGCGCGAAAACGCGCCGAAGCTGCTGATTTGCGAGTATTTTTGGCTGATTCTCCGCAAGATCTGGGTGTTCCGATGAGCAAAGGAGATATCCATGTCTTTCCTAAATCCGACCTGCGTTCACATTCAAAAGGAGGAATATCAGGGAAAACCGGGGAAGGGATAGATCAGCTAATCTCCCAGATATCGTGTGTCTTGGCGCAGCGATATACCAGCCATGGTATCGCCACGCGCGAACGGCACCGTGTATCGCTGAACAAAGCTCTGCAATCCTTGTCCTACGCAACAAGCGTTCTTGAATCAGGCCCGGATCTGTATGATATCGCAGCCGAGGAACTACGCTCAGCCATACGCGCCCTTGAATCACTGGTCGGCAGAATAGATGTAGAAAACCTGTTGGATGAAATATTCTCCAGCTTCTGCCTTGGTAAGTAGGGAGTGTTTCACGTGAAACATTCAATGTTTGATGTCGTCGTAATTGGTGCCGGTCACGCCGGAACCGAAGCCGCACATGCCGCAGCCCGGTTGGGTGCCACCACCGCATTGGTCACCTTGTCTGAAACGGATATCGGGGTAATGTCCTGCAATCCGGCAATCGGCGGGCTGGGCAAAGGGCATCTGGTTCGGGAAATTGATGCCCTGGGGGGCGTCATGGGTCAGGTCGCCGATCAGGCTGGTATTCAATTTCGCCTGCTTAATCGCCGCAAGGGTCCGGCCGTGCAGGGGCCCCGAACACAGGCTGACCGCGCGTTGTATCGGTCCGCCATGCAAGCGACAACGAAAAGACAGGAAAACCTGTCCGTGATTACCGGGGAAGTCGTCGATTTCCTGATGGATGGATCACGAGTTGCCGGAGTTCAGCTGGCTGATTCATCAGAGATTCACGCAAAAACTGTTATTCTGACCTCAGGTACTTTTCTTCGGGGCGTGATACATATCGGAGATGTGTCAAAGCCCGGAGGTCGGATGGGGGACCGGCCATCGGTGAAACTGGCGGAGCGCCTGGACGGATTTGATCTTCCGATGTCACGTCTCAAAACCGGGACACCACCGCGATTGGACGGCAGAACCATCGATTGGTCGGGACTGGACGAGCAAAAGGGTGATGAAGATCCAACATTCTTTTCGTTTCTGACAAAAAGGGCTGCTGCTCCACAGATTTCATGCGGGATCACCCATACCAACGAACGTACCCACGAGATAATTCAAAACAATCTGTCCCGTTCGGCGATGTATGGCGGTCACATAGATGGCGTTGGGCCCAGATATTGCCCGTCGATCGAAGATAAAATCGTTAGGTTTGCTGACAAGGATTCCCATCAGGTTTTCCTTGAACCAGAAGGTGTAAAAGACCACACAATCTACCCGAATGGAATTTCGACATCTCTGCCTCAGGATGTTCAACTGGCCTATGTGCGGTCCATAAAGGGACTTCAGGCCGCTGAAATACTACAACCTGGATACGCGATCGAATATGACTACGTGGATCCACGTGTTCTGACGAGTTCACTGTCTTTGCCTGATGTACCGGGTCTATATCTTGCGGGTCAGATTAACGGTACCACAGGATATGAGGAAGCGGCGGCACAAGGTATGGTCGCAGGTCTGAATGCGGCCTTGGAAGCGCAAGGGCGGGATCCGGTACACTTTACAAGGGCCGACAGCTATATCGGTGTCATGATCGACGATCTAACAACGCGTGGTGTGGCAGAACCCTATCGAATGTTTACATCCCGGGCAGAATTCAGGCTGTCCCTTCGTGCTGACAATGCAGATCAACGGTTGACACCCATTGGGATGAAAATGGGTTGCATCGATGAACGTCGAAGAATCCAGTTTGAAGAAAAAGTTCAAAAATTGGATCAGGTTAAGTCGCGCCTGAAAGAACAAAGCTTCACGCCAAAGGAAGTGCGAGCTGCGGGAATCAATGTCAACCAGGACGGAAACCGCAGGGATGGAATGGCAATCCTAGCCTTCCCAGATGTCAGTTTTCCGGGCTTGATCCCGCTACTCCCGGATCTTGAACAGGTCGAAGATGAAATTCGGTTGCAGGTCGAGCGAGACGCGCTTTATGCGAATTATATCGCGCGCCAGCAAAGGGATGTCGAAGCTATGAAGCGGGATGAATCCTATGAAATCCCACGAGATTTCGACTATTTCGGGATGGACGGGCTTTCTTCAGAGATGAAGCAAAAACTCTCGTCAGCAAGGCCCGAAAATATCGCACAGGCCAGCCGGGTCGAAGGCGTTACTCCTGCCGCTCTGGCACTGGTTCTTGCAAAACTAAGGCGCAGCCTGAAGGCCCGGAAAGCATGAGTTCAGAGTTTGCCTTGTTTGACGGGCTGAATGTTTCACGTGAAACATTTGCTCGGTTTGAGACCTACGTAGATTTGGTGAATCGCTGGAACCCTAAGATCAACCTTGTTTCGAAAAACAGTCTTTCGGATATCTGGACACGCCACATCCTGGACTCCGTGCAGGTATTCCGTTGTGTCAAGAGCTTTGGGCATTGGGTGGATCTGGGTAGCGGAGGGGGCTTCCCGGGCATGGTTTGCGCACTTATGGCCATTGATGAAGCACCTGATACCAGATTTACTTTCCTGGAAAGCGATCAGCGAAAATCGGCTTTCTTGCGAAACGTAGCCCGCGAATGCGGGGCAAATTGCACTGTAGTTTCTGAGCGGATCGAGTTGGCGGAACCTACCGGGGCAGATGTGCTATCCGCCAGAGCATTGGCCGATCTGAGCAAGTTATTGTCGTTCTGCGACAGGCATTTAGCCGATTCCGGCGTAGCGCTGTTCCCAAAAGGCGTAAACTGGAAAAAAGAACTGGAAGAAGCGCGAGAGGAATGGAATTTTGGTGTTGAGCCAATTAGAAGTTTAACCGAACCCCAAGCCGTTATCCTTAAGGTCAAAGGAGTATCACGTGGTTGATCTGTCTCGCCCGATAGGGCCTCGGATAATTGCGGTTGCCAATCAAAAGGGTGGGGTAGGGAAAACCACAACAGCGATCAACTTAGCGGCAGGCCTCGCCGAAGCGGGGTGTAAAGTTCTGGTTGTGGACCTTGATCCGCAAGGGAACGCATCAACCGGTCTGGGCGTCGAGGATCGCGACTGGACGACCTATGACCTGATTCTTGACGATGCTCCGCTGGAGGCGGTGATCCAGGAAACGGAGATTGACGGGTTGTTTGTTGTCCCTGCCACTGTCGATCTGAGTTCAGCCGACATTGAGCTTATTTCCAATGAAAAACGCAGCTATCTGCTTCACGATGCGCTACGTCAAACCGCAATTGACAAATTTGAGTTGGATTATGTGCTGATCGATTGCCCGCCGTCCCTGAATTTGCTGACGGTCAACGCCATGGTTGCGGCCCATTCGGTGCTGGTTCCGCTGCAAAGCGAGTTCTTCGCACTTGAGGGGCTGTCTCAGTTGATGCTGACTATTCGAGAGGTTCGCCAGACCGCAAATCCGGACCTGAGAATCGAAGGTGTTGTGTTGACCATGTATGACAACCGCAACAACTTGTCCCGCCAGGTTGAAAAAGACGCGCGTGACAATCTGGGTGAGATGGTATTTAAAACCAAGATACCCAGAAATGTTCGGGTCAGCGAAGCGCCGTCTTATGCGTTGCCGGTCTTGCAGTACGACTCGGGGTCTCTGGGGGCGATGGCCTACCGTCATCTGGCCCGGGAAGTCATGCAAAAAAATAACAGAGCCGCAGCCTAAGTAGCAGTGAGGAGGCCGACGTGAACGTCAAAAAAACAAAATCCCGGGGATTGGGGCGGGGATTGTCGGCCCTTATGGCTGATGTCGCAACTGAAACAGATGGGCGCGGCTTTTCTGAATCCCGCCGCCCTGATCTCAAGGTTCCGATCGAAAAACTGCGTGCGAACCCGAACCAGCCACGCCGGACTTTCTCAACCGATCAATTGGATGAACTTGCGGCGTCGGTTAAAGAAAAGGGCATCATCCAGCCGCTGATCGTGCGCCAGATCAATGGTAGCGAGTATGAGATCGTTGCGGGTGAGCGACGGTGGCGGGCCGCACAGATGGCGCAGCTGCACGACATCCCGGTCATTGTTCGGGACTTTGACGATACCGAGGTTCTGGAAGTTGCCATCATTGAAAACATCCAGCGCGCTGATCTGAACGCGGTGGAAGAGGCCGCTGGCTATAAACAGTTGATGGATCGCTTTGGTCACACGCAGGAAAAGCTTGCAGAAGCCTTGGGCAAAAGCCGCAGCCACATTGCCAACCTTCTACGCCTTCTGTCTCTGCCAAATGATGTACAAACCCTTGTTATTGAAGGGAAATTGTCTGCAGGACATGCAAGGGCGCTGATCACGGCCGAAAACCCGTCTGAATTGGCAAAAATTGTCGTCCGAGATGGGTTGTCTGTACGAGCAACCGAAGCTTTGGTCAAAAAGAAGCAAGACGGTCCGGCAACAACGACACCCAGGGCCAGAAATCTGGATGCGGGCAAGGATGCGGACACCCGAGCGCTGGAAAAGGATCTTTCGGCAATCCTTGCGATGAAGGTGTCCATCAATCACAAGGCCGGAACGGAATCGGGTCAGGTTGTCTTAACCTATGAAAACCTGGATCAGTTGGACGATTTGTGCGCCAAGCTCAGCCGTTAGGCCGGGTCCAGATGAAACCCATCACTCCGCCCAGAACCAGGGCCTGAATGATCAGGACGTGGGCTGGTAGGGAAAGCAGAACAGACAATCCAAACACGGCGGCAACCGACAAAGTTGCCGCCTTTTTCGCGGCCGGGCGGATGGCACCGGAGCTTTGCCAATCCAGAATCATTGGGCCAAAGGTCCTGTGGGTGATCAGCCAATTGTGCAACCGGGATGAGGAGCGCGCGAAGAAAAACGCTGCAAGCAGCAAGAACGGCACCGTTGGAAGCAACGGCAGGACAATCCCCACAACCGCCAGTGCCACGCATAGCAACCCCAGTCCGGCCCAAAGAAACTGCATGCGCTACTCCAACAATTCGCGGATCACGGCGTTCAGCACCGCGCGACCGTCTTTGGTTGCAAAAAGTCGGTTTTGATCACGTCTGATCATCCCGTAGGACTCGAGCTCATCCAATTTGTCCGGATTCAACGGGGCTTTGGAAAGGGTTGCGAACCGGTCCATGTCCAGCCCCTCGGCAATGCGCATCCCCATCAAAAGGTATTCATTTGCCTGATCTTTTGATGACAGGGCGGTTCGGGACTTTTCGCCATTGCCGCTCAAAGCAGCCGTCAGCCACCTGGTCGGAGACAAATAGGTTTCTGTCGCCATCTTTTGCCCAGATAGCGTCAGGCGCCCATGTGCACCGGGGCCAATGCCGACGTAATCTCCGTACCGCCAGTATATAAGGTTGTGTCGGGATTCCGCGTCTGTGCGGGCATGATTTGAAATCTCGTATGCCGGCAGACCATGAGCTTCGCAAATCTCCTGCGTGGCCAGATACATGTCTGCCGCACTGTCATCTTCCGGAAGCCCGCGCAGTTTGCCGACTGCATAGCGGTCACCGAAAGCCGTGCCTTCTTCGATTGTGAGTTGATAAAGCGACAGGTGGTCCACCGCCATATTCAGTGCTTCGGTCAACTCCGATTTCCACGCCTCCAGCGTTTGGTGCTGGCGGGCATAGATCAGGTCGAAGCTGACGCGGTCAAAACAATGACGGGCAATGTCGAACGCCGCTTGCGCTTCGGCTACTGTGTGAATGCGCCCCAACCGGCGCAGATCATCATCGTTCAGGGCCTGAATGCCCATCGAAATGCGATTGACCCCGGCGTCACGATAGGCGGCAAAGCGTCCGACCTCGACCGAACCGGGATTGGCTTCCAGTGTAATTTCAAGGCTGTTAGACGGGCGCCACAGGCTGCGCGCCTGCTCGATCACACCAGCAACGCTTTCCGGCGCCATCAAAGATGGTGTTCCGCCGCCAAAGAAGATCGTGTTCAGAACCCGGCCTGGCGTTTCGGCGGCCGAGCGGGTCAGCTCAGCAAGAAACGCCTCAAGCCATTGTTTTTGATCTATATTTCTAGAAACATGGCTGTTGAAGTCACAATAGGGGCATTTGGCCTGGCAAAAAGGCCAATGCACATAAAGGCCAAAGCCCCCGTTGCGCCAATCATCCGCCAAAGCAGCCTTTCACGAACATCTCCACCGCGCGCCCACGATGGCTGATCTTGTTCTTTTCCCAACGGTCCATTTCGGCAAAGGTAATGTCGTATCCGTCGGGGACAAACATCGGGTCATACCCAAATCCGCCTTCGCCACGGATGGGCCAGACCAGGTGGCCGGGTGCGATACCTTCGAACACTTCATCATGTCCGTCGGGCCAGGCCAGAACCAGCGTGCTGCGGAATTGCGCGATCCTGGGGTAGGGCGCGTTTTTTTCCTCCAGCTCGTTATGCGCGCGGGTCATCGCCATAAGGAAGTCGCGTCCGTTGCCGGTTTCGGCCCAATCGGCGGTGTAGACGCCCGGCGCGCCGTCCAGCGCGTCGATGGTAATTCCGGAATCGTCCGACAGGGCAGGCAGGCCGGTGGCCTTGGCAGCGGCATGAGCCTTGATCCGGGCGTTGCCGACGAACGTGTCCTCGGTTTCTTCCGGTTCGGGAAGATCCATTTCACCGGCGCCCACGACGGACACTCCAAAGGGTTCGAGAAGATGCGCCATCTCCTCGAGCTTGCCTTTGTTATGCGTGGCCACCAGCAGCCTGTCGCCGTCGAACTTGCGGGTCATGCGGCGGCGGCCTTTTGTGCTGCAGCCAATTCAGCCACGCCCTTTTCCGCCAAATCCATAAGCTGGTCCATCTGAGTGCGACTAAAGACAGACCCTTCGGCACTCATCTGTACTTCAATCAGTTTGCCCGACCCGGTCATGATAAAGTTGCCATCGACGCCGGCTTCGCTGTCCTCGGGGTAGTCCAGATCCAGTACCGGCTGGCCTGCGTATATACCGCAAGAAACAGCCGCGACAGGGTCCACCAGGGGGTCCGAGATCACATCGCCAGTTTTCATCAGTTTGTTGACTGCCAAACGCAAGGCAACCCATCCACCGGTGATCGAAGCGCAGCGAGTGCCGCCATCGGCCTGGATCACATCACAGTCCACGGTGATCTGACGCTCGCCCAGCGCAACCCGATCCACACCGGCGCGCAGGGCGCGGCCGATCAGGCGCTGGATTTCCACGGTGCGCCCGCCTTGCTTGCCCGATGCCGCCTCGCGCCGCATTCTTGTATTGGTAGCACGGGGCAGCATGCCGTATTCGGCTGTGACCCAGCCAAGGCCCGAGCCTTTGATAAAGGGCGGCACACGATCCTCGATCGTGGCGGTACACAACACATGGGTATCGCCCATCTTGATCAGACAGGAACCTTCGGCATGTTTGGTAAAGCCCGTTTCAATTGAAACCGGCCGCATTTCGTTTAGATCACGTCCAGAGGGTCGCATTGAAAATCCTTTGTTTGCTGGCTTGGGGATAACGCCCCCTTGGCTTACGATGCAACCCCGATTGACCTTTCAATTGCCTGCGATTTAATGACGACCCAGCAGGGGACCGCCGATGAGCGAAGCAAGTAAAATTCTGAACGAGATGAATGACCGATCGCGCGAAGTGTTCCGGCTGATCGTTGAGAGTTATCTGGACAGTGGTGAGCCCGTAGGCAGCCGGACCCTGACTCGCACCCTGTCGGAAAAAGTCAGCGCCGCGACCGTGCGCAACGTGATGCAGGATCTGGAGTTTTTGGGCTTGCTCGACAGCCCGCATATCAGTGCTGGTCGGGTGCCCACGCAAATGGGCCTGCGGATGTTTGTCGATGGTCTGCTTGAGGTTGGCGATCTGAGAGCGGATGACCGGCAAAAGCTGGATGAGACATTAGGCTCTAACGCGGGTGATGTAGGGGGAATGCTGGACCGGGTCGGCTCCGCCTTGTCACACGTGACACATGGCGCATCACTGGTTTTGACCCCAAAGCACGAATCCGAGATCAAGCATATCGAGTTTGTATCGCTGGCTCATGACCGGGCCCTGGTGGTTCTGGTTTTTGCGGACGGACATGTTGAGAACCGGCTGTTCACACCACCGCCCGGTCAGACACCCAGTTCGATGCGGGAGGCTGCAAATTTCCTGAATGCGCTGATTGAGGGCCGGACGCTGAGCGAAGTGCGGCGCCAGATGCAGACCCAGATCGATGCGCGGAAGCAGGAAATCGATGTGCTGGCGCGCGGGATGGTCGAAAGCGGCATGGCCGCCTGGGACGGCGATGCGGGCGACTCGGCCCGTTTGATCGTGCGGGGGCGGGCGAATCTGTTGGGGGAGACCGGCGCGACCGAGGAACTGGACCGCATTCGAACGCTGTTTGATGACCTGGAACGCAAGCGGGACATCGCGGAATTTCTGGAACTGACCGAAGAAGGCGAGGGTGTGCGCATTTTTATCGGCTCAGAGAACAAACTTTTCTCACTTTCGGGTTCCTCTTTGGTGGTGTCTCCATATATGAACGCTGATCGTAAGATAATTGGTGCGGTCGGGGTCATCGGGCCCACGCGTCTGAATTATGGACGGATCGTGCCGATCGTGGATTATACGGCGCAACTGGTCGGCAAGCTGATATCCGACCGGAGCTAGAGGGTAAGAGATGGCAGAGCCCAAGAACGAAGAATTTCTGGATGATATCGCAACCGCCGAGGCGGAAGAACTTGCTGAGGAGCTGATGGATATCAGCGAAGAGGCGCTGGAGATCGATGCGCTGCGCGCTGAGCGGGACGATTTCAAGGACAAGTTCATGCGCGCCCTGGCGGATGCAGAAAACGCGCGCAAGCGGGGCGACAAGGCGCGCCGCGATGCGGAACAGTATGGCGGTTCGAAACTGGCCCGTGACATGCTGCCGGTATACGACAACATGAAGCGCGCGCTTGAGACTGTGACGGATGAACAGAAAGAGGTTGCCGCCGGTCTGATCGAAGG
Organism: Ruegeria sp. K7; assembly: GCF_056531785.1. Classification (NCBI taxonomy): domain Bacteria; kingdom Pseudomonadati; phylum Pseudomonadota; class Alphaproteobacteria; order Rhodobacterales; family Roseobacteraceae; genus Ruegeria; species Ruegeria sp. K7. Next base: position 208,380 of record NZ_JBQFMJ010000003.1, read on the forward strand.
CGTTGAACTGACCATGCGGGCCTTGAAGGACGTGTTCCAGAAGCACGGAATCGAAGTGATCACGCCCGAGGTTGGCGACCGGTTCGATCCGAATGTGCATGAAGCGATGTTCGAAGCCGCGGTGCCGGGGACTCGTGCGGGTGATATTATTCAGGTTTCGGCCGAGGGGTTCATGCTTCATGACCGCCTGCTGCGTCCGGCGCAGGTCGGGGTATCGTCGATGCCTGCGAACTGATTGGCTTCTTTGAAGCCAAGCCTTCGGCGAGAGTATTTTGAAAAGATGAAGGGGCGGTCAGGATCTGGCCGCCTCTTTCAGTTTGTAGATCAGGTCGAGTGCGTCCCGCGGGGTCAGTTCGTCCGGCAGAACTTGATCCAGCAGGTCGGTAACGGGCGAGGCTTTCGGTGCCGGTGGCGGTGGAGGTGGCGCAGCCGAAAACAAAGGCAGGTCGTCGATCAGGGCCTTTTGTTTGCCGCCTTCGCGTTCGGTTTTTTCCAGCTGGTCCAGAACAATGCGGGCCCGTTCGACCACAGATGCCGGCAGTCCGGCGAGCTGCGCAACCTGAACTCCGTAGGATCTGTCGGCTGCACCCTTGTGAACTTCGTGAAGGAAGATGACTTCACCCTCCCATTCCTTGACGGCGACAGTCGCGTTTTCGACGCCTTCCAGTTGTCCGGCAAGAGCGGTCAGTTCGTGGTAGTGCGTGGCAAACAAGGCGCGGCACTGGTTGGCGGCGTGCAGATGTTCCAGCGTGGCCCATGCGATGGACAGACCGTCATAGGTGGCGGTGCCGCGACCGATTTCATCAAGAATGACCAGCGCGCGGTCATCCGCCTGATTGAGGATGGCGGCGGTCTCGACCATTTCGACCATAAAGGTCGAGCGTCCACGGGCCAGATCGTCTGATGCTCCGACGCGGCTGAACAACTGGCTGACAAGACCGATATGCGCCTGTTCAGCGGGGACATAGCTGCCCATCTGGGCCAGCAAAGCAATCAGTGCATTCTGGCGTAGAAACGTTGATTTACCGGCCATGTTTGGACCGGTCAGCAGCCAGATGGCCGCGCCGCCATTGGCGCTGAGATCGCAGTCATTCGCGATGAAGGCGTCACCGCTTTGCTGGCGTAATGCGTGCTCGACAACCGGATGTCTCCCCCCCTGTACATCGAATGTACGCGAGGCGTCGACTTGCGGGCGACACCAGTTTTCACCACGCGCCAGATCCGCCAAAGCGGTGGTCAGATCCAGTTCAGCCAGCCCTCGTGCCGCCTGGTTTAGGCGCGCGGCTTTGTCCAAAATTTCGTCAGAAAGTCTTTGATAGAGCCGCTTTTCGATCTCCAGCGCCAGATTTCCTGCGTTCAGGATGCGGGTTTCGATCTCAGACAGTTCAACCGTGGTGAAGCGTACTTGGTTCGCGGTCGTCTGGCGGTGGATATAGGTTTCACTGAACGGCGGGCTCAGCATCTTCTGGGCATGGGTGGCCGTCGTTTCAATGAAGTAACCCAGTACATTGTTGTGCTTGATCTTTAGTGACGTGATGCCGGTATGTTCCGCGTATTTCTGCTGAAAGCCCGCGATGACCGAGCGGCCTTCGTCGCGCAGCGTACGGGCCTCGTCCAGCTCTGTGTCATACCCCGGGGCGATGAAACCACCGTCGCGGGCCAGCAGCGGGGGTTCTGCGACAAGGGCTTCATCAAGCAGGTTCAACAGGTCGTCGAAACCAACCAGATTTTGCAACGCCGTCGCCAGAAGGACAGGCAGGTCCCGGTCCGCACAAAGCTCGGCAATTGCCGCTGCCTGTGTCAGGCCGTTGCGAATGGCCGCGAGATCGCGCGGACCGCCGCGATCCAGTGACAGGCGAGACAAGGCCCGATCCAGATCAGAGGTTTTCCTCAGCGCCTCGCGCAGGTCCGAAGCGATCAGGCTGTCTTCGGCCGCAAAATTCACTGCGTCCAACCGCCCATGGATGACATTCAGATTGCGGGAGGGGCTGGAGAGGCGTTGTTCCAGCAGTCGAGCACCGCCCGGTGTCACGGTTCGGTCGACCACAGACAGCAGAGAGCCAGCGCGGCCTCCAGACATGGATCGGGTGAGTTCCAGATTGCGCCGAGTTGCGCTGTCGATCTGAACAACGCGGTCTTCGGATTCCTTGAGCGGGGTCTGCAGCAGCGGCAGTTTGCCCTTTTGTGTGATTTCCAGATAGGCGATCAGCGCGCCCATGGCCGAAATCTCTGCGCGCCCAAAACTGCCGAATGCGTCCAGGGCGCTTACGTGAAACAATCCGCAGATACGCTTTTCCGCCGCGGTGCTGTCAAAGCTGGCGCGCCCGATCGGGGTTAGCGAGACACCAAGATCACGGGCAGGTTCGTTCAGTTTGTCCTGAACTCCATCGGCCACGATCAACTCGGATGGTGCCAGCCGGGCCAGTTCAGGGCTAAGGCGCACCGAGGTCAAAAGCATCACGTGAAACGCCCCGGTCGAGATATCGGCCCAGGCCAAGGCGGCTCCATCCCGGACCTCGGCATAAGCGGCCAGAAAGTTGTGGCGGCGAGCCTCCAACAACGCGTCTTCGGTCAACGTGCCGGGTGTAACAAGACGCACAACATCGCGCTTTACGACCGATTTAGAGCCTCTTTTCTTCGCTTCCGCCGGGCTTTCCATCTGCTCGCAGACGGCGACTCGGAAACCTTTTCGGATCAGTGTCAGCAGATACCCTTCGGCGGAATGCACGGGCACGCCGCACATGGGGATGTCGGCTCCGTTGTGCTTGCCACGCTTGGTCAACGCGATATCCAGCGCCTCGGCGGCGTTGACGGCGTCTTCAAAGAACATCTCGTAAAAATCGCCCATGCGATAAAACAGCAGGGCGTCGGCATGGGCCTCTTTGATTTCGAGATATTGCGCCATCATCGGCGTGACTGTGGACAAGGCTGATCCCTTCTGGCGTATTCCGGACGCGACCTTACAAATCCCGCATCTTCTGTAAAAGCCGAAAACTCATTCCCGTTGAGGCGCGCGTTCTCCTGCGCTATGAGGCAATCGTCCCGCAGATGTAAAGAAACGACCCATCACATGCCCAAAGCGAAGATCACCAACGAAGAGGCGCTGGCCTTTCACCTGGAACCAACCCCCGGAAAGTGGGAGGTGCAGGCCACCGTTCCCATGACCACGCAGCGGGACCTGTCGCTGGCCTACAGCCCCGGTGTGGCCGTTCCCTGTGAAGCCATCGCTGAATCGCCCGAAACGGCCTATGACTACACCAACAAGGGCAACCTGGTGGCCGTGATTTCGAACGGGACCGCTGTGCTGGGTCTGGGAAATCTGGGCGCGCTGGGCTCGAAACCGGTGATGGAAGGCAAATCGGTCCTGTTCAAACGGTTCGCCGATGTGAACTCGATCGACATCGAACTGGATACCGAAGACCCGGACGAGTTTTGCCGCGCGGTGCGGCTGATGGGACCGACCTTTGGCGGCATCAACCTCGAAGACATCAAGGCGCCCGAATGCTTCATCATCGAACAGCGTCTGAAGGAAGAGATGGACATTCCGGTCTTCCACGACGACCAGCACGGCACGGCGGTGATCTGTGCGGCGGGCCTGCTGAACGCGCTGCATATCTCGGGCAAGAAGATTGAAGATGTGAAGATCGTCCTGAACGGTGCGGGTGCTGCAGGGATCGCCTGTATCGAACTGCTCAAGGCGATGGGCGCGCGGCATGACAATTGTATCGTCTGCGACACCAAGGGTGTAATCTATCAGGGCCGCACCGAGGGTATGAACCAGTGGAAGTCGGCCCACGCTATCTCGACGGAGCTGCGTACGCTGGACGAGGCCATGATGGGTGCCGACGTCTTCCTGGGTGTGTCGGTCAAGGGTGCGGTCACGCAGGACATGGTGGCCAGCATGGCCGACAATCCGGTGATCTTTGCGATGGCGAACCCCGACCCCGAGATCACTCCGGAAGAAGCGCACGAGGTTCGGGTAGATGCCATCGTCGCCACCGGGCGTAGCGACTATCCGAACCAGGTGAACAACGTTCTGGGTTTTCCCTACTTGTTCCGTGGGGCGCTGGATATCCATGCCCGTGCCATCAATGACGAGATGAAAATCGCTTGTGCCCATGCTTTGGCCAATCTGGCACGCGAGGACGTGCCGGATGAGGTTGCGATGGCCTATGGCAAATCTCTGACATTCGGACGGGATTACATCATTCCGACGCCGTTTGACCCGCGCCTGATCCATCGTATCCCGCCTGCCGTGGCCAAGGCCGGGATGGATACCGGTGCGGCGCGGCGTCCGATCGTCGACATGGACGCCTATGAGCTGAGCCTGAAGTCCCGCATGGACCCGACGGCCAGCATCCTGCGCGGTCTGAACGCCCGCGCCCGCGCCGCGCAAAGCCGGATGATCTTTGCCGAGGGTGACGATCCCCGTGTGTTGCGCGCAGCCGTGATGTATCAGCGTTCGGGCTTCGGCAAGGCCCTGGTCGTTGGCCGACCCGATGACGTCAAGAAAAAGCTCGAGGACGCTGGCCTCGGGGACGCAGTGCGTGAGTTGGAGGTGGTGAATGCGGCAAACACCACGCATCTCGAGACTTACAAATCTTTCCTGTACAACCGGCTTCAGCGTAAAGGCTTTGATTCCAAGGATATTCACCGCCTTGCCGCGCGGGACAGGCATGTGTTTTCATCCCTGATGCTGGCCCACGGCCACGCAGACGGGCTTGTGACCGGTGCGACGCGTAAATCCGCGCATGTTCTGGATCGTATCAATCACGTGTTCGATGCCGACGCCACCCATGGTGCGGCCGGGGTTACGGCGCTGCTGCACAAGGGGCGCATCGTTCTGATCGGCGACACGCTTGTCCATGAATGGCCGGACGAGAACGACCTGGCCACAATCGCCGAACGCTCGGCCGCCGTGGCGCGCCATATGGGGATCGAGCCGCGGGTCGCCTTTGTCAGCTTCTCGACCTTCGGGTATCCGGTCTCGGAGCGGGCGGAAAAGATGCACCGCGCGCCAGCGGTTCTGGACCAGCGCGGCGTCAACTTCGAATACGAAGGCGAGATGACCGTGGATGTTGCGCTGAACGTGGATCAGCAGGCGGCCTACCCGTTCTCGCGCCTGACCGGCCCGGCCAATATCCTGATCGTGCCTGCGCGTCACTCAGCGTCGATTTCAACCAAGCTGATGCAGGAAATGGGCGGCGCGACGGTGATTGGCCCGATCCTGTCCGGGGTCGACAAGCCGATCCAGATCTGCTCGACCGTATCGACGGCGAATGACATTCTGAACATGGCCATCCTGGCCTCTTGCGATATCGGGTAAGTCATGACGATCTGGAACCTCGGTTCAATCAACGCGGATATGGTTTACGCACTGCCGCACCTGCCTGCGCCGGGGGAAACTCTGGCCGCAAATGGGCTGGAGCGTTTTTTGGGCGGCAAAGGGGCGAACATGTCCGTCGCCGCCGCTCGGGCCGGGTCGCATGTCTGCCATATCGGGGCGGTTGGTCTAGATGGGCGCTGGGCAAAGGACCGGCTGACAGAATACGGCGTGGACACCCGCCACATTGCCGAAGTTGACACACCTACAGGCCATGCGATCATCGCGGTGGATGCGCAGGGCGAGAACCTGATCGTCCTGTACCCTGGCGCCAATCATGCATTGCAGGCGGATCAGTTGGGCCAAGCACTGTCCGCGACCGATACCGGCGATCTGCTGGTGATGCAGAACGAAACCAACGCGCAGGTCGAAGCGGCCCGGCTGGGGCACGAACTGGGTCTGACCGTCTGTTACGCCGCAGCCCCGTTTCAGGCCGATGCGGTCAAGGCGGTTTTACCTTACCTCGATTTCCTGATCCTGAACGAGGTGGAGGCCGAGCAGCTACAGCAGGAAACCGGTCTGAACGCCAATGATCTGCCCGTCCGGCATGTCATCGTAACCCTCGGATCAAAAGGCGCGCGCTACTATCAACGGGGTGCCGAACCACAGGACTTTCCAGCCCATGCGGTCAAGGCTGTCGATACAACAGGCGCGGGGGATACATTCACCGGCTACGTACTGGCTGGAATGGACCGGGGGCTGCCGATGGAGCAGGCCATCGCACAGGCGACCCGCGCCGGCGCCCTGATGGTCATGCGGCACGGGACGGCTGACGTTATTCCCGATCTGAAGGAAGTGCGGGCAGCTCGGTTCGACTAGGACCCGGCGAAGGGCGCATCACTGCCCCACAGTTGTTTGACCCGCGCATCGCGTCCGCATGCTTTGCGGTAGGCCTTGTAAGCGCTGCTCTGACGTTTGGGGCCAAAGCGGGTTAAGACCAGTTTGTCGCCTTTGTAATAATCCTGATGGTATTTTTCGGCCGGGTAGAACGTGGATGCGTTCAGAATGGGTGTGACCACCGTTTGCCCCAATGCTGATTGCGCATTGGACTTGGCTTTTTCCGCCAGCACCTTTTCCCCTGTGTTAGAGACGAAGATGGCCGTCCGATAGCTGTCGCCCCGGTCGCAGAACTGCCCACCGGCATCGGTTGGGTCGACCGAGCGGAAAAACATGTTCAGCAGCGTTTCACGTGACACACGCGACGGATCGAATGTGATCTGAACGGCTTCGTAGTGACCTGTTCCTCCACGTGTCACCTGTTTGTAGGTCGGATTGTCCACCGTGCCGCCCGTATAACCCGAAACGGCGCCGGTCACGCCGGGGACGGATTCAAAATCGGATTCAACACACCAGAAACAGCCACCCGCAACCGTCAGTGTCTCGGTCCCGGCGGCAGGCGCGGGCAGTGCGCGCAGCAGCGCGGCCAGAACGATCAGAATGAACAGCAGGGTCGGTTTGAAACAAACGGCATTTGCAGTCCGGGTCATGGCAGGTCTCCTTCCAGAGACAGGCTGCCCCGTGTTCCCCGATCATGCAATCCGCTGACATCGTTTGTCACATGCTGGTGAAACGAAGTTATCGCGCGCTAACCCAGCAACTGCCCCAGCTTCATCGCCACGCCCATGTTGCCCGAGATTTTCAGCTTGCCCATCGCGATGCCCGTCATCGGGTTCAGCTTGCCGGTCAGCAGCTTTGTCAGGTTGTCCCTGGAAATCCGAATGGTGCAGTCAGTGTCCTGATCCGTCGTCGACGCCATGTTGTCCGCCAGAACGATGACGCCATCCGCGCCGCAATCGAATTTGAGCGATCCGTCAAAGCTTTTGCCGTTCAGACCTTTCTGAATTCCGTCGGCGATCTCTTGCAGCATGTGTTGTCCTTTTCCCAATTGACCTTTGCGTAAGGACAAACGGGGGCCGCGGGCAAGGGTGACGCAACAGGAACCGCAGCACGCAACAAAATAACCCCGGCACCGGATTGCGGGCCGGGGTTTTAGAATTCGGTCGAGCAGGGCTTATTTTGAAAGCCGCTTGTCCCGCGCCGCCAGTAGTTTCAGGCGCAGGGCGTTCAGCTGGATGAATCCGGCTGCGTCCTTCTGATCATAGGCACCGGCGTCTTCCTCGAAGGTCACATGCGCCTCGGAATACAGCGAATGATCCGACCAGCGGCCCACGGTCGAGGCCAGGCCTTTGTACAGTTTCACACGCACGGTGCCGGTGACGTGTTCCTGAGACCTGTCAATTGCGGCCTGCAGCATTTCCCGCTCGGGCGAGTACCAGAAGCCGTTGTAGATCAGCTCGGCATATTGCGGCATCAGCTGGTCTTTCAGATGCATCGCGCCGCGGTCCATTGTAATGGACTCGATCCCGCGATGCGCCTCCAGCAGGATGGTGCCGCCCGGCGTTTCATAGATGCCGCGCGATTTCATGCCCACGAACCGGCCTTCGACCAGGTCCAGACGGCCGATACCGTGCTTGCCGCCATATTCGTTCAGCTTGGTCAGGATGGTCGCGGGGCTCATCGCCTCACCATTGATGCTGACCGCATCGCCTTTTTCAAAGCCGATTTCGATGAATTCCGGCTCGTTTGGCGCATCCTCGGGGTGGACGGTGCGTTGGTAGACATAGTCGGGCGCCATATCGGCGGGATCTTCCAGAACTTTGCCCTCGGACGAGGTGTGCAGCAGGTTGGCGTCGACCGAGAAGGGTGCTTCACCGCGTTTGTCTTTGGCAATCGGGATCTGGTTCGCCTCGGCAAATTCCAGCAGCTTGGTGCGGCTGGTCAGGTCCCACTCGCGCCACGGGGCGATGACCTTGATGTCGGGGTTCAGCGCATAGGCCGCCAGTTCAAAGCGGACCTGATCGTTGCCCTTGCCGGTTGCGCCATGGGCGACGGCATCGGCACCGGTGGCTTGTGCAATCTCGACCAGACGTTTTGAAATCAGCGGACGCGCGATCGAAGTGCCCAGCAGGTACAATCCTTCGTACTGCGCATTGGCGCGGAACATCGGGAAGACGAAATCGCGCACGAACTCTTCGCGGATGTCCTCGATATAGATGTTTTCAGGCTTGATCCCCAGCAGCTCGGCCTTTTGGCGGGCGGGTTCCAGTTCCTCACCCTGACCCAGATCGGCGGTAAAGGTCACGACCTCACAGCCATACTCGGTCTGCAGCCATTTCAGAATGATCGAGGTATCAAGGCCACCGGAATAGGCCAGAACAACTTTCTTGGGCGCGGACATCTGACTTCCCCTTATGCGTAGAACGCTTGGCCCCTAGCGGGTTTTGGACCCGGGGGCAAGCTGTGTGGATTGACGCAGGGCGGGAATTGGGGTGAAACAGTTGGAAAGAGAACAAGGATTGGTTGAGAGGGCGGTTTTCAGATGCTGGGCTGGGAGATTTTTGCGCATTCGGTGCGGATGGTATTCGGGAATTTCAGACAGGTTTTGCAGATCGCACTGGGACCGGCCGTGATCGCAACCGCCGTGATCGTCGGGCTGTTTCTGCTGCTGGGAATTCCACTCGAGTCGTTTGATGACACCGCCAATGCGTCGCCAGAAAACCTTGGTTCGATTACGGTCTTTACCTTTTTGGTTGTCGTCGTGGTGTTCATCGTGATGTTCTGGATCGCCGTGTCCTGGCACAGGTTCATATTGTTGGAGGAATACCCCAGCGGGCTGTTGCCCACATTCCGCTTCGACAGAATTCTCGCTTATCTGGGCCGCTTTGTTTTGTTGGGCCTGTTGATGGCAATCGGGTTCATACCGGTCGGGCTAATTCTGTCTGTCCTGGGTGAAAGCGCCGGACTGATCGCGGTTGTCATAAGCTTCGGTGCCGCACTAGTTCTGGTTGTTTGCTTCTACCGCTTGTCCATCATCCTGCCGGCTGCCGCGATCGGCAACCCGATTACACTGGGCGATGCATGGAACCGAACATCGGGTGTGGCTGGCGCGATTGTTGTTCTGCTAGTGGTCAGTTTTGTGTTTCAGATTCTGGTGCAGTTTGCGCTTGCGGCGCTTGCCATTATCCCGGTTCTGGGCGTTTTGCTGACCGTGTTTTTCGGATCTCTCATTCTGCCGATGATCAATGTCAGCATCCTGACCACGATGTATGGGATCTTTGTCGAAAAACGCGAACTCACCTGAGCCGCGTACACATATGTATTCCTTGCCCTTCTCGCACTGATGCGGCACTGAAACGGTCATGACTGATTTCATGACCCGCGCCCGTGCCGCCGAACAGGCGATGCGCACCGTGTTTCCGCCAACGCCGTTGCAGCGGAACGCCCATCTGTCCGACCGGTTTGGGGCTGATATCTGGCTCAAGCGTGAAGACCTCAGCCCTGTGCGGTCTTACAAGATCCGGGGCGCGTTCAACGCCATGCGCAAGCAACCGGGTCAGGATCTGTTTGTGTGCGCCAGTGCGGGCAATCACGCGCAGGGCGTGGCCTATATGTGCAAGCACATGGGTGTGAACGGTGTGATTTTCATGCCCGTGACCACCCCGCAGCAAAAAATTCAGAAAACCCGCATCTTTGGCGGCGACAATATCGAGATTCATCTGACCGGGGACTATTTCGACGACACGCTGAAGGCGGCGCAAAAATGGTGTGCGGAAAAAGGCGGGCATTTCCTGTCGCCGTTCGACGACGCAGACGTGATCGAAGGGCAGGCCTCGCTTGCAGTCGAGATCGAGGAACAGCTGGGCGGTGTGCCTGATCACCTGCTGTTGCCGGTGGGCGGCGGCGGGATGTCGGCGGGTGTGGCGACCTGGTTCGGGGATCGCACCCATTGCCTGTTCGTGGAACCGGCAGGCGGGGCCTGCCTGCGCGCGGCGCTGGCGGCGGGTCATCCGGTGGCGCTGGATCGCGTCGACACATTTGTCGATGGCGCCGCCGTCGGCCAGATTGGCGAAAAGCCCTTTGAACTGCTGCGCAATTGCCACCTGTCGGATGTTCTTGTGATGTCCGAAGATCGCATCTGCGCCACCATGATCGAGATGCTGAATGTCGAAGGCATCGTTCTGGAGCCCGCCGGTGCGCTGGCGGTCGAGGCTGTGACGGATGTTCAAAGCTTTGTGCGCGGCAAGACCGTGGTCTGTGTCACCTCGGGCGGCAACTTCGATTTCGAGCGTCTGCCCGAAGTGAAGGAGCGGGCGCAGCGCTATTCCGGCGTCAAAAAGTATTTCATCCTACGCCTGCCCCAGCGCCCCGGTGCGTTGAAAGAGTTTCTGGGCATTCTCGGCCCCGAGGATGACATCGCGCGCTTCGAATATATGAAGAAATCGGCGCGCAATTTCGGCTCGGTCCTGATCGGGATCGAAACCCGCAAGCCGGAAAACTTCATGCGGCTGTTTGCGCATCTGGATGAGGCCGGGTTCACCTATACCGACATAACTGAAGACGAAACACTGGCCCAGTTTGTGATCTGAGCGCAAAAAGCAGCCTCTAACTAAGGCTCTCTGCCCGGTTTGCTAAAAATACTGCCCGGGATTCATCGTAGGCGGTCAGAATTGCGTTCAGATCCACATTGTCGCCTTCACCGGCTGCTGCCCGCCGTTCGCCATCCTGGCAAAGTTTGGAAAACTGATCGAATCCCAGGCTCAGCGCGCTGCCCTTCAGGAAATGCAGATTTTGTTCCAGTTCTGCCCGCGTGGTATCATTGTGCAAACGCGCAAGAGCTTCCTGAACCTCATCCAGAAAGATCTGCGCCACCTCGTCAAACTCGTCGGCGCCAACCTCATCCCGCAATTGTCTGACCCTGTGCCAGTGGATCATGGCGCCCTTCCCGCCTCGTTCTGTTGGCCATGGAATTAACATCTGTGCGGTAAAGGTCCGGTTAAGCCGGTCGAAGAAACCTCGGATTGCACCTTCATCGGATGTTAAATCACCGCGCGCTAGGGTTGTGACATTCGAAAACGCGTGCGGTGCAGAGGGTGATGGTGTCAGGACCCGGACAGGCGGAAGCCAGCGCAGAGCTGGAGTTTGGTGCGATCCGCAGGGTGCTGGTCGTGGATGACAGCCGCCTGCAACGGCGCATTCTGGTCGCATCCCTCAGAAAATGGGGGTTCGAGGTGATCGAGGCGGACGGCGGTGAAGCCGCCATTGCCTTATGTGCCGAAAGCCTTCCGGATCTGGTTGTCAGCGATTGGGTCATGCCGGGGATGAGCGGGCTGGAATTCTGCCGCGCCTTCCGGGCGCTGGGCGGCGATCACTACAGCTATTTCATCCTTCTAACTTCCAAAAGCGAAAAGCAGGAGGTCGCGCGCGGGCTGGATGCCGGTGCAGACGATTTTCTGATCAAACCGCTCGAGGCGGATGAGTTGCGCGCCCGTATCTCGGCCGGTGCACGCATTCTGGATATGCAACGCGAACTGTCGGAAAAGAACCGTCTGATCGAAAACGCGCTGAACGAGTTGAAGCAGGCCCACGACGCCATCGACAAGGACCTGATGCAGGCCCGAAAGATCCAGCAGTCACTGGTGCCCGAGTTCAGCCGGGAATTCGGCAATTCCCGGGTCAGCCTGTTGCTCAAACCATGTGGCCACATTGGCGGTGACCTTGTTGGCATGTTTTCCCCCGGCATCAATCGCCTTGGGTTTTACAGCATTGATGTGTCCGGGCACGGTATCACTTCGGCGATGATGACAGCGCGTCTGGGCGGGTATCTTTCCAGCACACATTTCGATCAGAACGTGGCGATGGAGCGTCGGTTCGACAAGTTCTATGCCTTGCTTCCACCGGAACAGGTCGCTGCAACGCTCAACTCACGCCTGATGGCGGATGCCGGTGTCGAAGAATATTTCACGATGGTCTACGCCATTGTCGATCTGCGCAACGGTCATGTGAAAATGGTGCAAGCAGGGCATCCGCACCCGCTTCTGCTGCGGCAGGATGGCAGCGCTGAGTTTCTGGGTGAGGGCGGTCTGCCGATCGGCTTGCTGCCGGATGTTCACTTCCAGCAGACCGAACTCTACCTCAAGCCCGGCGACAAGCTGATGCTGTATTCTGATGGGTTCACGGAATGCCGCCTGGCCGATGGCGGTTTGCTGGACGAATCCGGATTGCAGCAAATGGCGCTGGGCTGCGCGTCGGACCGGGCAGGAAGCGAGTTTCTGGACGACATGTTCTGGCAGCTCACCCAGGCCGCTTCGCCCGGTGAAGGCATGGACGACGATGTCTCGGCCGTTTTTTTTGAGTTTAATGTTTGTTAGAGCCTGTTCAAATGAAGTCTGGCAAAGTGCCGATCGCCGCCGTTGCCCAACATCTCAACCGCGTCCGCGCCATGCATCCACAATGCTTCGTGAAAGGGTTCGCTGGGCGGGCCCATGCGGCGCACAGGCCTTGCGCGATAGATCAGGCAAACCTTTTCGGCCCACAGATCATATTCCGGCATGAACGTGAACCGTCGGAACGCGCCGATGCGCCGGGGCGCGGCGATTTGCCAACCTGTCTCCTCGTAAACCTCGCGGTGCAGCGCAGTGATCGGGGATTCGCCGGGATCGATACCGCCACCGGGTAACTGAAGGTCTGGCCCAGGTTCGGTCTGGCAGGTCAGCAACAGGTGCCGGCCTCGCGGCAGCAGACCGTAAACGCCCACCCTGCGTATGTACTTGCGCCCCGGTTCCGGGGTTTCACCGAACCGTCTGATCATGTATGGCCCCTTACAACCCAATCTGTTCGACCTATATGGTGGCGGTATGCCAACCCGTGGCGTGTAAGGAAACCCCATGTCTCTTGGAACGAAAATCGCGTGGGACGACACCGTCCTGCCCTTTCAACTCGATGTATCGGATATGCGCGGCCGCGTGGCCCGTCTGGATGGCGTTCTGGACGGCATCCTGAAACAGCACGACTATCCCGAAAAGGTCGAGGCATTGGTGGCCGAGATGGCCCTGCTGACCGCGCTGATCGGACAGACCGTCGCGTTGCGCTGGAAGCTTTCGCTGCAGGTACAGTCCAAGGGTGCGGTGCGGATGATCGCAACGGATTATTACGCGCCTCAAAAAGAGGGTGAGCTTGCCCGCATCCGCGCTTATGCAAGCTTTGACCGCGATCGGCTGACCGATGCCGCGCCGTTTGATCAGGTGGGCGAAGGCTATTTCGCGATTCTGATCGATCAGGGGAAAGGCACACAGCCCTATCAGGGCATCACACCGCTGGCCGGCGGTTCGCTCAGCGCCTGCGCCGAGGCATATTTTGCGCAATCCGAACAATTGCCAACCCGGTTTTCGCTGAGCTTTGGCAAATCGACTGAACCCGGCGTCGGCGAACACTGGCGCGCGGGTGGTGTCATGTTGCAGCATATGCCCAAGGCTTCGCCCTTTGTGGCGAGCAGTCAGGGCGAAGGCGAAATCCTGACGGCAACGGATCTGGTCGACGGGGAAGAAGGCGAAAACTGGGGCCGTGTCAATATCCTTCTGGATACGGTCGAAGATCTGGAGCTCATCGGGCCTTCGGTGGCACCCACCGACCTGCTGATCCGCCTGTTTCACGAGGAACAGCCCCGCGTTTATGACGCGCAAGCCGTGCAGTTCGGCTGTACCTGTTCCGAGGACCGTGTACGGCAGAGCCTGTCGATTTATTCCGCCAAGGACATCGAAAAGATGACCACGCCCGAAGGTCTGGTGACGGCTGACTGCCAGTTCTGTGGCGCACATTACGTGCTTGACCCCGAAACCGTGGGTTTCGATGCCAAAGAGTCCGGCGGTGCATGACCTGACTGAACAGCTCAGGGCGGCCCTGCGCCGACCGGGCGGTGGGTCCAGCGATTTTGACCTGAACCCGGATGCGGTTCTTCCGCCGGGGCGGAAACTGCGTCCTGCGGGTGTGCTGGTGCCAATTTCGCTGGTCGGAGACCAGCCGCGCCTGATCCTGACCAAACGGTCGTCGGCCCTGAAACACCATCCCGGGCAGATCGCCTTTCCGGGTGGCAAGCAGGACGGTGACGATGCCGACGTCACTGCCACGGCCCTGCGCGAAGCCCGCGAAGAGATCGCGCTGCCACCTGAACTGCCCGAAATCCTGGGACACCTGCCCGCGCATGAGACCGTGACATCGTTTCAGGTGACACCGGTCGTCGCCATATTGCGGCGGCCATTCACCCCGATCCCCGAACCCGGTGAGGTGGAGGAAGTTTTCTCGGTTCCGCTTGCACATGTCCTCAACCCTGCGAATTATATCGTGGAATCGCGTCGTTGGAGGGGCCAGAGACGGCACTATTTCACGGTTCCGTTCGGTCCTTATTACATCTGGGGCGCAACGGCCCGCATGTTGCGGGGATTGGCAGCACGGTTGAATGAATGAAGCGGATTATTGAACCCTGGGTTACGGAACCGGCAACGCAGAAGGTCTGTGCGGCCCTGACAGAAGCCGGGGCGCAGGCGTTGTTTGTCGGTGGTTGCGTGCGCAACGCTTTGTTGGGCGAACCGGTGTCGGATATCGACATCGCCACAGATGCGCCGCCGGAACGGGTCATACAACTTGCACGGCATGCGGGCCTCAAGGCTATCCCTACCGGAATTGATCACGGAACCATAACGGTTGTTTGTCACGGCATCGCGCATGAAATCACCACGTTCCGCCGGGACGTGCAAACGGACGGTCGCCGGGCCGTGGTGGCATTTTCGGATAAGGTGGAAGAAGACGCCGCCCGCCGTGATTTCACCATGAATGCTATCTATGCCGCGCCGGACGGGACGGTTCGTGACCCGTTGAACGGCCTGCCGGATCTGAAGGCGCGCCGGGTCCGTTTTATCGGAACCGCCGAACACCGCATTCGCGAGGATTACCTGCGATCCCTGCGCTTTTTCCGGTTTCACGCCTGGTATGGCGATCCGCAGGCCGGGTTCGATCAGGATGCGCTGGCGGCGATTGCGGCTAACCCGGACGGGCTGCGTCAACTGTCGCGCGAACGGGTCGGGGCCGAGTTGCTGAAGCTGCTGGCAGCCCCTGATCCCGCACCGTCGGTGGCGGGAATGCGCAGTACCGGCGTTCTGATGCAAGTGCTGCCCGGGGCGGATGACAGATCACTGGCGCCGCTGATTGCACTGGAACAGCAGGCGGGCGCGTCCCCTGACGCAGTGCGCAGGCTGGCAGCCATTGCAACACCCGAAGACGCCGCGACCCTGCGCCTTAGCCGGGCGCAACTGCAGCGGCTGACCCGAATGCGGGAAGAGGCCTCGGGGACCGCAAGCGTGGCCGAGTTGGGTTATCGCTATGGCGAAGAGGGTGGATTGCACGAAACCCTGTTGCGCTGTGCGTTGCTGGAACAACCCTGGTCGGATGACCTGAAACAGCAGTTGAAAGCTGGCGCGGCGGCCCGTTTTCCAATCGGTGCAACGGACCTGATCCCCGATTTTTCCGGGCCCGCACTGGGCCAGAAACTTGCCGAACTGGAGCGCCGTTGGATCGAGTCGGGCTTCCGGCTAAGCCGCAAAGAGCTGCTTGCCGATTAGCGCGAGGTCTCAAAAAGGGATGACAAGTCAAATCGTTTGTGGTTACTTGCCCCTGTCACATGGATGGAGGAATGCGAATGTATTACGGGATCTGGTTCGGCTAAAGCCGGAACACTTTGACCCGTAAGGGTGGTGTTCTGGCGCCATCTTTCTTCGCACGCCCCTAGTTTATGCTCAATCGGAGCACTCTCCATGTTTCGCTATTTCGAAAACCTTGTTGACCCTTTTGTCGCCTATACCGAGACCGACACACCGCCGACGCGGCTGTGGCCATTCATGCTGGACTATTCGAGCCCGTTCTACAGGATCTTCATCTGGACGGCGCTGATTTCTGTCATCGTGGCCGGGGTCGAGATCGGTCTGATCTACTATATGGGGCGCGTCGTGGACCTGCTCAGCGGATCGCCCACCGAGGTTTGGCAGGCGCACGGCACGGAACTGATCCTGATGGCGGTCTTTGTCCTGTTCCTGCGGCCTTTGTTGCATGTGGTGGACGTGCTGCTGCTGAACAACGCGATCCTGCCGAATTTTGGCACCCTGATCCGGTGGCGCGCGCATAAACACGTGCTGCGCCAGTCTGTTGGCTGGTTTGAAAACGACTTTGCCGGACGTATCGCAAACCGGATCATGCAAACCCCTCCGGCTGCTGGCGAGGTGATTTTTCAGGTCTTCGACGCGATATCCTTTTCGCTGGCCTATCTGATCGGTGCGGCAATCCTGCTTTATGCGGCAGACGCGCGTCTTCTGATCCCGCTGCTGATCTGGTTCGCGCTCTATGCAGCTCTGGTCCGGTGGACCGTGCGGCGAGTGCAACCGGCGTCAAAGGCGGCGTCTGATGCGCGTTCGAACGTGACCGGGCGGGTGGTGGACAGCTACACCAACATCCATTCCGTGAAGATGTTCGCGCACGATACGCAGGAGCTCGACTACGCCCGCGAAGCGATCGAGGAAACGCGGCGGACCTTTCAGATCGAGATGCGGATCTTCACCGTGATGGATGCCGTACTGGTCACGCTGAACGGTCTGCTGATCGTCGGCGTTGTGGGCTGGGCCATTTCCCTGTGGATGCAGGGCAGCGCAACGGTCGGTGTGGTTGCCGCCGCCACCGCCCTGACCTTGCGGCTGAATGCCATGACCGGCTGGATCATGTGGGCGCTGACCAGTTTTTTCCGCCAGCTCGGTATCGTTGCCGAAGGGATGGAAACGATTGCGCAGCCCATCGACTTGCTGGACGCACCGAAGGCCGACGATTTGCAGCTGACCAAAGGCCAGATCGAAATCCGCGACCTGTCGCATCACTATGGCCGTGAAACCGGTGGTCTGGATCACGTCGATTTGACAATCCGCCCGGGTGAAAAAATCGGCCTGATCGGGCGGTCGGGGGCCGGGAAATCGACCCTGGTCAAGCTGCTTTTGCGGTTTTACGACGTCGAGAGCGGTGCAATCCTGATCGACAATCAGAACATCGCCAACATCACGCAGGACAGTCTGCGCAGCCACATCGGCATGGTCCAGCAGGACAGTGCGCTGTTGCATCGATCGGTGCGGGACAACATCCTCTATGGTCGACCCGACGCCACGGAAGATCAGATGATCGCTGCCGCCAAACAGGCCGAGGCGCATGACTTCATCCTTGACCTGCAGGACCCGCAAGGGCGCACCGGCTACGATGCCCATGTCGGTGAACGCGGAGTGAAACTAAGTGGCGGTCAGCGTCAGCGGGTCACGCTGGCGCGGGTGATCCTGAAGGACGCGCCGATCTTGTTGTTGGACGAGGCGACTTCTGCCCTAGATTCCGAGGTCGAAGCCTCAATTCAGGAAACTCTTTACGGCATGATGCAAGGTAAAACCGTAATCGCCATCGCCCACAGGCTCAGCACCATCGCGCAGATGGATCGCATTCTGGTGATGGATGGGGGCCGAATCGTGGAACAGGGCAGGCACTCTGAACTGCTGTCGCAGGGCGGGCTTTACTCGCAGTTCTGGGCGCGGCAGTCTGGCGGCTTCCTGAACCCTGAGGCTGCTGAATGAGGCTTGCAAACCTCATCGACCCATTCAAAGGCTCTGAAACGCCCCCACCGCAGAAGTTGGGGGCGTTCATTCGCTGGTGCCTGGCGGGGTCCTGGCCGATTCTGTTTGTGGCGGCGTTCCTGTCCATGCTGGGCGGAGCAGCAGAAGTGGCCACCGCGTGGATACTGGGAAAGGTGATCGACATTGCCACCACCAGCGGGCCGGAGAACCTGTTTGAAGAACGGAATCTGTGGGCCTTCGGTGGTGCCGCAATCTTTTTGATGCTGTTGCGGCCGATCATCGCGGCCTTGTCGTCCTTCTCGAACAATTACGTTGTGATGCCCAACATTACGCCGCTGGTTCTGGCCCGGTTGAATCGTTGGACGCTGGGCCAATCGACGACCTATTTCGACGACGATTTTGCCGGCCGGATCGCCCAGAAACAGATGCAGACGTCGAATGCAATGGCGTCAGTGGTGTCGGATGTCATCAGTGCAATCGTTTTTGCGCTGGCCTCGCTTGCGGGATCTTTGCTTTTGTTAGGGTCGATTCATCCGCTGGTCATGCTGCCTTTTGCCGGATGGCTTGCGGTGTATCTGCTGTTGATCCGATGGTACTTGCCACGCATCCGCCTGCGTTCAGCCGCGCGGGCAGGAGCCCGGGCAATGGTGTCCGGGCAAGTGGTGGATACCATCACGAACATCAAGACGGTCAAACTGTTCGCCCATTCCGACAACGAGGATCAGGCCGCACGTGACGCCATGATGACCTTGCGCGAAAGGTCACTGGATTTCGGTTGGCTCTCGGCCAGTTTCCGATCCATCCTGATGGCGTTGGCAGGCGTGTTGCCGGTGCTTTTGCTGGGAGCCACGCTTTGGTTGTGGCAGGCAGGCATTGCCACGGCGGGCGACATCGTCGCGGCAGGCGCGGTGTCGATCCGGATCGCGCAGATGACAGGCTGGGTCAGTTTCACGCTGATGGGCCTTTATGCCAATGTCGGCGAGATCGAGAATGGCATGAAGACACTGACCAGGCGGGACCGGATCGAAGACCGCAGCGGCGCAACGCATCTGAGCGTCACTGAAGGTCGCATCTCTTTTGAAAACGTCAGTTTCGCCTATGGTCGGGATATCGGCGGGGTTGCAGACCTGAACCTGACCGTCGCGCCCGGCGAAAAGCTGGGTGTGGTTGGTGCCTCGGGGGCCGGAAAATCGACTTTGGTTTCCCTGCTGCTAAGGCTTTATGATCGGGAAGAGGGCGCAATCCTGATCGATGGTCAGGACGTTTCTAAGGTGACGCAGGACAGCCTGCGCAGCCAGATCGGGATGGTCACGCAGGAAACGGCGATGTTCAACCGCTCGGCCCGTGAAAATATTCTGTATGGCCGACCCGACGCCACGGAACCCGAACTGATCGCCGCCGCGCGGAAGGCCGAAGCGCATGAATTCATCCTCGGGCTTGAGGATGCGCAGGGTCGAACCGGTTATGAAGCGCATCTGGGGGAGCGGGGCGTCAAGCTTAGCGGTGGTCAGCGCCAGCGAATCGCACTGGCCCGCGCCATTCTGAAGGATGCGCCGATACTGGTTCTGGACGAGGCAACCTCGGCGCTGGATTCCGAGGTTGAGGCATCGATCCAGGCCGCCTTGCATCGCGTCATGCAGGGCAAAACCGTTCTGGCCATCGCGCATCGCCTGTCGACCCTGATCGAGATGGACCGGATTATTGTGCTGGATCATGGACGCATCGTGGAAAGCGGCACCCACGAGGCGCTGCTGGAACAGGATGGGCTTTATGCCCGGTTCTGGAACCGGCAGTCGGGTGGCTTCATTCAGGCCGAAGCGGCGGAATAGGGCGCAAAGCGTTCGGTCAGGGGTTTTGTTGCGTGCGCAGCCCCGGTATCAGGCCACGCATGACGCAGCAATTCATCATCACCCGTCTTGGCCATCAGGGCGACGGCATCGCCGAAGGCCCGGTCTATGCGCCACGCACCCTGCCGGGAGAAGTGGTCAGCGGTACTTTGCAGGGCCAGATTCTCGGCGATATCCGCGTGGACGCGCCATCGGAAAACAGGGTCAAGGCGCCATGCCGCCACTACAAAGCCTGTGGCGGATGCCAGTTGCAACATGCGGCCGACAGTTTTGTCGCGGACTGGAAGGTCGAAGTGGTGCGCAACGCACTGGCCGCACAGGACCTGAGCGCGCCCATGCGTCCGATACATACGTCGCCGGAACGGTCGCGCCGTCGGGCAACAATCGCGGTGCGTCGAACGAAAAAGGGAACGTTGGCCGGGTTTCACGGGCGCGCTTCGGGCACGATCACCGAGATCCCCGATTGCCAGCTGCTCGACCCGGTGCTGATCGCTGCCATCCCCGTTGCCGAAGCGTTGGCCGTTCTGGGCGGCAGTCGCAAAGGCGTGCTGGCCGTGACGCTGACATTGTCCGAGGTCGGCCTGGATGTATCCGTTCAGGGCGGCAAGCCGCTGGACGGCCCGCTGGAACTGGCGCTGGCGCAGGCGACTGAGGCATACGGGCTGGCAAGACTGGCCTGGGATGGC
Source organism: Ruegeria sp. K7 (assembly GCF_056531785.1). Taxonomy (NCBI): domain Bacteria; kingdom Pseudomonadati; phylum Pseudomonadota; class Alphaproteobacteria; order Rhodobacterales; family Roseobacteraceae; genus Ruegeria; species Ruegeria sp. K7. Next base: position 228,778 of record NZ_JBQFMJ010000003.1, read on the forward strand.
GAGGTGATCGCCATGCGTACGCCTCCGTTCCAGAGGTTTGGTCAGGCGGAAGTCACCCCGCCGCCCGGCGCATTCCTGCAGGCCACGAAGGACGGAGAACAGGCTCTGATACAGGCGGTTTTGCAGGCCACGCAGGGCGCGAAGCGCGTCGCCGATCTGTTTGCGGGTTGCGGTACGCTCTCGTTACCGCTTGCGGAACAGGCCGAGGTTCACGCCGTCGAAGGCGAAGCGGCGATGACCAAGGCGCTGGACCAGGGCTGGCGCAAAGCCAAAGGTCTGAAACGGATCACGACCGAGGCCCGCGATCTGTTTCGCCGACCCCTGATGCCGGATGAGCTCAAGTCCTTTGACGCCATTGTGCTGGACCCGCCTCGTGCGGGCGCGCAGGCGCAGGTGGCCGAACTGGCGCAGGCGCTGCGTCCGGTCGTGGCCTATGTGTCCTGCAACCCCGTGACCTTTGCGCGGGATGCAAAAATTCTTGTTGATGCCGGATATGCCCTTGAATGGGTACAGGTCGTTGACCAATTTCGGTGGTCGTCACACACCGAACTTGTCGCGCGGTTCACTTTAGGCCCAGCACAATGATCAGACCGGAGATATTCACAATGGGGATCACCCAGCGCCTTTCGACTGTCATCGAAGCCCCGGCATTCGGGCGTTTCATCACCGGTGTCATTATCTTTAACGCCACCTTGCTGGGCATGGAAACTTCGCCCAGCTTGATGGAACGCGCAGGCCCCCTGATCGTGACGCTGGACAGCCTGTGCCTGACAGTCTTTGTGGCCGAGATAGCCATGAAGCTTGTGGCAACCGGTCGGCGGTTCTTTCAAAGCGGCTGGAATATTTTCGATTTTCTGATTGTGGGTATCGCCCTCATTCCCGGTGGTGCGGGCCTGTCAGTGCTGCGGGCGCTGCGTATCCTGCGGGTTCTGCGTGTCATTTCGGTGGCCCCGCGCCTGCGCCGCGTTGTCGAAGGGTTCATCTCGGCGCTTCCGGGTATGGCCAGCGTGTTTCTGCTGATGGCGATCCTGTTTTATATCGGCGCCGTCATCGCGACCAAGCTGTTCTCTCAGTCTTTCCCGGACTGGTTCGGTGATCTGGGCCTGTCCGCCTATACGCTGTTTCAGATCATGACGCTGGAAAGCTGGTCGATGGGCATCGTCCGCCCTGTGATGGAGGTCTATCCCTACGCGTGGATTTTCTTTGTGCCCTTCATCATGGTCACGACCTTTGCCGTGGTGAACCTGCTGGTCGGTCTGATCGTCAACTCGATGCAGGATGCCCACCATGCCGAGGATGAAGTTAAAACCGATGCCTACCGCGATGAGGTTCTGGAGCGTCTGGAAACCATCGAGCGCCACCTGAGCAGGCAGTTGAACAGCAAAAAGTGATTTCAAATTTCGCGTTTTCTGGCATAATCATCGCAAAAAAGCAGAAGCAGGCAGTGAACATATGGATCGTCGAGTATTTGGATTAGGGGCGATGGCGACGCTGGCCCTTTCGGCATGTGCATCCGCCAACCCGAAATTTCTGACATATCGCGGACCCGAGGTGACGTCGCTGGTCGTCAACAAGGGCGCGCGCAAGCTGTATCTGTTGCACAACGAACGGATACTGAAAGAATACGATGTCGCGCTGGGCTTTGCGCCCCAAGGCACCAAGACAAAACGCGGCGATGGCCGCACACCCGAAGGGTCGTACCTGATTGACCGCCGTAACCCGCGCAGCCGCTATCACCTGTCGATCGGGATTTCCTACCCGAATTCGGAAGACATTGCGCAGGCCAAAGCCGCAGGCGTCGATCCGGGCGGCGACATCTTCATTCATGGTGAGCCCAGCCTCAGGTCAGAAATCCGCCGCTCCCGTAAGACGCCCGACTGGACGGCAGGCTGTATCGCCGTAAAAAACAAAGAAATCGAAGAGATTTACGCGATGGTGAACAAAGGCACGCTGATCACCCTGCGCCCCTGATCCTAGACCGGTTTCCAGTCTCCAAACCCGAATTGCTGATAGTCGCGCTGGTAGGTTTCGACCGCCAGCGCTTCCAGTTCTGTGTCATAAATCTGATCCAGCGCGTAGGGGGTGTCCGGCGCACATGTTGCCGGTTGGGGGGGTGACGGATGGCCCGTTTTACGCGCCAGTTCCGGCAGGGCGGCGGCCAGTTCATCTTCCCGCAGGATCAGATCTGGCAGCGCAAAGGCCGACATCCCCTCCAGCGCCTGCGCCTGACTGCACCAAACGCCGTCCACCCGAATGGACGTTTGCCCGGACAGATTGTGGTGCAGGAACTTCAGAAAGGCCGCAAACGCCTGATAGTGCTGTTCCAAGGGGTAATTACCGCCACGGATCTGGCCGGGAATGGGCAGTTTGAAACGGTTGCGCAGGGTGTTTCGGATGGAAGCATAAGCGCCTGGATCGGTACTTAGAATCTTTGAACAGAACGCGGTATGGGCCCGCGCCAGCGGGTGGCGCAAGACACTGAATTTCCGGTGTCCGGGATTGGCCTCCAGCCATTGTCGGATTTGCCTGCGATTGCGGTTCGTGACCGGCGCGCTGCCATCAAGATCGGCCATCCATGCCGTCACCGCGTCGTCGTTTCCGCCGCGCAAGGGAAGATACATCAAAGGTGTCCGGGCGGCAGTAACGTATTGGCCTACTGCTGGCCCGCGGCGCGGCTCGAATCCCGGGTTACGATGCAGGTTGAACGTGTCCATTCCGGACAACGCCTGTTCCAATTCCTCCGGGTTTGAGACTTTTGACAATGCCGGGCCGGGATTCTGGGGTTTGAGCGTGTCGTCCAGCGCCGTCAGCCGCGCCTGTATCCCCAGCCACGATGCCAGACCGTTTAGAATATCCAGCCGGTTCAGGTCGTCATAGGCCAGAAAAAATGCGGTCTGCCCGGTTTTCTGCAGTTGGTTCAGCAGCATCAGTTGAAATTCCTGCTGCTGATCCAGGTAGTCCGAGAACTCTTCAGCCTGAAACGTGACCAGAGCATCGCGGCGGCGCTTTATGTTCTTCAACTGCCATTGCATGGTCTCCCGCGCAATTTTCAGTGAGATGTAGCTGTCCAGCGGATTTCGCGTCAGAACAATCTTGGCACAGCGCGGGTCGTTCAGCGCAGGCTCCAGCACGCGGGGATCGTGCCCCTGAAAATAGCGAAACCCGTTCAGTGCTCCGGGGGCTGCTTTGATGGCGTCCAGTAACAGGTCGGGATTTTGGTCGCGTTCGTCCAGCGAAACACCCAGCAATTCCTCGGACTTCAATCGGCCGATAAAATGCGGATTGAACGCTTCTCCGTGGCAGGTCACGCCCTCCAGAGCGTTCAGATTGGCTTCCAGCAGGTTGGATCCCGTGCGCATGGCGCCAAGAACGATGAAGTAATCCCAGGGACCGGACATGGCGACTTATTGAACCAAATAAGGTTTTCGGAACGGTTTGGTCTGGCTGCCAAACACGTCGTCCACCGGGAAATCGCCCATCAGATACGGGTGCATTCCTTGGTTCTTCAGGTTTTGCAGGAATTGACCGAAGCCGGACAGATCAACCATCTTCGGCGCCTCAATCAGGTGGCTCGGTTGCTGGGTCCCGATCTCGTCTATCACCTCGTGCAGCGCCTCGATCGGAGATTCGACAAACTCTGCCAGACACCAGGTGCGCACCCGCGCCTTGGTCCAGACCGAGGTCAGAACCTCAAGCTGTTTGCTTTCGATCTGTTGCAGGCGCGCGGCCTCGTTGCGGATGTCGGCGAAGTTCCGGTTCGACCGGAACAGAGGAATTGCCCAGGCTCCGGTGATCACTGAAATCTGTGCGTTCTTGTCGCGCGCCAGAAACCAGTTGATATCCTGCGTGTCCGCCGGGCCGAACTGAAAACACTGTCTTTCGCCGCGAGTATTCCAGATCAGGTTCGACAGGAAAGCCTTCGTGTTGTAGTCGCGCAATGTCGCGCAATCGCTGAGTGCGCCGTTGGTGATCGTCTGATCACCCGCAAACTCCGCCCGTTCAGGGCTGAACACATGACCATGCACGCGTGTGTTTGTTGTGTTTTTCAGCCAGGTTTCGAAATCTTCAAAAAGGTCGGAAAAGCCCTGAAATACCGAATATGGAAACGACGTCAGGCCGTTTTCGCTGCCATGTCGGGGAAACCGGCTTTGCATGTACAGCCCGTCGCGCCCGCGCATGCGCCGCTCGACCGCTTTGGAAAATACCCGGTCGATCTTGCCCGGATTTGGCTCGGCCGGTTTCATCGCCCCAGCCTGATCGGTCAGAAACGACTGATACAGCCGGTCGGCCTTCCACCAGATCTTGCGGGCCACAAAACAGTCCGAACGGCGCAGCAATTGCAGGTGGTCATCATAGAATATGTGCGGCCGACCCTGATAGTCGAACTTGGACAAGGTCAGCGAGCGGCTTTCGATATGCGTTGAATAGAGCCTTGCCAGCGTCTGGAAATAGCTTTCATCGGGTATCCAGACGCGGCGGAAATAGCGGTCATACACGGGGCGTTTGGGGTCCTGCAGGATGGCCGACAGGGTCTGCCGGGTCAGGCACCACCACTGGCTGCCCATATGCGGGACCAGCCCGTCCGGGATACGACGCCGCAAGCCCAGGGCACGTTGAAATTTGACGTAAGTGTCAAACAATTTGCGGCGCTTGCGCCAGGAAAACGGGAACCGCAGGGTGAACCGTTCATGATCCAGACCGCCGATGGTCCAGCTGACATCGGCGGTGGTCGCGCTTTCGATGAAATCGACGCGCGGGCGGTCCGACAGATAGTCGATCAGCTCCTGCACGGGCCGCAGGGGCAGACAGGCCCCGGACGACAAAAATACGTGACGCACATCCGGGAACTGTTCGAGCATCAGCGTCGCCGCGCATTGCGAGGCTGCGACGATGCCCCAGCCGCCCCATTCGCAGGCATGCCGGTCCGAGAATACAATCAGGGGATTGTCGGCGCAGGCCTCGGAAAACTCGGCAAATGCCTTGTCGGGAACCTTGCGATCCACGTGGATCACTACCGGGCAGCCGGACGTTGTCCAGTGGCGCGCGACCTGCTCGGCCCGATCCAGTGCTGTATGCACCAGCATGACGACGCCCAGACCGCTCATGCCCAGTTTCCTTTCGACATGAGGCCCAGAATCTCAAGCTGTCTCCAGTTGATGTATTTCTCGGACCAGTCGCACCAGAAAACCGGTTTGCCTTCCAGCCGCTGGGCATAGGCCCGGTACTCGCCCGAGCCGCGATAATGCTGGCCGCGCTGTAGTTCTTCGCGCGCCTTGTCGCCCAGAGTGTTGATCAGCTTGGCATGCAGCAACGCGCCGCTGGCCTTTTCACCGCCCCATTCGTCATAGACCTGGTTCAGCCCGCGCGGCAGCAGGGAATGGGTCGAGCTGACATAGACATACCGCTTGTCCCATTTGACCAGCGGTATTTTGTTCAGCGCCGGAGCTTTTGAGGGATTGTCCTGAAAGAACACCCGCGCGCGGGGGCCGCCTTGAATCCACAGATTTCCATAATCGGGGTTCCGCGTAATCATGTAGTTGCCCGAGTCGAACCAGTTCGCGATTTCGAACGGATCCTGCCCTTCTTGATATGGCGCCTCATCGACCGGACCTTGCGGATACATGTCGATCAGCATGGTGCCAAAGCTGCGCACGGCACAGCCATCCAGCCAGTCCGTCAACGCGCGGATCGGGCGGGTGTCACAAAACGGGTAAATGAAGAACTCATCCGGGTCGACCGTCAGGACCCAGTGATCGGGCGCGTATTTGCGCAGCAGATAGTTGGACCAGTCCAGACCAAAGGATGCGCGTTTATAGCTAGCCTCGGCCTGCCAGACGGACACATCCGGCTGCGCCTCAAGAAAGGCGCAGGTTCCGTCATCGCTGTCGTTATCGACAAACAGGAAGTGATTGATGCCCAGGTTGCGATAATAGTCCAGAAAGAACGGCAGCCTGATCTTTTCGTTGCGCACAACGCTCATCAGCAGGACATCGCCACGCTGTATTCTCGCGGTGTTGTTCGAAACCGCGCGCAACTCACGCCGTTTACGCACACAGCGCACCAGACGGCGCTTGCGCCGAAGCCTCATTCTATATGAATCCAACAGGCTCACGCGACTGCCCAACCCTTATTATTACGCGAGCAGGCCCGGGGCCTGTTCAAGCCTGAGTGGATCCGAGCCATTGCCGTTTTATGCCACCTATGCATCTTGCGAGGCAACGGGTTTAAAAGTTGTTAGCCGGGGGCGTTGCAATTCTGTCGGGAAGGCGGCAATTCAGTTCCAGCCCCCGTCATTCATCAGCCCCAGCGATCGCAATTGCTGCCATCCGGCGTAGTGCTCTGATCGCTCTGTCCACATGACAGGCTGCGCAATTATGCCATCGTAATATGGCCCGAATTGGTCCGGATCATGAAAATGCTGACGCCTGGTCTTCTCTGTTTCGGACCTGTCGACGACATCCGGCAGGAATTTGGTGTGCAGCAGGATACCCGAGGCCACAGTCCCCCCCGGGCCGTCATAGGTGGTGTTCAACCGGCGCGGCAGCGCGGAATGGCACGAGTTTACAAAGGCATAATGCCGGGACCAGCGTACAAGAGGGATCTTGTTCAGCGTGGGCGACCGACGCGGGGCATTTGAGAAAAACATCCTCTCGCGGGCTCCGCCCTGCACCCAAAGATTACCCAGCGGGCTTTGACGCTGCACCCGGTAGGGACCGCTGTCGAACCCGTCCAGTACCCGGGTCGGGTCGGTCTCGGGGTCATAGCTTTGATCCCCCAGCGGCCCTTGCGGATACAGATCCAGCATCAGCGCGCCAAAGGCCTCCTGCCCGTGCGACTCCAGCCATGCGGTCAGATCATGTAGCGATCTGGTCTCGTGATGGGCGTAAATCAGCAACTCGTCCGCATCAGCCATCAAGGTCCAGTGCCCGTGCCCGTATCTCATCTGCAGCCAGGTCAACCAGTCCAGGCCAAACCGCGCGGCACGGTAGCTGGCCGTCGTGTTCCAGACCGAAACATCGGGTTGTTCCAACAGATATTCGGTCGATCCGTCGTCGCTGCCGTTATCCACGATCAGAAAATGATCCACGCCGTGGGTTCGGTAGTGTTCAAAAAACCACGGCAGCCGCGTCATCTCGTTGCGCAGTGTGGTAAAGGCCAGAATATCTCCCTTACCGATTTTCTCCGTGCGGTCCTCAAGACAGGACAGCTGGCGGCGGCTTCGGAATGAGCGCCACAAGAGCCCACGGCGTTTCAGCCGCAACCGGTACATCTGCGCCCAGCCAATGGATGGCAGATCCTGTACCGGGTGCGCGGTCACATGACCCTCATTTCTCGTAGTGTCCGGTCTGGTGCCAGCGCCATGCGTCCCGGACAATCGTCTCTAACGTTGATCTTTTCGGCCGCCAGCCCAGTTCCTGTTCCGCCCGGTCCGAGCCCGAAACCAGCCGCGTACAATCCCCGGCGCGACGGGGTCCGATCGTATGGGGCACTGTTCGGTTGGTGACCGCGCCGGATTGCTCGATCACTTCCATTACCGAAAACCCGGACCCGGTCCCCAGGTTGAACACCCGGCTGCCTTTACCGTTTTCCAGCCATTTAAGCCCCAGAACATGGGCATCCACCAGATCGCAGACATGAACGTAATCGCGGATACAGGTGCCGTCTGGCGTATCGTAATCGGTTCCGAACACGGTCAGACCATCCCGGTTGCCGTCGATGGCATCCAGCATCAGCGGCACCAGATGGGTTTCGGGCCGGTGAAACTCGCCAACTTCTGCGTCAGGATCAGCTCCTGCAACATTGAAATAGCGGAAAATGACGTGATTCAGCCCGTGCGCGGCCCCGAAATCATGCAGAATATCCTCAATCGCGCGTTTCGAGGAGCTGTAGGCATTCACCGGGTTCTGTGGCGCGTTTTCGTCCAGCACCACGTTGTCCTGATCGCCGTAAGTGGCACAGGTCGACGAAAAGACGAATTCCAGACACCCGGCTTCGACGGCTGCTTCGATGAGGTTCAGCGAACCGGTGACATTGTTCGCCCAGTATCTGCCGGGTTGCGCCATCGCTTCGCCCACCTGGCTGAGGGCGGCGAAGTGCATCACCGCAGCGGGACGGTATTTGGCAAAGACCTGATCCAGCCTGTTTCGGTCCAGCAGATCACCATGCTCGAACGGCCCGAATTTCACCGCGTCCTGCCAGCCGGTAACCAGATTGTCATATGTCACAGGCGTATAGCCTGCGGCAGCAAGGGCCTTGCAGGCATGCGACCCGATATATCCGGCGCCGCCGGTGACAAGAACAACTGTCATGGGTGATCCAATTTCCGAATGTCAAAAAACACTAGGCCATGAAAGGAAACGGTGAAATGGGGAAAAACGCTCAATCCAACCCCATCGCGGCCATCATTTCTTCGATCTTGGGCACGTCTTGCGGGTTGTTCAGTTCCCAGAACTGGCGGCCCTTGGCCTCAACCTCGACGCACAGAACCTTGCGGCCGTTCTCCATGAACCGAAGCTGCTCCAGTCCTTCCAGTTTCTCCAACGGCCCCACCGGCCAGTCGGGATAAGCGGCCAACGCATCGGGTCGATAGGCATAAACACCCACGTGATGGAACACCGGGGTTGGCTCGTCACCCGCATAAGTGGCCGTGGTAAAGGGGACTACCTCTTTCGAGAAGTACATTGCGCTGTGATCTGCCCCAAAAACGGCGGTTGTTCCGCCGACCCGTCCGTTCCTGCGATCATTCAGCAGGCTGTTCAGCGCATCACCGTCACAGCGCAGGACCGGCGTGGCCACACCCGCGTCAGGGGCCGTACGTAACCCCGCAATCAGATCTTCGACGAACCAATGCGGTGTCAGCGGTGCGTCTCCCTGCAGATTGACGACGATCTCGTAGCCCGAACCCAGATTGGCATGGGTTTCGGCGCAGCGTTCCGTGCCGTTGCCGCAGGTCTCGGATGTCATGACCACTTCCGCCCCAAACCCTTCGCACACGTCACGAATGCGGTCATCGTCTGTGGCCACTACAACGCGGTCCACGCCGGATACCGAACACGCAGCGCGCCAGGATCGTTCGATCAGGGTCATGGACACGCCACTTGCACCGGTCAGTGGCACCAGCGGTTTGCCCGGATAGCGGGTCGATGCGTAACGGGCGGGTATTGCGATCAGTACAGACATCAGGCTTCCTTCAGTTCCACACCCGGAGCGTAGGCAATGAAGAACGGATTTGCATAGTCTTCCTTGCCATAGGTCAGCGGTGAATGATCGTCGAAGCGAACGACCTTGCCCCCGGCGCCGGCCAGCACCGCGTGTCCGGCCGCGGTGTCCCACTCCATCGTGCGGCCAACCCGTGGATAGATGTCGGCCTCGCCAGTGGCCACAAGGCAGAACTTGAGCGACGAGCCGGCGCTTTTGCTGTCCTTCACCTGATATTTGTTGATGTAATCCTCGGTCGCCTGGTCCCGATGCGATTTCGAGGCCACGACCAAAAGGGCGGAATTGTCCGGTTCAGACACTGAAATTGGCGTAACGTCCCCGATAATGTCCATCTCAAGCGCACCTGTTTCTTCGACCGACCGGCCATCGGCCTGCGTGTAGAACATGCGGCCCCGGGCAGGTGCATAAACAACGCCGCGCGTGGGAACGCCGTTTTCGACCAGCGCGATATTGACGGTGAAATCACCTCGCCGGTTGATGAATTCCTTAGTGCCGTCCAGCGGGTCGACGATCAGGAACGTGTCGCCCTTCTGCGTGTGCGAGGCCGCCTGTTCCTCGGTCACCAGCAGGGTATCGGGAAAGGCTTCGCGCAGACCGGCCGAGATCAGGGCATCTGCCGCCTCGTCCGCTTCGGTCACGGGGCTGCTATCGGATTTGACCTTCACGTCGAAATCATCCGCCTCATAAATCTGCATGATCTTGTTCCCTGCTTGCAGGGCAAGGCGTCTGATGACGGGAATTAACGCGTCGTAGGTCACAAAAATGCTCCGTTCCTGGGATTTGTTGATCCAATGTCCTGTTGGACTTATGATGTGACGGTTACGGAACGGCAAGAATTTCGTGCCAGTTTTTGGGCAAAGAAGCAGGAAAGACGCGTCGGGTGTTTTATTACAAGCGCAACCAAACGCTTTTGGGCGGTGCCTTCACCACGGCGGAACTGGTGTTTCACGCCGTCGTGCGGCAGATACGCTCGCAACATTCGAATGCTGTTATCGCGATTTTCATCAACATCATGCAGATCGTCATTCTGGCCACTGTCTTCTACCTGATCCTGTCATTCATGGGGGGACGTGTTGCCAAAATCCGCGGCAACTTCGTGCTTTACATGCTGTCCGGCGTTTTCATGTTCATCATGCATGTAAAGTCGGTATCCGCGATTGCCGGTATTGCGCCGGGGAACAATCCGATGATGCTGCATTCGCCGATGAATCCGATGATCATGCTTTTGGCGGCGGCCTTCGGCGCGCTTTACACGCAGCTCGTTTCAATACTGGTGATCCTGTTCGTGTATCATGTCGCGGTTGAACCTTTGGATATTCTGGACCCAGGCGGCGCCTTCGGAATGCTGATCCTGTCTTGGTTTGTGGGATGCACGGTGGGATTGAACCTGATGGCCCTGAAGCCGTGGTTTCCAAGGACGGCGGAGATGTTGAAAAACATCTATCGGCGTCTGAACATGGTGTTCTCGGGCAAGATGTTCGTCGCCAATGCGCTGGGCGGCTATATCCTGATGATGTTCGCCTGGAACCCGCTGTTTCACATCATCGACCAGGCCCGGGGCTTCATTTTCCGCAACTATTTTCCACGGAACACAAACTGGGAATATGCCTTATGGGTCGGCATAGCGCTGCTGATGATCGGGCTGTTGGGTGAGTTCTTTACACGCAAGCACGTGTCGCAAAGTTGGGACGCACGCCGCTAACGGGCCACCCGCAGCGTCAGGTTGATCCGCCCGCCTTTTGGCAAGAGTTTGGAAGATCCGAAACGGATGCGATCGATCCCGTGATAGGTCAGCCGTGCCGGCCCGCCCATGATGACAACGTCGCCCGAACTCAGCCAGATCGACTCGGTCTTGCCGCCTCGGGTGGTGTTGCCGATCCGAAAAAGCGCATCATCCCCCAGCGAAACCGAAAGAACCGGCCAGGAAAAATCGGCCTCGTCCTTGTCCTGATGCAGACCCATCCGGGCGCCTTCCCCGTAATAATTGATCAGACAGCAATCGGGGTCGCGTTCGCGGCTGGCAAGGTCGTGCCACAGGTTCAGGATCGGCTCGGGAATGTCGGGCCAGGCCTTCCCTTGCGGGTGCTGTGTTTGATACCGGTAGCCATCCCGGTCCGTGACCCAGCCAACGGCCCCGGCCGAGGTCATGCGGACCGACATCGCCTTGCCTTGCGGCGTCACCGGCCGCACCAGTGGCGCTGCTTTCAGAATCGGGCGCAGCGTTTCGATCAGTTGCGTCTGGGCCGATGCATCCAGCCAGCCCTTTCTGATGTCGAATCCGCGCAAAATCAGCCGGGCCATCCCAGAATCCTCAATCCTTGCCAAAACCTTGCCGAAAAAGGCCACAAAATCCCGAAAACCTGCGTTTTACACCGCTTGCAGGCCTTTCGTCGCGCCCTTATATACGCCGGGACGCGCAATGGTGTAGGGCCATTACGCAATGCAGATCGGGGCAGGGATGCCATAACGGGTCCCGGCCTCGGGACATCGCCTTGAAGAGAAAGGGATTGAAAATATGGGTAAAGTAATCGGGATTGACCTTGGTACCACAAACTCGTGCGTGGCCATCATGGACGGCTCGCAGCCGAAAGTCATCGAAAACGCCGAAGGGGCGCGGACCACGCCCTCGATCGTCGCCTTCACCGAAGATGAGCGACTGGTCGGTCAGCCCGCAAAACGTCAGGCGGTCACCAACCCCGACAACACGATCTTTGGCGTTAAGCGTCTGATCGGTCGTCGTGTGGATGATGCCGAAGTCGAAAAAGACAAGAAAATGGTGCCGTACGCCATCGTTGATGGCGGCAATGGCGACGCGTGGGTCCAAGCCCGCGGTGAAAAGTACTCCCCAAGCCAGATTTCGGCCTTCACTCTGGGCAAGATGAAGGAAACAGCCGAGAGCTATCTGGGTGAGGAAGTCACGCAGGCTGTCATCACCGTTCCGGCATACTTCAACGACGCGCAGCGTCAGGCCACCAAGGACGCCGGCAAGATCGCCGGCCTGGAAGTGCTGCGGATCATCAACGAACCGACAGCTGCCGCGCTGGCCTATGGTCTGGACAAGAAAGACACTCAAACCATCGCGGTCTATGACCTTGGCGGCGGTACTTTCGACGTGACCATCCTGGAAATCGACGACGGCCTGTTCGAGGTCAAATCGACCAACGGTGACACCTTCCTGGGTGGTGAAGACTTTGACATGCGCATCGTCAACTACTTGGCGGACGAGTTCAAAAAGGAACACGGCGTCGACCTGTCTGCCGACAAGATGGCGCTGCAGCGTCTGAAAGAAGCTGCTGAAAAAGCCAAGATTGAGCTGTCCTCGACCTCGCAGACCGAAATCAACCAGCCGTTCATCTCGATGGGTTCGAACGGCCAGCCGCTGCACATGGTCATGAAACTGACCCGCGCCAAGCTGGAATCGCTGGTTGGCGACCTGATTAAGAAGTCGATGAAGCCCTGCGCGGCCGCTCTGAAAGACGCCGGTCTGTCGGCTGCTGACGTGGACGAGGTTGTTCTGGTCGGTGGTATGACCCGGATGCCGAAAGTGATCGAAGAGGTGACCAAATTCTTCGGTAAAGAGCCGCACAAAGGTGTGAACCCGGACGAAGTTGTTGCCATGGGTGCCGCCATTCAGGCCGGTGTTCTGCAGGGCGACGTCAAAGACGTGGTTCTGCTGGACGTGACCCCGCTGTCGCTGGGCATCGAAACCCTGGGTGGCGTGTTCACTCGTCTGATCGACCGCAACACCACGATCCCGACCAAGAAGTCTCAGGTCTTCTCGACGGCCGAGGACAACCAGAACGCCGTAACCATCCGCGTGTTCCAGGGTGAGCGTGAGATGGCTTCGGACAACAAGATCCTGGGTCAGTTCAACCTCGAAGACATCCCGCCGGCACCGCGTGGCATGCCGCAGATCGAGGTGACCTTCGACATCGACGCCAACGGCATTGTCTCGGTTTCGGCCAAGGACAAAGGCACCGGCAAGGAACAGAAGATCACCATCCAGGCCTCGGGCGGTCTGTCCGACGAGGACATCGAAAAGATGGTCAAGGACGCTGAAGAGAACGCGGAAGCCGACAAGGAACGCCGCGAGCTGGTCGACGCCAAGAACCAGGCGGAAAGCCTCATCCACTCGACCGAGAAGTCGATGGAAGAGCATTCCGACAAGGTCGACCCGACCACCATCGAGGCCATCGAGCTGGCAATTGCCGCGCTGAAAGACGAGCTGGAAACCGAAAACGCCGACAAGATCAAATCGGGCATCCAGAACGTCACCGAAGCGGCCATGAAACTGGGCGAGGCCATCTACAAGGCGCAGTCCGAAGAGGCCGAGGATGAACCGGCAGCTGCGGACGCCGCTCCGGGTGATGACGATATTGTCGACGCCGAGTTCGAAGATCTGGACGACGACAAGCGTAACTAACGGGTAACCGGGCCAATTCGGGCCGGTCCGGATACCGGGCCGGCCCGTTTACGTTGAGGCAGAAGGAAACACTGATGTCAAAACGCGACTATTACGATGTACTCGGCGTGTCCAAGGGTGCATCGGCGGACGAGATCAAGAAAGGTTTTCGCAGGAAAGCCAAAGAGTTGCATCCCGACCGCAACAAGGACAACCCGGAAGCCGAGGCGCAGTTCAAGGAAGCGAACGAAGCCTATGACGTTCTGAAAGACGCAGAACGCAAGGCTGCCTATGACCGTTTTGGCCATGCCGCGTTTGAAAACGGCATGGGCGGCGGCGGCCGGCCCGGCGGCGGCTTTGGTCAGGGCGATTTCTCCAGCGCGTTTTCGGACGTGTTCGACGACCTGTTCGGCGATTTCATGGGTGGCCAGCGCGGTGGCGGTGGCCGTCGTGCCGCACGCGGTTCCGACCTGCGTTACAACCTGCGCGTCTCGCTGGAAGAGGCGTTTGCGGGTCTGCAAAAGACTATCAACGTGCCCGCTGCCGTGGCCTGTTCGGCCTGTGATGGATCGGGCGCTGAAAGCGGCGTTGAACCGACCACCTGTCCGACCTGTTCGGGTATGGGTAAGGTCCGCGCGCAACAGGGCTTTTTCACCGTTGAACGCACCTGTCCGACCTGCTCGGGATTGGGTCAGATCATCAAGAATCCCTGCAAATCCTGCGGCGGCGCGGGGCGGGTGGAAAAAGAACGGGCGCTGTCCGTCAATATTCCAGCCGGTGTCGAAACCGGAACCCGCATCCGTCTGGCGGGTGAGGGTGAGGCCGGAATGCGTGGCGGCCCCCCGGGCGATTTGTATATCTTTGTTGAAGTGTCCGATCACAAGCTGTTTGAGCGCGACAGCATAAACCTCTATTGCCGCGTGCCGGTCAGCATGGCCAAGGCCGCTCTGGGTGGTTCGATCGAAGTGCCCACCATCGATGGCGGTCGTGGCCGGGTGCAGATCCCGGCAGGCAGCCAGTCGGGCCGCCAGATGCGTTTGCGTGGCAAGGGAATGCCGGCCCTGCGTGGCGGTGGCGTGGGTGACATGTTCATCGAACTGGCTGTGGAAACACCGGTCAACCTGACCAGTCGCCAGAAAGAACTGCTGCGTGAGTTTGACGATCTGGGAGAGGACAACCACCCGGAATCAAAAAGCTTTTTCTCGTCGGTCAAGTCTTTCTGGGATGGGATGAAAAGCTAAGGGAACCGCTTTCCCGACCAAAGCCGCCCGGTTTCGGGCGGCTTTTTTGTTGCAGGGGGCGCTGCCCCCGCCGCCCTTTGGGCGCCTCCCCCGGGATATTTCTGGCCAGATGAAGGAAAGATCCCTTGTTCATCTGGCCCCAAATATCCCGGAGCGCGAGGCAGAGCCTCGCAAATACCTTTGGCCTTACCCAAGGGATCAGGGTGGCCATAAAACAGATCAAATTCAGTCTTGTATTTTTTTGATGTGCCTGTGATTGTCCGGTCAACCGTTGGGGTGCCCTGATCGAAGGGCTGAGAGGCGTCAATGCGCTAACCCATCGAACCTGATCCGGGCAATACCGGCGTAGGGAACGGTCTCAGATTGTCAGACGTTTTCAATGCGCGCGTTGCCCAATTTTGATGGAGCAACGATATGACGCCTATTGCGCTGACAATTGCAGGCTCGGACAGTGGCGGTGGGGCCGGAATACAGGCTGACATCAAGGCAATGTCTGCCTTGGGGGTTTATGGTGCCAGCGTGATCACCGCCGTGACCGCGCAAAACACACGGGCCGTTACCGCCGTTCACGGGATCCCGCTGAATACTGTAGCCGCACAGATCGATGCCGTTCTGTCTGATCTGAGCGTGGGCGCCGTCAAGATTGGCATGTTGGCGACGCCGGACATCATCCGATGTGTTGCAGACAGCCTTGCAGGGTTCCGTGGTTCCATCGTTCTGGATCCTGTGATGATCGCCAAATCCGGCGATGCCCTGTTGACGGAAGACTCGGTTGAGACATTACGGGCGGTGCTCGTGCCCATAGCCACGCTATTGACGCCGAACTTGCCCGAGGCCGGACGCCTTTTGGATTGCCCGGCTGCGGAGACGCCGGATCAGATGGTAGAACAGGGGCTTGCCTTGTGTGACATGGGCGCAGGTTCCGTTCTGATGAAGGGCGGGCATGGATCCGGCGACATTTGCCATGATCTCTTGATCGACGCTTCGGGCTTGGTGGCAGAGTTCACGGCACCGCGCCGAAATACCAAAAACACGCATGGCACCGGTTGTACATTGTCCGCGTCAATTGCTGCCGGCCTGGCGCTGGGAAAAACGCTGATGACGGCCGTTGCAGATGCACACAGCTATCTGCAAGGCGCGATAGCCCGGTCCGATGATCTGGACATTGGTCGCGGGCATGGGCCAGTTCATCATTTTCATCAGCTTTGGCCCGCATGACTGTCTGGTCGGTCATAGGTGCCGGAGTAGCCGGTCTGACTGTTGCAACCGAGTTGGTATCGCGCGGCGCTGACGTGCAGATATTCGACCCTGCAGGTGCGCCGGGTCCACATGGCTGTTCCTGGTGGGCGGGTGGCATGCTTGCCCCCTGGTGTGAATACGAAAATGCCGAGGAGCCGGTTCTGCGGCTTGGACAAACAGCGATTGACTGGTGGGCCGCCAGAACGCGGGTGCATCGTTGCGGAACGCTGGTTGTTGCGCATTCGCGCGACCTACCGGATCTGCGCCGCTTTGCACGCCGAACGGATGGGTATTCAGAAATCGGAGGTGGAAAAATCTCCAATTTAGAGCCTGACATGAGCAATTTCGGTAACGGTCTCTTCTTCCGGGCGGAGGCCCATCTTGATCCCCGGCAAGCGTTGCGGGACCTCTACAGCCACCTCAGGGACAGAGGTGTACCCTTTCACCGTAAACTGGCCCCTTCCCGGTTGGAGAATGCGATCGATTGCCGGGGGTTGCACGCGCGTGAGATCTTGCATGATCTGCGTGGCGTCAAAGGCGAGATGCTGGTGATCCGCTGCCCGGATGTCACTCTCTCTCGCCCTGTGCGACTGCTGCATCCGCGCATGCCGCTTTATGTCGTCCCGCGGGGTGACGGGGTCTACATGCTGGGCGCAACGATGATCGAATCCGAGGACAGCGGCCGGATTACCGCCCGCTCGATGTTGGAGCTTCTCAGTGCGGCTTATGCGCTGAACCCGGCCTTTGGTGAGGCTGAGATCCTGGAAATCGGTGTCGATCTTCGCCCCGCTTTTCCCGACAACCTGCCTCGCATCCGCCGGTTGGGTCGAACGATCTATGCCAATGGCCTGTATCGCCATGGCTACTTGCTTGCGCCCGCGTTGGCACAGGGCGTCGCCGATCTGGCGCTGGAAAACAAACATTCGGAGATGGTCGATGAAGATCGTGCTTAATGGCGAGGCGCGCGAAAGCCGCGCAGAAACCCTGTCAGATTTGTTGGTGGAATGTGGATTCTCGGGCTGCGTAGCTACCGCTGTGAATGAACAGTTCGTCCCTTCAAGCCTTCGACTGGCACTAAAACTCGAAGATGGTGACCGGGTCGAAGTTGTCGCCCCGATGCAGGGGGGCTGACGTGAAGACCTTTTACGGCACAGAACTGCCCAATCCGCTGATGCTGGGCACGGCGCAGTATCCCAGTCCGGCCATTCTGGAACAAGCGTTTCGCCTCAGCGGGGCCGGTGTTGCCACGGTATCCCTGCGCCGTGAAGGCGCGGGTGGGGCCGGGCAGAGCTTTTGGCGGATGATCCGCGACCTGGGTGTCATTGTCCTGCCCAACACCGCCGGATGCCACACGGTGAAAGAGGCTGTGACAACCGCCCAGATGGCGCGCGAGGTTTTTCAGACCAATTGGATCAAGCTGGAACTGATCGGTCATACCGACAGCCTGCAACCGGATGTGTTTCAACTGGTCGAAGCCGCCCGCATCCTGACGGAAGATGGATTTCAGGTCTTTCCCTACACAACGGACGATCTGATCGTCGGTGAACGCCTGTTGCAGGCGGGTTGCGAGATTCTGATGCCGTGGGGCGCGCCCATCGGGTCCGGGCGCGGTCTGAACAACGAATATGCGCTGCGGGCGCTGCGGGCTGCGTTTCCCGATGTACCGCTTGTCATTGATGCCGGTATCGGCCGTCCAAGCCACGCCGCGCATGCGATGGAGCTGGGCTATGATGCTGTTCTTCTGAACACGGCGGTGGCCCGTGCCGGTGATCCGGTCGAGATGGCGCGTGCAATGGCATTGGCGATTCAGGCCGGCCAATTGGCCCATAAGGCCGACCCGATCGAGGCACGCGACATGGCTGAACCCTCAACCCCCGTGATCGGAAAGGCATTTCTGTCATGACGCTGGACCGGTTCTATCCGATCTTCGATCACTCCGACTGGCTGCACAGGATGCTGCCTCTGGGCGTCAAACTGGTGCAGTTGCGGATCAAAGACCAACCGGACGATGCGGTGCGCGCCCAGATTATGATCTCGCTCGAACTGTGCCGCAGCCACGGCGCCCGACTGGTCGTGAACGACCATTGGCAGCAGGCAATAGAGGCAGGCTGCGACTGGGTCCACCTGGGGCAGGAGGATCTGGATGATGCCGATCTGCATGCCATCCGCCGGGCAGGCCTGAAACTTGGTGTTTCAACCCATGACGATGATGAGCTTGAGCGGGTTCTGTCGATGGACCCCGACTATGTGGCGCTCGGACCTATCTATCCGACCATCCTGAAAAAGATGAAGTGGCGGCAGCAAGGTCTGCCCCGCGTGACCGAATGGAAAGCGCGGGTGGGGCGTATCCCATTGGTCGGCATTGGTGGAATGACCGTCGAGCGCGCGCCGGGCGTGTTCGAGGCTGGGGCCGATATTGTCGCGGCAGTAACCGACATCACGCTGAACCCTGACCCCGAAGCGCGGGTACGCGAATGGATCGACACCACGCGATGAACCGTTACGAACGCCAGATGATCCTGCCCGAAGTGGGGCCCGAAGGGCAGGCGGGCCTGTCCGCTGCACGAGTACTTGTCGTCGGAGCCGGAGGGCTGGCTGCGCCGGTTCTGCCGCTGTTGGCAGGGGCAGGGGTGGGTCACATCATGGTTGTTGATGGCGATGTCGTTGATCTGTCGAACCTGCACCGGCAAACGCTTTTCACGGAACGGGATGTCGGCTTGCCAAAGGCTGAAGTTGCGGCGCGGCGCTGTCGCGACCTCAACTCCAAGCTTGAAGTCACCAGCCAAAGCCAGGCCCTGACATGCGAAAACGCGGCAAATCTGGTGTCGCGGTCGGATGTGGTCCTGGATTGTGCGGATAGTTATGCGGCCAGTTATGTCCTGTCGGACAGCTGTCTGGCACAGGGAAAGCCGCTGATCAGTGCCTCGGTGCTCGGGTTTTTAGGTTATGTGGGCGGCTTTTGCGGCGGCGCGCCGTCTTTACGGGCGCTGTTTCCAGACGCGCCCGACAGTGGTGCCAGCTGCGCCTCAGCAGGTGTTTTGGGTCCGGTTGTCGGTGTGATCGGCGCGATGCAGGTGCAAATGGCGCTGAGCGTGATCCTGGGCCTGCAACCATCGCCGCTGGGCCAGATGGTGAACTTTGATGCCCGCACCCTGCGCAGCAACAGTTTCCGTTTCGATGATGCGCCAGAACCCGCAAGCTGTTTCCGTTTCCTGTCTGCCAGCCAACTCACGGCCGAAGACCGGATCATCGAACTTCGCGGCACGGATGAAGCGCTGGTTCCGATACACCCCGGCGCGGAACGGCTAACGCCCGAAGGATTGCCATACATAGATCCTAAACAAGGGAAAAGACTGGCCCTTTGCTGCGCCACTGGTCTTCGGGCGTGGCGCGCAGCCGAACGGATTCAATCGGATTGGCCGGGCGAGATTGTCCTCGTCGCGGCCTCAACCTCGTGAACAGGAAGGAAACGCGAGTTATGAAGAAACTGATCACAGTCATATCGCTGCTGGCCGCTGCGCCGGCCTGGGCTGACGACAAGATGACCATTTTGCTGGACTGGTTCATCAACCCCGATCACGGCCCCATTATCGTGGCGCAGGAAAACGGCTATTTCGCCGAACAGGGGCTTGAAGTTGAAATCATCCCGCCTGCGGACCCGTCCGCACCGCCGCGTCTGGTTGCTGCGGGGCAGGCCGATCTGGCTGTATCCTACCAGCCGCAACTGCACCTGCAGATCCACGAGGGTCTGCCCCTGAAACGTGTCGGCACGCTAGTCGCGACCCCGCTCAACTGCCTTCTGGTATTGGAAGATGGCCCGGTCAAAACCCCGGCAGACCTGAAGGGCAAAAAAATCGGCTTTTCTGTCGCGGGCGTGGAAGAGGCGGTTCTGGGCACCGTTCTGGGCAAATATGACATCGCACTGACCGATGTCGAAATGATCAACGTCAACTTCTCGCTTTCGCCGTCGCTGATGTCGGGGCAGGTAGATGCGGTGATCGGCGCCTACCGCAATTTCGAGCTGAACCAGATGGACATCGAAGACCATCCCGGCACCTGCTTCTATATCGAGGAAGAGGGCGTGCCGTCCTATGATGAACTGATCTATGTCGCGAACCCGGACACAATGGATACCGACAAGATCGCCCGTTTTCTGGCCGCGACGGAAAAGGCAACACAGTTCATCGTCAACAACCCCGAAAAAAGCTGGGAAATCTTCGCAGCAACCTCGCCCGAGCTGCAGGATGAGCTGAATGCCCGTGCCTGGTTCGACACGCTGCCGCGTTTTGCCCTGCGCCCGGCCGGGCTCGATGCCGGTCGGTACACCCGGTTCGAGGTTTTTCTGAAAGACAGCGGCATGATCGACAGCATCAACCCGGTCAGCGCCATCGCCATCGACGTGACTGCGCAATGAATGAATATGGCAAGGCCTTCGCGCTGATGCGCGATGCGGCGCAGGGGCCGTGGCGGGATTATACCCGCCACGCCTTTGTCGAAGGGTTGAAGGACGGAACGCTTCCGCGCGCGGCATTCCTTCACTATCTGCGGCAGGACTGTGTATTTCTGATCCATTTTGCCCGTGCCTGGGCGCTTGCGGTGGTGAAATCGGAAGCCCACGAAGAGATGCTGGCCGCCTCGCGCACGGTGAACGGTCTGATCAGCGAAGAGATGAAACTGCATATCGGTGTCTGCGAGGCGGCGGGCATTTCACAGCAGGACCTGTTTGCGACGCCCGAGCGTGCCGAGAACCTGGCCTATTCGCGCTTTGTGCTCGAGGCAGGCTACAGCGGTGACTTGCTGGACTTGCTGGCAGCGCTTGCGCCTTGCGTCATGGGCTATGGCGAGATTGGCGCGCGTCTGGCAACCGAGGCCACGTCCGAAACCTATCGGGACTGGATCAACGCCTATGCCAGCGAAGACTATCACGCTGCATGCAAGGCGGTTGGAGAGTTGCTCGATCAGGCTCTAACATGGCGCATTGGTCAAGATTTTGAAGCCTCCCCTCGCTGGGACCGCCTGAGCCGGACGTTCCGCACCGCGACCGAACTTGAAGTCAGTTTCTGGCAGATGGGCATGACGCCATGATGTCTGCCCTCGCCCTGACCATCAGCGGACAGGCCACAATCGGCGGCGCGACCCTGTTCGCGCCGCTTTCGCTTACACTGGCGGCAGGGGAATGGACCTGTCTTCTGGGCGGTTCCGGCGTCGGAAAAACCACCATCCTGCGCCTGATCGCGGGATTGCAGACCGGGGCGAAGTTCTTAGGGCAAATCACGACCGACGATGGCTTGCCGGTGCCAGAACGTGTCGCGTACATGGCGCAGGACGATCTGTTGCTGCCTTGGGCAAGTGTGGCTCGGAATATCACGCTGGGCGCACAGTTGAGGGCGGAAAAGGCCGATCTGAACCGGCGCGACCGTCTGATCAAACGGATGCGCCTTTGGGATCACCTGACCACGAAACCGTCGGAACTGTCAGGTGGTCAGCGCCAGCGCGTGGCTCTTGCCCGAACGCTGATGGAGGACCGCCCTTTCGTATTGCTGGACGAGCCGTTTTCGGCCCTTGATGCCCGAACCCGCGCCGATATGCAGGATCTCGCGGCCGAGGTGTTGCGGGGCCGCACCGTTTTGCTGGTCACCCACGATCCGGCCGAAGCCGCCCGGCTGGGGCAAACCATTATTGTCATGACCCGGCACGGGCTGACCAAATGCCAGCCGCCCCGGGCTCC
This sequence comes from Ruegeria sp. K7, assembly GCF_056531785.1. Taxonomy (NCBI): domain Bacteria; kingdom Pseudomonadati; phylum Pseudomonadota; class Alphaproteobacteria; order Rhodobacterales; family Roseobacteraceae; genus Ruegeria; species Ruegeria sp. K7. Next base: position 250,607 of record NZ_JBQFMJ010000003.1, read on the forward strand.
GGCCCCCCGCAAAGTGGACGACCCGGACTCGTTGGCCACGCAAGGCGCATTGTTGCGCCTGCTGTTACAGGAGGCAGCATGAAATACCTGTCTCCGCTTGCGGCCGCGCTTTTTGCCCTTGTCGTCTGGCAGGGCATCGTCACCTTCACGGGCTGGCCGAAATTCATCCTGCCCGGCCCGGCCATTGTCGCCGAAACATGGTGGGACAACCGGTGGATCATCGCAAAGGACACCTGGGTGACGGCCATCGAGGTTCTGACCGGCTTCGTTTTTGGTGTAACCTTGGGCGTTGTCACAGCCGTCTCGCTGGCCAGTTCGCGCATGACCCGGATCCTGGTGCGACCCTTGCTGGTGTTCACGCAAGCCCTGCCGGTTTTTGCCCTGGCACCGCTTTTGACGCTTTGGCTGGGGTTTGATCTTTGGTCGAAAGTGGCAATGGCCATGCTGATCATCTATTTTCCGGTGACGTCATCCTTTTTTGATGGATTGATGCGCACTCCGGCAGGATATCTGGACCTTGCACGCACCATGCAGGCCAGCCCGCGCGCAGTTTTGTGGCATATCCGAATACCGGCCGCCCTGCCCTCGTTGGCTTCGGGGATGCGGCTGGCGGCTGTCTACGCACCCATCGGGGCCGTGATCGGAGAATGGGTCGGTGGCTCGTCCGGGGGGTTGGGGAACCTGATGCTGCTGGCCAACGGGCGGGCCAAGACGGACCTGATGTTCGCGGCCATGCTGACGCTGGGTGTATTTTCGATCCTGCTGCACATGGTGGTGCACCGCGCCACGGCGCGCATGGCGGGTGAGGTGCGTTAACGTTTCGGAAAGCAATTCTGCGCCAGTCTGCGCGTATGACCAACGACGCCTTTGCCGAAGCCCCGATGCTTTTTGAAAACGACGAAGCCCCGGTGCAGCCGCTGCCGGCAGGCCGGTTGCCGTCTTATATCAAGGACCATCGCAAAAGGCTGCGCGAACGGTTCATGTCTGGCGGTTCTGCAGCGATGCCGGATTATGAGCTGCTGGAGCTGGTCCTGTTCCGCTCGATCCCCCGACAGGACGTAAAGCCCCTGGCCCGGGCCCTGATGGACGAACTGGGCGACTTCAACCGGGTGCTGACCGCGCCCGAAGAACGGTTGCGACAGATCAAGGGTGTCGGCGACAGCGTGATCACGGATCTGAAGATTCTGGAAGCCTGCGCCCATCGCATGGCCCGCGCACGGGTGATGCAACGGCATGTGATCTCGGGCTGGAACGCATTGCTGGATTATTGCCACACCACCATGGCCCATCGCGAGACCGAGCAGTTTCGCGTGTTCTACCTTGATCGCAAGAACGTCCTCATCGCGGATGAGGAACAGGCCAAGGGCACGGTGGACCATGTTCCCGTCTACCCGCGCGAGGTGGCGAAAAGGGCGCTGGAACTGAATGCCTCGGCTTTGATCCTGGTGCACAACCACCCGTCAGGTGATCCCACGCCATCACAGCCCGACATCGACATGACCAATCGCATTCATGATGCCTGTACAGCGCTTGGCCTGGTGCTGCACGATCACCTTATCATCGGAAAATCGACAGAGCTGAGTTTCCGGTCGCAGGGCTATCTGTAGCTGTCGGTGGGATTCGAAGTCACTCGATCCAGACTTCGACCCGGCGGTTGATCTTGCGGCCCCATTCGGTGTCGTCGCAGGCCATGGGCATGGCTTCGCCGAACCCTTCGACCGAGATCTCGACACTGTCTGGGATCGCGGTCTCAACAGCGGCCAGAACTGCGTTGCGCACTGTTTTGGCCCGCAATAGCGCAATGCGGGCGTTCCCCGCCGCTGGCCCGTCACCATCGCTGAATCCCACGAAGGTCAGCTTTCGGGCCTCGTAGGCACCGGCCTCAAGCGCCTGCGCCAAGTGCAGAATGTTCGCGCGGGACTGGGCATCCGGGCGCGAAGACCCGGCCTCGAACCGGAAAGACAGCGACAGGCGTGACATCGGGCGCAGCGTTTCGATCATCTGTTTCAAGCTGTCCAGGCCAACTTCGTCCCCGCCGTTTGCGATTGCGTTGGCAAGGCGGTCCCCCTGCAATCCGATACGCATGGTCTCGGGTGCCTGATCCACGAAACCGGCCTGCCGTATCGCCATCTGAGCTTCCGGGCTTTGGGTATAGGCCAGAAACTGTCGTGCGATCCGGGGCAGGCGGTATGACGGCAGGTACAGGAACATAGGTGAGGTTAGCGGATAATCCTCGGTCTTGATCGATTGCCGGGTCGCCGTCAGCGCGTGGCCGCAGCCCCCGGCAAGCGGCAGCGCGCGAACCTTGTCAGCTTCGGCCCGGCTGGCGATTCCGATGGCAAACGGATCCTCGGCCACTGCGTGAACCAAGTCGTTGCTGCGCCCATGCCGCAGGACCGTGTCGGACAGCGCCACGCCAGCGGGCGCAAGCAACTGATCCTCGAAGGCCTGGGACAAGCCCGATCCTATGTCCGGCAGATGTAGCGCAATCGGCGCATCGGCCCCGCCCAGTTCGGCCCAGTTCAGGATTTCGCCGGAATACACGCGTGCCAGATCCGTGGGCGAGATCTGTCGTATTGCGTTGACGGCGGACACCACAGGCACCATCGCATCCAGCGCCACGACCCGGGATCGCCGCGCTTTTGTCAGATCGCCCATCCCGGCGTCTTCCGCAGCCAGTCGCTCACCCGGACGGATTTCGCGCAAGGCCATGACGATATCGGTTTCATTCGCGCTCAGATCGGAAAACCCCCGGCCTGTATTGCCCACGCGAAAGAAGAACCGCCCCAAAGGTCTGGGTCGCCCGGGTTGAAACAGCTCGTAGGCAAAGGTTGCCGAGTCAATCCGTGATGGGGTCGCCGACAACTCTTCTTGTTGGGCAAAACCAAGAATCAGGGCAGGCATGACTTTCTCGGCCATGACGGACGACCCGGAGAACCGGACCTCTGCCACAAAATCGGTCAGATTGGGGCAGGCGGGGCCATCGCAGGTCACGCCGGACCCGTCCACCGTCAGTTCACCGAATTGGGTGTCGATGCGATAGAACTCGCCATCATATCCCAGCAGGTTTCCAGTTACCTCGACCTTGCCGTCATGCGAGGTCAGCGTGATGTCCTGCGCCTGGGCACCGGGCGCCAGCGTTGCCAGAAAAAGTGCAGCCACTGCTGCACGTAAGGATGTCATAGGAGTTTCGAGCCTGCCTGCGGTTTACTTTGCCGCGATTGTCAGGTCTTGGAACAGATTATTCAACACCAGAAACTCTCCGACCTGCGAACAGTCGGGCAGGTTCAGCACCAGATCGCGTGAGCGTAGGCGGCGGTCGGCGCGCAGTTCCAGCGACTGTACGCTCAGATCCGAGCCGCAATTGGCCTTGGTCACGTCAGCCTCGACCGTCAGGCCGATGGCACCCGATTGCGCAGACTGGCCGGAAGGGAAGGAATAAATCTCGATATTCTGCGTGGTGCCAAGACCCGGCTGGCCCATATGGACAACCTCGCCGACACCCGTTGCCGAGCTGTCCGCCCAGACATGCCCGTCACCGCCATAGCTGGCACCAAACTCCAGCGCGTGAATCTGTAGATCGGTCGTGCCCTTCCATTGCAGCGCGACGCGGTCGTACTGGCTTATGTCCGGCACGTGCGTCGTTGCCACCGTACCTTTTTGATCGTCGAAGGAAATCAGAAAAATCGCGTATTCCGACAGCACCGGCATCGTCAGATCCAAGGCGCCGTTTTCATCCGTCTGTTGAGAAACGGCCAGCCCGCTGTGATGAACCTCGATCCGTTGGTTGGCGTGGCAGGGGGCCTTGACGATCAACCTTGCCGCTGCACCGGGCACTGCGGTGGCGCGCGCGCTCAGGTTGCAGTCGGTCACTACTTCGGGGCCGGTTTGGCCGGGTTGCAGGCTGCGCTGCGAGGGTGCCGGAGCAGAAAGTGACGCGGTGCTTGCAGAAGACGAGGTAAGCGCGAACTGCTCGAGCCCGGCCAGCCCAACAGGCTGTCCCGCGGCAGAAGCCACAGAGATACCGGCCTGATTTCCATCAGGTTGCGCGGCAGATCCATTCTGCATCAGGTAACCGATGGCGAGCGCGCAGACGACAGTGCCACCCATGGTCACGTAGTTTCTTACAACGAACAAGACACCCTCCCCAGTTGAAGGAGCGAGTCACACTTTCCCGGTCAATCGCGGCCAATTTGTGACCGCGACGCGAAGTCATTGTGTTCGAATTTAGGTGACGTTAGGTCAGCCTGCCGTGACAGTGTTTGAACTTCTTTCCGGATCCACAGGGGCAGCGGTCGTTGCGCGACGGGTTACCCCAGGTCGCCGGATCGCTTTCGTCAAATCCGGGCCGGGCATCACCCGAGGCGTCGGCTTCTGCGACTGCTTCGGCCTGACCGGCGGCCTGTTCGACCGCCTGTTGCGCCTGGGCCTGCTGCGCCGCCATCTGGGCCAGCATCTCACGCTGCTCTTCCTCGGTCAGCGGGCGAACACGCGACAATTGCTGGGTTACGGTTTCGCGCAGGCTGTCCAGCATCCCTTCGAACAGCTGAAAACTTTCGTTCTTGTACTCGTTCAGCGGATCGCGCTGGGCATAGCTGCGGTAGCCCACGACCGAGCGCAGATGTTCCAGCGTCAGAAGATGCTCGCGCCACTTGCCGTCGATGGTCTGCAGCAACACCTGCTTTTCGATGTTGCGCATGTTCTCGGGGCCAAACGCGGCGGCCTTCTGGGCCATCATCTCGTCGGCGGCTTTGATCAGGCGCTCGCGCACCTGCTCGTCATCGACGCCTTCCTCGGCGGCCCAGTCCTGAACCGGCGCGTCGATGGTCAGCTTGTCCTTGATCGCCTCGTGCAGACCGTCGGTGTCCCACTGGTCGGCATAGGTTTTCGGCGGCATATATTCGTCGATCAGATCATCGATCACCTGTTCGCGCATGTCCGATACGATTTCCGAAAGGTCACCGGTCGACATGATCTCGCGCCGCTGGCTGAAAATCACCCTGCGCTGGTCGTTCATTACGTCGTCGAACTTCAGAACGTTCTTGCGCATGTCAAAGTTGCGGCCTTCGACCTTGGACTGGGCGCGTTCCAGCGACTTGTTCACCCATGGGTGGATGATCGCCTCGCCTTCTTTCATACCCAGTGTGGTCAGCACTTTGTCCAGCCGTTCCGAGCCGAAGATGCGCATCAGATCGTCTTCAAGGCTGAGGTAGAACACGGTGCGGCCCGGGTCGCCCTGGCGGCCCGAACGGCCACGCAGCTGGTTGTCGATGCGGCGGCTTTCATGCCGTTCCGAGGCCATGACATACAGGCCACCGGCCTCAAGCACCTTCTGTTTTTCCTCGGCGTGACGCGCCTCTTCCGCCGCGCGCAGTTCGGCGGGGTCCGCTTCGGGGTTCTCGGCAAGTGCCTGCAGAACCTTCATTTCCACGTTGCCGCCCAATTGGATGTCGGTACCGCGTCCGGCCATGTTGGTGGCGATGGTCACCGCACCCAGACGACCTGCTTCGGCGACGATTTGCGCTTCCTGCTCGTGCTGGCGGGCGTTCAGCACGTTGTGCTGAATGCCTTCCTTGGTCAGCAACTGGCTCAGCACCTCTGATTTTTCAATCGAGGTGGTGCCCAGCAAAACCGGCTGGCCCTTCTCGACCGCCTTTTTGGTTTCCTTGATCATCGCGCCGTATTTTTCGGGGGCAGTGCGATAGACCTGATCGTCCTCGTCCAGACGGGCGATCGGCTTGTTGGTCGGAACTTCGACCACACCCAGCCCATAGATCTCGGCAAATTCCTCGGCTTCGGTCAGCGCGGTACCGGTCATGCCGCCCAGCTTGTCATAAAGACGGAAGTAATTCTGGAACGTCACGCTGGCCAGCGTCACGTTCTCGGGCTGAATCTGCACGCCTTCCTTGGCTTCGATGGCCTGATGCAGGCCTTCGGACAACCGGCGGCCCGGCATCATCCGCCCCGTAAATTCGTCGATCAGCACCACATTGCCGTCGCGGACGATGTAGTCCTTGTCGCGCTGAAATAGCTTGTGCGCGCGCAGGCCCTGGTTGACGTGATGCACCACGGTCGTGCTTTCGGGGTCGTACAGCGAATGACCTTCAGGGATCAGGTCGTTTGCCAGCAACTGCTGCTCAAGATACTCGTTGCCTTCATCGGTAAAGGTCACCGAGCGCGACTTTTCGTCCAGCGAATAGTGATCGTCCTGCAGCAACGGGATCAGCGTATCGATCGCGGTATACAGGTCCGACCGGTCCTGCGATGGACCCGAGATGATCAGCGGTGTCCGCGCCTCGTCGATCAGGATCGAGTCGACCTCGTCCACGATCGCGAAATTGTGGTGCTTCTGATAGACGTCGTTCAGGTCCGCCTTCATGTTGTCGCGCAGGTAGTCGAAGCCCAGCTCATTGTTGGTGGCATAGGTGATGTCGCAGGCATAGGCCGCCTTTTTCTCTTCGTCCGGCTGACCGGACCAGATCACACCGGTCGTCATGCCTACGGCCGAGAAAACCTTGCCCATCCATTCCGCGTCGCGCTTGGCCAGGTATTCGTTCACCGTGACCACGTGCACACCTTTGCCGGTCAGCGCGTTCAGATAGGCCGGGAGGGTGGCAACCAGCGTCTTTCCCTCACCCGTTTTCATTTCCGAGATGTTGCCCTGATGCAGGAATGCGCCGCCCATCAGCTGCACGTCGAATGCCCGCAGACCCAGCGCCCGCTTAGCACCCTCGCGCACGTTGGCAAAAGCTTCGGGCAGCAAGGCATCCAGGCTCTCGCCATCCAGCGCGCGTTGGCGCAGCTCTTTGGTCTTCTCGATCAGACCCTCATCCGACAGTTTCTCAAACTCCGGCTCCAGCGCGTTGATCTTTTCGACCAGCGGGCGGGTCGCCTTGATCTTGCGGTCGTTCGGTGTTCCGAACACCTTTTTGGCAAGCGTTCCGAGTCCCAGCATGTTCACTCCAGCGGATCTGTTCTTGTCTTGGTTGCGACAGGCTTGCCCACCTTGCGCGCAACCCATAGATACGGGGGGTGAAAGGCGGCCCTGTCCAAGGCTTCAAAGCGATGTAAGCGGCAGGTTCCAGAGTGTCAACGCTGCGCCCTGTCGCGGCATGGAAATAGGATAATTCAATGCCCAAAGGCCTCACTTTTCTGCCATCGCTGGCCCTGACCGCCGTGATGGCCCTGCCACTGGCCGCCCAGACCCAGCCGGATGCGACCACTGTGGTTGCGCGCGTCAACGGGGACGAGATCACTTTGGGTCACGTGATCGCCACCGCCGCAAGCCTGCCGCAGCAATACCAGCAGATGGAAGACCAGGTTCTCTTTGACTTCATCGTCGAGCAGCTGGTCCAGCAGCAATTGCTCAGCCAGGAACAGGAAGGCCTTTCCACCTACAACGCCCTGACACTCAAGAACGAGGAACGTTCGCTGAGGGCCGTGCAGACGGTTGCCGAAATCACCGGCGGTCTGGTGACGGACGAGTCGATTCAGGCCGCCTATGACGCGCAGATCGCCGAGTTTGAAGGCGAGGACGAGTACGAGGCCAGCCACATTCTGGTAGAAACCGAGGATGAGGCCAAGGAAATCAAGACCCAGCTGGACGATGGCGCGGATTTCGCGGAGCTCGCCAGGGAAAAGTCCACCGGCCCGTCAGGCCCCAATGGCGGCGTGCTGGGTTGGTTCGGCAAGGGCCGCATGGTGCCCGAGTTTGAGGCCGCCGTGCTGGAGCTGGAAGTAGGCCAGATCTCGGATCCTGTGCAGACCCAATTCGGCTGGCACGTGATCATCCTGAACGATCAGCGCAAGTCCGAGGCCCCTGAACTTGCCGAGGTTCGCAATGAACTGGCCCAGACCATCCAGCAGGAAGCCATTCAGGCCCGTATCGACGAACTGACCCAGAAAGCCCAGATCGAGCGTCCGGCGCTGGAAGGTGCCGGTCCGGAAATCATGCGGCAGCTGGATCTGATTCAGGAGTAAGCCCCTTGGCCAATATCACTAAAGTGTCGCCGCTGGCACCTGCGGCCTTCCCCGACCTTCCGGCCATCGACGGCGTGCGTTTCGCGACCGTCGAGGCCGGTGTGCGCTATCAGGGTCGTACCGATGTCATGCTGGCAGTGCTGGATCCGGGCACATCCGTGGCCGGGGTATTCACCCGCTCGGCGACCCGCTCGGCCCCGGTGCTGGATTGTCAGAACAAGATTGGCGGATCCAGCGAAGGACCGGCAGCGATCGTTGCGAACTCGGGCAATGCCAACGCCTTCACCGGCCATTATGGCCAGACCTCGGTGGCAGAAGTAACCCAGGCCGTTTCCAAGGCCACCGGCGTTCCGGTCGAACGGGTCTTTACCTCATCAACCGGCGTGATTGGTGAACCGCTGCCTCATGAACGCATCGTGGCTCAGCTTGAGACGCTGAAGGCGGGGCTCAGCCGTCATGCGATCGAGGATGCCGCCCGCGCCATCATGACCACCGATACCTTCCCGAAAGGAGCCTCAGCGCAGGTTCAGATCGATGGTAAAACAGTCTCTATTGCAGGGATTGCCAAGGGCTCCGGCATGATCGCGCCGGACATGGCGACGATGCTGGTCTACATCTTCACGGATGCCCGGGTCGAGCAATCGGCACTGCAGGCGATGCTGCGCGCGCAGACGGACCGGACGTTCAACTGCATCACCGTCGACAGCGACACCTCGACTTCGGACAGCCTGCTGTTGTGCGCGACGGGGGCCTCGGGGGTGGACGCCACCGGCAATGCGGCGTTTGCCGAGGCGCTGGAAGGCGTCATGCTGGATCTGGCACAGCAGGTGGTGCGCGACGGTGAAGGCGCAACGAAATTCGTGGAAATTCGCGTGACTGGTGCGGCCTCGGATGCGGATGCCAAGGTGCATGGGCTGGCTATCGCCAACTCTCCGCTGATCAAGACGGCCATCGCGGGCGAAGACCCCAACTGGGGCCGCGTGGTCATGGCTATCGGTAAGTCCGGTGCCGCAGCGGATCGGGACCTGCTGAGCATTTCCTTCGGGGATATTCTGGTGGCCGAGAAAGGCTGGGTCAGCCCCAACTATCGCGAGGAAGACGCCGCCGCCTATATGAAAGGTCAGGATTTGGTCATTGCCGTTGATCTGGGGCTGGGCGAGGGCAAATCCACCGTCTGGACCTGCGATCTGACCCACGGCTATATTGAGATCAACGCGGACTATCGCTCGTGAAACCGGAGCAATTCCAGCAAAAGTGGAGCCCGGTTTTGCGTCCGGGATTGCGACCATGAAAACCGTGTTGGTGTCTGCGGTCGCTCTGATCGATATCGAGGGCCGGGTTCTGTTGGCGCAGCGCCCAGAGGGTAAATCCATGGCTGGCCTGTGGGAGTTCCCCGGTGGCAAGATCGAACCCGGCGAAACCCCCGAGGCCGCTTTGATCCGCGAATTGCATGAGGAGCTGGGCATCGATACCTGGGCGTCCTGCCTGGCCCCGCTGACCTTTGCCAGTCACAGCTATAGTGACTTCCATCTGCTGATGCCGCTGTTTGCCTGCCGCAAATGGCAGGGCATCCCGCAGTCGAAAGAAGGACAGGCGTTGAAATGGGTCCGCGCGAATGATTTGCGCAGCTACCCGATGCCTGCGGCGGATGTGCCGCTGATCCCGATCCTGCGGGATTGGTTGTAGAGTGGAATGCATAAGACAGTTAGAGTGATCAGCCTGGACGCCGGGTATGCGGACCCAGAGACGGCTTGGAGCGCACCGCCGATGTTCGGAACACGGCCAAAAGCCAATGTCGCATTGATCGGACCCGAGTTTTCCCGCAAAGAGCATGTTTCACGCCACGCGCCTTCTGCACCGGCCCATAACGTGGCAATGTCTTTGTGGTTCGGCAACAGAAGGAGGCCAAAATGGCACAGACATCGGATATCAACCGTCAAATTGTTCTCGCCGAGCGACCAAAAGGTCAACCAGACGACAACACACTGAAATTGCAGACAACCGATGTGCCAGTGCCCGGCGAAGGCGAAATGCTGGTGCGCACGGTTTACCTGTCCTTGGATCCCTACATGCGGGGGCGCATGAATGATGCCAAGTCCTACGCCGAGCCTGTGGCGATCGGAGAAGTCATGACTGCCCAGGTCGTTGGGCAGGTGGTGACTTCCAATCTCGAGGGCTACGAAGAAGGCGACTTCGTGCTTTCCGGCAGTGGCTGGCAAGACTATGCGATCTCCGACGGAGTTCAGGTGATAAACTTGGGTAAGAACCCGCAGAACCCATCCTGGGCTTTGGGTATACTTGGGATGCCTGGCTACACCGCATACGCAGGACTTTTGAAAATTGGAGAGCCAAAACCGGGCGAAACCGTCGTTGTGGCAGCGGCAGCTGGGCCGGTCGGGGCAACAGTCGGGCAAATCGCAAAGCTGAAAGGATGCCGGGTCGTTGGTATTGCCGGAGGGCCCGAGAAATGCGCTCACGTGGTCGAAACCCTCGGGTTTGATGCCTGCATTGATCACCGGTCGGATGATTTGGCCACCGAATTGCGCGAAGCATGTCCGAACGGGATTGACGTGTATTTCGAAAACGTTGGGGGCAAAGTGCTTTACGCGGTTTTGCCGCTGCTTAACCCTTTTGCTCGTATCCCCGTGTGTGGCGTGGTGGCTTGGTATAATTTGCCTGGTCTTCCAAAGGGACCTGATATGGGACCGGCCATCATGGGCACCATACTGCGTATGAAGGTTAAGATGCAGGGCTTTATCATCTACGACAGTTTTCCGCTGTCGCTGTACAAAGAGTTTGCTCGGGACATGACCGCTTGGCTTCAAGATGGGTCCGTCAAATACAAAGAGCACGTCGTGGAAGGGCTTGAAAACGCTCCTGCGGCCTTTAATCAACTGCTGGTTGGCGGGAATTTTGGAAAGATGGTTGTCAAAGTCGGGTCGTAGGCACCCGACTACTCCGATCGGAGCTGCCTTTTGCCGAAAGATGCTTCCACAGAAGTTATTGGGCTCAGTTGGCGGCGCGGGGTTAATGTCTTCATCCGCGACGATCCTAAGCATCAGTTTTCAAACGGTTTTGAACCTTGGCAAGCTGCGGCCAATCACTCGTGACCGCAGCCTAGAAACTGGGGCTGGCAATTCATCCAGATTAAGCTTCCTGTGCAATTTGGGCTACCGAGCAATCACAGTTGGTCATAGTTCGCAATACTTGCGCAGTTTCTGTTCCGGGACCGTTCAAATCACCCGCGCACCCCGCCTCCAACCCGCCGCAATGTCAGTGACCATTTGAAGAATGGGCCGTCCTTTCTCCGCCTCGCTCTTGCCGGAAGCACTCTTTCTCTAAGTGTGCGCTTTGTACAAATCAGAAGATCACCACTCTACCCCTGTTACAATTCGTAAGAATTGAGAAAACATCAGGAAAAAGTTGACGCTGATTGTGCCACTGTCCCAAATCGGGGCATTGGCGTTCGGACCCTGTTCCGAACCCGCCATTTCCGCCCCGGGGAGAGGGGTCGGATGGGGAGGAGAAAAGATTGGCTCAGACGCAGTCGGGCGCCGAAGGGATGCAGTCTCTTCCGGCGCTGTTACACCGCAATGTGACCCGGTTCGGGGATGCCCCGGCCTATCGGGAAAAAGAATTCGGGATCTGGCAATGCTGGACCTGGGCAGAAGCGGCCCGGGAAATCCGCGCCATCGCGCTGGGCTTTCTGGAGCTTGGCGTCGAGAAGGGCGACCATATCGCGGTGATCGGCCGCAACCGCCCGGCGCATTACTGGTCCATGGTCGCGGCCCAGATGGTGGGCGCGGTTCCGGTGCCTCTCTATCAGGATTCGGTCGCCAAAGAGATGGCCTATGTTCTGGAACATTGCGGCGCGAAATACGTCGTCTGCGGTGATCAGGAGCAAGTCGACAAGGTCATCGAAATCCAGGAAAAAATGGATCAGGTCAAACACATCCTCTATACCGACAAGCGGGGGATGCGGAAATACGACCACAGTCAGATGAACGCTTTGGCCGATATCATGGCCGAGGGCAGCGCCGGCCATGCGCGGTTCGATGAGGAACTGGACAAGCGCATCTCAGAGATCACCTATGACGACACATGCGTGATGCTTTACACCTCGGGCACCACCGGCAAGCCCAAGGGTGTGGTGCTGTCGAACCGCAACGTGATCGAAAGCGCCAAGAACTCGGCCGATTTCGATCATCTGACACGGAACGAAGACATTCTGTCCTATCTGCCGATGGCGTGGGTGGGGGATTTCATCTTTTCGATCGGACAGGCCTATTGGTGCGGCTTCTGCGTGAACTGCCCTGAAAGCGCCGACACGATGATGACGGACCTGCGCGAGATCGGACCGACTTACTTCTTTGCCCCGCCGCGCGTGTTCGAGACCCAGCTGACCAACGTGATGATCCGGATGGAGGATGCGAGCAAACTGAAGCAGCGCATGTTCCACCACTTCATGGCGCATGCCAAGAATGTCGGAGGCCTGCTGCTGGACGGCAAGCCGGTGGGTTTCGGCGACCGGATGAAATACGCGCTGGGCAATCTGCTGGTGTATGGTCCGCTGAAGGACACGCTTGGTTACGGTCGCTTTCGCGTCGGCTACACGGCGGGTGAGGCAATCGGGCCGGAGATTTTCGATTTCTACCGCTCGCTGGGCATCAATCTGAAACAGCTTTACGGCCAGACCGAGGCGACGGTCTTTATCACCGTTCAGCCGGATGGAGAGGTTCGGGCCGACACTGTTGGCGTTCCTGCGCCGGATGTCGAACTGAAGATCGACGACAAGGGCGAGATTTACTACCGCTCGCCCGGTGTGTTCATCGAGTATTACAACAACCCGGAATCGACGGCATCGACCAAGGATGCCGAAGGTTGGGTGGCGACCGGGGATGCCGGATTTATCGAAGAAAGCAGCGGCCATCTGCGGATCATCGACCGCGCCAAGGATGTGGGCAAAATGGCCGATGGGTCCATGTTCGCGCCGAAATATGTCGAAAACAAACTGAAGTTCTTTCCTGACATTCTTGAAGTTGTCCTGTTCGGCAACGGCAAGGATCGCTGCGTGGCCTTCATCAATATCGACCTGACTGCTGTCGGCAACTGGGCCGAACGCAACAATGTGGCCTATGCGTCATATCAGGAACTGGCGGCGCATCCCCGTGTGTTAGAGACGATTCGCGGCCATGTGGAAGAGGTCAACAAGTCCGTAGCCGCAGATGAGATGCTGTCGGGCTGCCAGGTGCATCGCTTTGTGGTTCTGCACAAGGAACTGGATGCAGATGACGGTGAAATGACCCGGACCCGCAAGGTGCGGCGCGGCTTCGTCGAAGAGAAGTTCCACGACATCATCCAGGCACTTTATGATGGGTCCGAGAGCATTTCGACGACCACGGAAGTGACCTATGAGGATGGCCGCAAAGGCGCGATCAGCGCGACCTTGAAGATTGTCGATGCGCCGGTCGTGCCTGTCACGCAGCACAAGGTGGCGGCAGAATGAGGGCCGGTCGTACGCCGCTCGACCTGCGGTCATCGCCCCGCCCGCCGTCCCGTTTTTCCAAACGTCAGGGAGCGACTGATGCTGGATAATTCCGAAGGATATGTCACCGAAGACGGCCGCAAGATCGGCGGTGTGGTGATGGAAATGAAGAACATCACCCTGCGCTTTGGTGGCGTCGTGGCGATCAAGGATATCTCTTTTGACATCCGCGAAGGTGAAATTCGCGCGATCATCGGGCCGAACGGGGCCGGTAAATCCTCGATGCTGAACGTGATTTCCGGGTTCTATGTTCCGCAGGAGGGTGAGGTCTGGTTCCACGGATCGAAACGCCCGGCGATGCGCCCCTACGAAGTGGCGCGCCAGGGCATTGCGCGCACGTTCCAGAACATCGCCCTGTTCGAGGGGATGAGCGTGCTGGACAACGTTATGACCGGCCGCCTGAACTTCATGAAGACCAACGTCCTTCAACAGGCGTTCTGGAAGGGTAAGGCCGAGGCGGAAGAGGTCGAGAACCGCGAGGCGGTCGAGAAGATCATCGACTTTCTTGAAATTCAGCACATCCGAAAGACGCCCGTGGCGCGCTTGCCATACGGGTTGAAAAAACGCGTCGAGCTGGCCCGTGCGCTGGCTGCGGAGCCCAAGCTGTTGCTGCTGGATGAACCGATGGCGGGCATGAATGTCGAAGAGAAAGAGGACATGAGCCGCTTTATCCTCGACGTGAATGACGAGTTCGGCACCACGATTGCCCTGATCGAACACGACATGGGCGTTGTGATGGACCTGAGCGACCGGGTGGTCGTGATGGATTACGGCAAAAAGATCGGCGACGGCACACCCGACGAGGTGCGCAACAATCAGGAAGTCATCGACGCCTATCTGGGGGTCAGCCATGACTGAAGCCTTGGCAGAATTGGGGAGGGGCTGACATGCCTGAACAACTCGTATTTGCGATGGAGGTCATCCTCAACGGTCTGATGGCCGGGGTGCTTTATGCACTGGTCGCGCTGGGCTTTGTGCTGATCTACAAGGCGTCCGGGATTTTCAATTACGCGCAAGGGGTTATGGCCCTTTTTGCGGCGATGACACTGGTCGGGATCATGAACGGTCAGGTGCCCTTTGCGCATCTGATCAACGCGATCTTCGGCACCCATGTCCACTATTTCGGCTGGAACGTGCCCGCGTTGCTGGCGATCATTCTGACAATGGCGGTGATGGTCCTACTGGCCTGGGCGGTGCAGCGGTTCGTCATGCGCCATCTGGTCGGGCAGGAGCCAATCATTCTGTTCATGGCGACCATCGGTCTGGCCTATTTCCTTGAAGGCGTGGCCGACCTGATGTGGGGATCCGAGATCAAGACGCTGGATGTTGGCCTGCCGCAGGGTATCAACCTATGGATTGACGAGACGACGTTCAACATCTTTGATTACGGCTTCTTCATCGACAATCTGGATATCGTGGCGACGGTCATTGCGGCGCTGCTGGTCGCGGCGCTGGTGGCCTTCAGCCAGTACACCAAACAGGGCCGGGCCATGCGTGCCGTTGCGGATGATCACCAGGCCGCGCTGTCGGTCGGCATTTCGCTGAACTTCATCTGGGTCATGGTCTGGTCGGTGGCCGGATTCGTGGCACTGGTCGCAGGGATCATGTGGGGCACCAAGTCCGGCGTGCAGTTCTCATTGTCGCTGATCGCGCTCAAGGCGCTGCCGGTGTTGATGCTGGGCGGGTTCACCTCGATCCCCGGTGCGATCGTGGGCGGGCTGATCATCGGTGTGGGAGAGAAGCTGTTCGAATTTGCGATCGGCCCGATGGTGGGCGGCGCGACCGAAAACTGGTTCGCCTATGTTCTGGCGCTGATCTTCCTCGTGTTCCGGCCTCAGGGTCTGTTCGGTGAGAAGATCATCGAAAGGGTTTAGGTCGTGCAGAAGCTGATCGCCATCATTAACGTCATCGCCTGGGCCGGGTTCTGGGCCTTCGGCTACATCGCGATCACAGCCGAGGGGCTAACGGACGGCCAGTTGATGATCGCTGCGATCCTGGCGTTTGCCGGTCTGGTGACGGGCGTGCTGGCCTATATGAAACTGGTGCGCAACACCGAGCAGAGCGGTTACGCCAAGTCTTCAAAACAATTGGACGCTGCGACCCGGAACCGGGCGCAGGAAGAATGGGGAAAGTAAGACATGTTCTATCGTGAAGCCGGGGACTTCAAAGTCTCGTACGTGGATGACAGCCAGACTTTCCCGATCAAGTTTGATCGGTACCGCTACTACGTGGTGCTGGCGGTGGCGTTCGGGATCATTCCGTTCATCATCAACGATTATTGGGCCAATGCGCTGCTGTTGCCGTTCCTGATCTACGCAATTGCGGCCATCGGGCTGAACATTCTGGTGGGCTATTGCGGGCAGGTATCGCTGGGGACCGGCGGGTTCATGGCTGTGGGCGCATATGCCTGCTACAAGCTGATGACGGCCTTTCCCGATGTCAGCATGTTCATCCATGTCCTGCTTGCCGGAGGCATTACGGCCATCGTGGGTGTGCTGTTCGGTCTGCCTTCGCTGCGGATCAAAGGGTTCTATCTGGCAGTGGCCACGCTGGCGGCGCAGTTCTTTCTGGTCTGGCTGTTCAACCGGGTGCCGTGGTTCTACAACTATTCCGCTTCGGGTCAGATCAATGCGCCCGAACGTGATGTGTTCGGCATCATCATCACGGGGCCGAATGCTCCGGCCTGGGCGACCTATCTGTTCTGCCTGATCTTCCTGACGGTCAGCGCGCTGATTGCCCGCAACCTGACGCGCGGCACCACCGGGCGCACATGGATGGCGATCCGCGACATGGACATCGCAGCCGAGATCATCGGGGTGAACCCGCTGAAAGCCAAGATCAGCGCCTTCGCCGTCAGTTCGTTCTTTGTGGGCATCGCTGGTGCGCTGTTCTTTTCGGTCTATCTGGGCGCGGTCGAAGTGGGCGAGGTGTTCGGCATCCAGAAGTCGTTCCTGGTGCTGTTCATGGTGATTATCGGCGGATTAGGCTCTATTTTCGGATCCTTTGCCGGGGCTGCGTTTCTTGTGCTGCTGCCGGTGGTTCTGAAGGTTGTCGGGGTCGACGTTTTGGGCTGGCCCACCGATATCGTGGCGCATCTTCAGCTTGTGATCGTCGGTGCGCTGATCATCATGTTCCTGATCCTGGAACCACACGGGCTGGCGCAGCTGTGGCGCGTGGCCAAGGAAAAACTCAGACTCTGGCCGTTCCCGCACTAAACGGAACCGGCCCAATCATAAGACGGGTGCAAAGCCCGAAACCGCATCGGAATAACCAAGGGAGGAAACACCCGATGAACAAGAAACTGGCAACTATGGCGCTGTGCGCTCTGATGGCCGCAGGGCCCGCTTTGGCGGATCTTGTGATCCCGGACCTCAGCTATCGCACAGGGCCTTATGCTGCGGGCGGTATTCCGTTCTCGGATGGCTACAACGACTATTTCACTCTGTTGAATGAGAGGGATGGCGGTATCGGCGGTGTTCCCGTTCGTGTTGTCGAATGCGAGACCGGCTACAACACCGAAAAAGGTGTGGAATGCTATGAATCGACCAAGGGCGAGGGCGCGCTGATCTATCAACCGCTGTCGACCGGCATCACCTATCAGCTCATCCCGAAAGTGACGGCCGATGACATCCCGCTTCACACCATGGGATATGGCCGGACTTCGGCCCGCAACGGCAAGGTGTTCAGCCATGTCTTCAACTATCCCGCCAATTACTGGGACGGGGCCTCGGGCGCGGTGAACTATCTGCTGGAAGAAAATGGCGGTGATCTGAACGGCAAGAAAATCGCGCTGGTCTATCACAACTCGGCCTACGGCAAAGAGCCGATCCGCACGCTGGAAGAGCTGTCCAAGAAGCACGGTTTTGAACTGTCCACGCTGCCGGTCGATCACCCCGGTCAGGAGCAGAAGTCGCAATGGCTGCAAATCCGCCGTGAAAAGCCGGACTACGTTCTGATGTGGGGCTGGGGCGTGATGAACCAGGTCGCAATCCAGGAAGCCGCGAACATCCGTTTCCCGATGGAAAACTTCATCGGCGTTTGGTGGTCGGGTGCGCAGCATGACGTGCTGCCCGCAGGTGACAAGGCGAACGGGTACAAGGCCGTCACCTTCCACGCGGTCGGTAATGACTTCCCCGTATTCGATGACATCAAAACGCATGTTGTCGATGCCGGTAAGGCCGCAGGCGCAGGCGATCAGGTCGGTACCGTTCTGTACAACCGCGGTCTCTATTCCGCGATGCTGGCCGCCGAAGCGATCAAGGACGCGCAAGAGGCCAACGGAACAGGCGACGTCACACCGGGCATGGTGCGTGACGCGATGGAGAACCTCAACATCACCGAAGAGCGTATGGCCGCACTGGGCATGCCGAACTTTGGCCCAACCTTCCAGGTGTCGTGTGACAACCATGGTGGCCCAGGCCTGATCGGTGTGTCCCAATGGGATGCCGGCACCAAGACCTGGAGTCTGATTTCCGACTTCAAGCCAACCGATGGCGAAGTGATCGGCGCGCTGGTTGCGGAAGATTCGAACGCGTACGCAGCTGAAAACAACGTCGCAGCCCGCTGCGAATAAGAAAAGGGCCCGCGCCCCGGAGCGATCCGGGGCCGCCAAACAATCGGAGCGGCAGCGCGCCTGCCGCTCCTGATGAACCGCCCCGGATGGGGCAGGCATGAGGAAACACGCTGATGCTGGATGCGGCACAAACCACTGACGTGCAGGCGGAAACCCTGCTTGAAGTCAACAATATCGAGGTGATCTACAACCATGTGATCCTCGTGCTGAAAGGCGTCAGCCTGACTGTGCCCAAGGGCGGCATCACGGCCTTGCTGGGCGGCAATGGTGCAGGCAAGACGACGACGCTCAAGGCGGTGTCGAACCTGCTGCATTCCGAACGGGGCGAGGTGACCAAAGGTTCCATCAAATATCGCGGAACCAGTGTTCACGAAAGCGATCCGGCCGATCTGGTGCAGAAAGGCGTGATCCAGGTGATGGAGGGTCGCCATTGCTTCGAACACCTGACGGTCGAGGAAAACCTGCTGACCGGTGCCTATACCCGCAAGGATGGCAAGGCCGCGATTCAGCAGGACCTTGAGCTGGTCTACACATATTTCCCCCGCCTCAAGGAACGCCGCCGAAGCCAGGCCGGTTATACCTCGGGTGGCGAGCAGCAGATGGTTGCGATGGGACGGGCGCTGATGTCCCGGCCCGAGACAATCCTGCTGGACGAACCGTCGATGGGATTGGCGCCGCAGCTGGTCGAAGAGATTTTCGGCATTGTGAAGGATCTGAACGAGAAAGAAGGCGTGTCCTTCCTGCTGGCCGAACAGAACACCAACGTAGCGCTTAGGTTTGCGCATTACGGATACATTCTGGAATCGGGTCGCGTCGTGATGGACGGCCCCGCCGCAGAATTGCGCGAAAACCCGGACGTAAAGGAATTCTATCTCGGCATGTCGGATGAAGGCCGCAAGAGCTTTCGGGACGTGCGCTCTTATCGCCGCCGCAAGCGGTGGCTGTGAGCGGATGGAGGATTTGGCGATGACTTACTTCGATGCACTCGAAACCCGCTCGGCCGATCAGCGTTTGTCTGATCAGACCCAGACATTGCGCGCGCAATTGCAGCGGGCGAAATCGGCACCGGGATTTTCGGCTCATTTCGCGGATGCGGATGTCGACGCGGTTACCTCGATCGAGGATCTGGCGAAACTGCCGGTTTTGCGGAAGTCCGACCTGACACAGGGGCAGGCCGCACGTGCGCCATTTGGTGGGTTTACGGTAAAACCGGCGCGTCATTTCCACCATGTGTTTCAATCGCCGGGTCCGATATACGAACCGGGCAGCACGGATCACGACTGGTGGCGCATGGGCCGGTTTCTGCACGCCGCCGGAGTCGGACCCGGAGACATCGTGCAGAACTGTTTTGGGTATCATCTGACACCGGCCGGAATGATCTTTGAGAACGGCGCGCGGGCCGTCGGCGCTGCCGTGTTGCCAGCGGGCACCGGCCAGACCGAGCTTCAGGTCACTGCTGCCCGTGATATCGGATGCACCGCATATGCGGGAACGCCGGATTACCTGAAAGTGATCCTGGATAAGGCTGACGAGATGGGCGTTTCGCTGACTTTCTCGAAGGCGGTTGTGGGCGGGGGTGCGCTGTTTCCCTCATTGCGGCAGGACTATGCCGACCGGGGTATTTCCTGCCTGCAATGCTATGCCACGGCGGATTTGGGCAACATCGCCTATGAAAGTGCCGCGATGGAAGGGATGATCATCGACGAACATGTCATCGTCGAGATCGTCACCCCCGGCACCGGAATTCCGGTTGCACCCGGCGAGGTTGGCGAGGTTGTGGTCACGACCTTCAACCCGGATTACCCGCTGATCCGCTTTGCCACCGGTGATCTATCGGCCATCATGCCGGGCCAGTCCCCCTGCGGGCGGACAAATACCCGCATCAAGGGCTGGATGGGCCGCGCCGATCAGACCACCAAGATCAAAGGCATGTTCGTGCGTCCGGAACAGGTTGCGGCGCTGGTGGACAAGCACGAGGAGATCGTCAAGGCGCGTGTGATTGCAGCCCGGCAGGGCGAGATGGACATGATGACGGTTCAGATCGAAAGCCCCTGCGAAAACGACGCGGCCTATGCCAAGTCGGTGGTCGAGGTCCTGAAGCTGAAGGGCGCGGTCGAGGTGGTGGCACCCGGCTCGCTTCCCAAGGATGGGCTGGTGATCGAGGATCAGCGCGTCTACGAATGACGCATCGGAACAGTCTGCGGCAGTAAGTGCCGCAGAATTGTTGCCCCGCCTACTGGCTTTTCCGAGCGTTTTGGTCAATGAAAGACCAAACCTGCGCATTTGCCACTCATTAGCCGGGACAATGGCCGAAATAGAGTATTCAGAACACGGATCCCGCAACCGCGGCGTATTGGGCACCAGGATTGTCGGCGGGGTCGCTCTTTTTGTGGCTGCGGCCTGTCTGCTGCCGATGATGGCGGTTGTTCTGGCGGCCGCAACCGGTGGTACGGCCACGATCTCGCATCTGATGTCCACGGTTCTGCCCGGATACGCGCTGACCACGGCGGTTCTGGTGGTCCTGGTTTCGGCGGGGACCTTTTCGATCGGTGTCGGTGCCGCGTGGCTTGTGACCATGACACGCTTTCCCGGTGTGCGACTTCTCGAGATCGCTCTGGTTCTGCCCCTGGCCTTTCCGGCCTATGTTCTGGCTTATGCATACACCTTCATTCTGGATCACCCCGGCATTGTTCAAACCAACCTGCGGCAGATAACGGGCTGGGGGCCGCGCGACTACTGGTTCCCCGAAATCCGCTCGACCGAAGGGGCGGCGGTCATGCTGATCCTGGTACTGTATCCCTACGTCTATCTGCTGGCGCGCGCGGCGTTCATACAGCAAAGCGGTTCAGCCTTTCTGGCGGCCCGGGCGTTGGGCAACAGCCCGTGGATGGCATTCTGGCGCGTGTCCCTGCCGATGGCGCGCCCGGCGATTGCGGGCGGTGTTCTGCTGGCAGTGATGGAGACCATCGCCGATTTTGGAACAGTCGCCTATTTCGGCGTTCAGACTTTTGCCACCGGGATCTATACAAGCTGGTTTTCCATAGGCGACCGCGCCGCTGCCGCTCAGCTGGCCCTGTGCCTGCTTGGGTTCGCGCTGCTGATGGCCGTGGCCGAACGGACCCAGCGCGGCAAAGCCAAATACTATCAGGCCGGTAAAAGCCACGCCGCGCTGCCAACAGCACATTTGAAAGGCTGGCAGTCGGTCGGGGCATTTGTCCTGTGCATCATACCGGTTGTCCTGGGTTTCCTTCTGCCGGTGATCATATTGGTGCAGATGGGGATGACCTCCGAACAGAACCTTCTGTCGCGGCGCTATATCGGGTTCATCCAGAACTCGCTGACTTTGGCCGGTGTTGCCGCAGTGGTGACCGTGTTCGCCGCCATTTGCGTGGGCTTTTATCAGCGCCTGAGACCGGGGCGCGTCTCGTCAGCGGCGGCTTATCTGGCGCGGCTGGGATACGCGGTTCCGGGCGGTGTCATTGCGGTCGGTCTGATCGTGCCTTTTGCCGGGTTCGACAACGCGCTGGACGCGTGGATGCGCAAGACCTTCGATATTTCGACCGGGTTGCTGATCACCGGTTCGATATGGTTGCTGGTCGCGGCGTATATGGTGCGGTTTCTGGCCGCCGCGCTCAGCGCCTATGAAGGCGGACAAAGCACGGTTCACGCAAATATGGATGCCGCGTCGCGGTCTTTGGGCCAGACGCCGCTGGCGACGCTGCGGCGGGTGCACCTGCCGATTCTGACGCCATCGCTGCTGACCGCGCTGCTGATCGTGTTTGTCGATGTCATGAAGGAACTGCCCGCGACGCTGATCATGCGGCCCTTCAACTTCGACACGCTGGCAGTGCAGGCTTACAGATTGGCGTCTGATGAGCGGCTGGAAGGGGCTGCCGTACCCTCGCTTGTGATACTGGCTGTTGGATTGTTGCCGGTAATCCTGATCTGCCGGCAGGTTGGCCGCAGGTAACAGGTTCAAGGCAAAATGAACCAGCGTGTCTGCCTCGGGGTTGATTAAAATAGAATTTCCGGCAAGGCTGAGAGTATGAACATGCAGCCACCCAGCGGGTTTTCTGCCAGCCCGGCTCAGATGCCAGTCGCTTTTGACCGGCGCGAGATGACCCAGATCCTGTCTGTTTATGGCCGAATGGTCGCCGCCGGAGAATGGCGCGACTATGGCATTTCAAACCTACGGGATACGGCAGTTTTTTCGATCTTCCGACGCACGGCCGAGCATCCGATTTATCGGGTGGAAAAACACCCCCGCCTTCGGCAGCGGCAAGGAATGTACTCGGTCATTGGCATGGACGGTCGCATTCTGAAACGCGGGCATGACCTGCGCACCGTGTTGCGCGTGCTTGAGCGGAAGCTTATCCGGGCGGTTGACCCGGATTAGAGCCTTTTATGTGACGTAACCGGCCCGTCGCCCTGTTCCCGGATACGGGCAATGGCCCGATCCATCGGTTCATTTACGACCGCCATATCGTGGGCGTTGGCGTGCAGCAGCATGTTGTCGCCGCTGACCCAGGCCACATGTCCTTTCCAGAATATCAGATCGCCCCGTTTTGCGGGCGCATCCTGCGGCACCAGGTGTCCTAACGCCCTTTCCTGATCGCCACTGTCACCGGGGCAGGCAATGCCACAGGCCAGCAACCCGGCCTGAACAAGCCCCGAGCAATCCAGGCCAAACCGGCTGTTGCCACCCCAAAGATAGGGCGCGCCCAAAAACAGTTCGGCTACGGCAACCGGGTCGGTCAGTATTTCGGAAATCGTGGTGGCGTGGGTGGACGGAATGAACCCCAGCTCGGTTTCAAGAAACCCGTTTTGCTTGGCAAGAGCCTGAACCTTGCTGCCAAAACTCAGCGATGCCCGATCCGCGCTTTTGATGTCCGCCCACACATAGGTATGAGTCGACGGGGCCGTGATCCAGTGGGTCGGTGACGCCTCAGCCCCCAAACGGTCTGTCGCAACCCAGCCCTGATATCCGTCCTTGTCCGAGGAGACGCGGCTCCACCCTTTCCGGTTTTCAAGGATCTCTACCGTATCACCATACAGCAATTGACGGTCGCGCGGTCCGTTG
The DNA here is from genome assembly GCF_056531785.1 of Ruegeria sp. K7. Classification (NCBI taxonomy): domain Bacteria; kingdom Pseudomonadati; phylum Pseudomonadota; class Alphaproteobacteria; order Rhodobacterales; family Roseobacteraceae; genus Ruegeria; species Ruegeria sp. K7. The sequence goes on from NZ_JBQFMJ010000003.1 coordinate 273,785, forward strand.
GGTTGGCGCAGAAGGTCAACAACCGGTTCGATGATGCGAAGACGGCTCATAGGTCCAATAACTCCGGCAACGCGGCCAGCAAGGCCCGCGGTCCCTGCCCAAGGCCACCTTTGCTGCGTCCCGGCTCCTTGACGCGTTGCCAGGAATAGATGTCAAAATGCATGTAGCGACTTTGGCCTGCAAAGCGTCGCAGAAACAAGGCCGCAGTGATCGAACCTGCGAACCCGCCCGATGGGGCATTGTCCAGATCTGCTATGCCGGGTTCGATCAAGGCTTCATAAGGTTCGTGGAACGGCATCCTCCAGACGGGATCCGCCGCTAACCGCGCCGCGCCGGTCAGGATTTCCGCCGCGCCATCGTCATCGGTGTAGAATGGAGCCAGATCCGCTCCGACCGCAACGCGCGCCGCGCCGGTGAGCGTGGCCATCGAGATCAGCAGGTCCGGCTGCCCCTCATCCGCCAATGCCAGGGCATCGGCCAGAACCAGCCGCCCCTCTGCATCGGTGTTGTTGATCTCGACGGTCAACCCCTTGCGCGAGGTCAGGATGTCGCCGGGACGGAATGCACTACCCGAAACCGCGTTTTCCACGGCAGGGATCAAGACCCGAAGCTGTAGCGGAAGGTTCAGGGACATGATCATGCGGGCCAGACCCAGCACATTGGCCGCCCCGCCCATATCCTTTTTCATCAGTCCCATCGCCGCCGCCGGTTTCAGATCCAGCCCACCGGTATCGAAACAGACACCTTTGCCCACCAGCGTCAGTTTGGGGCCGCTGGTGCCCCAGTTCACTTCGATCAGCCGAGGTTCCTGCGCGGCGGCACGACCGACAGCGTGGATCATTGGAAAGTTGTTTTCCAGCAGAGCGTTGCCTGCGATCACGTTGCAAGAGGTCCCGAATTCCTGCGCGAGCGTTTCCGCGGCGGCCTGCAACTGATCCGGCCCCATGTCGGACGCGGGCGTATTGACAAGATCTCGGATCAGCGCCTCGGCGGCAGCGATCGCTTCGATCCGTGCGCTGTCCAACCCGTCGGGTGCAACCAACCCGGCACCAACAGGAGACTGGCTGGCGTAGCGATCAAAAGTGTATCCGGTCAAAAGCCAGCCAAGGCTTTCTGTGTCCAGCGCATCCTCGGGAACACCTGACGCAATGCGGTAGTTGCCTTGGGGCAACGCTTCGGCCGCGGCCGCCAGAGGAAAACGTTTGCGCGCCCGCGTGGCGCCCGTTCCGTATCCCGCAACTGCGCAGCCCGGCACACCATCAGTGTCCGGTATCAACAGGGCCTGTCCCAAAGCACCGGTGAAACCGTTGACGGCAATCCATGATTGCACTTTCGCGCTCTGGTTTTTAAGCCAGTCCTCCAGCCGGGATTGTTCGATCACATGAAGCGGCAAGGACGGTTCAGAGGCAGGTGCAAAGGACAGGGTCATAGGGTTCTCGGCTGGCTCGGTTCGCGCCCAGACTAGCCACCGGACGCGCGCCTGCAACCCCCGTCAAACGGAAAGATCCTGCTGATCCCAAATTGCCGTCAGCGATCGCTCGCCCACACGGATCAGACGGCACAGCGTCGCCCCCGAGGCCACCGCGTCCCCGGCATCCACTGTCCGGGCCACATCGCTTGCCACATGGGCCAGCGCCGTCATTCCGATCTGATCGGCAATCGCCACCAGTGATCTGGCGCATTTGCGAAGATCGGCCCAGTTGCGTTGCCGCCAGAATCGTTCGCAGTTCGAAAGCCGCACGGCCAGTTCTTCAACGGTTCGGCACATGACATCCAGCGCGTTCTTGTCACCAAGTTGACGGCACAAGCCGCCAATGCGATCCGGATCCAGCCGCACGGATTCCGTGTGCTCCAGCGTGATTACATTATCCACCACGTTCACCCCTATGTTTATGCCCCCACGGCACGGGCAGAGAATGGGCCCCATAATCTTTGCAAATCCTTGCAATGGGTCGGGAAAGTTCTTCGAATTTATGTTGAATTCCGTTTGCGTGGCGCGGCAAAGTCAAGCTGGCGCGGCTCTGGCGCAATCTGGCGCCGCCGGTTTTTGAACATGAGATTATTCTGCTTGGAATCGGAGACAGCCATGCGATGGATAAAACGAATTCTTCTGATTTTTCTTGTATTGATACTGGTTCTGGTGGGCGCGTCCTATCTGCTGCCCGGTAAGGCCGAAGTTTCGCGAAGCGTCATCGTCAACGCACCGGCTGCTGCCATCTTTCCATTTGTGAACTCGATGCAGGCGACCGAGAAATGGTCGCCTTGGCTGTCGCGCGATCCGGAAACCAAACTGGCCTACAGCGGCCCAGAAGCCGGCGTCGGGAATACCCTGAGCTGGAGCTCTGAGCATCCTCAGGTCGGATCGGGATCACAAGAAATCATCGAAAGCGTTGAAAACCAGTTTGTCAGAACCGCGCTGGATTTCGGATCCATGGGGACGGCAAATGCGTCGTTTACTCTGCAGCCTGAAGGCGATCAGACCGAGATTACGTGGGGCTTTGAAAGTGATCTTGGTATGAACCCCATGTCGCGCTGGATGGGGCTCATGATGGATAAATGGGTCGGCGGGGATTACGAGCGCGGGTTTTCCAACCTCAAAGAACTGATCGAATCCGGCCAGTAAGGCACAAACAGGCTCTAAAAAGCTGAAAATATGAGTTCTCAGGGCAGGCTGATGCGGGCCCTGATTCCCATATGGTCGGATCCCATGAACGGGCGCAGTTCCGCCGTGCCCGTCGTGCCACTCGGCACCAAAAGATTGTCGATTGGCATCGGCATCATCCAGTTGCCAAGAATGTGCGTGTTCATAACTGCGCCAAACACGTGATTGCCGGCAGCCATACCGATACGGCGCACGCTGCTGCCCCAATGGGCCATGTTGAAGTCCCCGGCGATCAGAACAGGGCCGTCCAGTTGTTCGATTTTGCGGGCGATCTTTTTGCTCTGTTCGAACTGGCCATAAGGGTAGGGCCAGTTGAGGTGAACGGAGACAACCCAAACCGGCTGACCACCCGGACCGATGACCTGAAGACCCACCAGTCCAAGCCCCTGTAGGCAAAATTCTGAATCCTCAACAATGGCCAGTCTGGTCAGTATCGCAACGTTCTGCTCGGGCCTGAACTCACATATTGCCGATGTCGGGTAATTCCCGAACAGGTTTTCCATATATTGCCGGTTGTGGCTGGAAACTTCCTGAAGTGTCACGATGTCCGCGTCCGAAGAAAGGATGTCGTCGGCAAGGGAATACCGGGGCCATGCCACAGACATCAGGTTCTTTTGATACAAGGTCACACAAGGATCATCGCATTCGTCTGAAACAGGTACGAGCCCGGCCGCAACGGACCCCACCGCAATCACTGCGAAAGCAAGGGAGGCCAACGCGAAACCCCTGGCACGCACGGCCATGAGGATCGCGGCAAAGACGATCAGCAGCACGCCAATCTGGGGTCTCATCAGGGCGACCGAGTCACCGGGTGCAAAATACCGTCCGGTGAACCCAAAGATCACCAAACCCATGAGAAGCGTTGCACAACCCAGAATAGCGGATCGAGCAAACCTGTTGTTGTTCAGGAAACGCACGTTCTGCCTCAATCGAAATGCTCAGGGCAAACACTGTGCATTTTGTGGTGTATACGTCCAGTTGAAACTGGTGTGAGGGTCTCGAACATCCGGCCGATCACCGGGCCGGGGCCGAGAAAAAAGGGCCACTTCATGTGAAGCGGCCCCTTCGTACATTCGGATGGGAAGAATTCAGCCCTTTTTCAGAACCTCACGGCCCAGCAGCTCGGCAATCTGAACGGCGTTCAGGGCCGCACCCTTGCGCAGGTTGTCCGACACACACCACAGGTTCAGGCCGTTTTCGACGGTCGAGTCCTGACGGATGCGGCTGATGAAAGTGGCGAAATCACCGACGCATTCAATGGGCGAGACGTAGCCACCCGCCTCACGCTTGTCGATCACCATGATGCCGGGTGCCTCGCGCAGGATGTCGCGGGCTTCGTCTTCGTCGAGGAATTCCTCGAACTCGATATTCACCGCCTCGGAATGGCCGACAAAGACCGGAACACGAACGCAAGTGGCCGTGACCTTGATCGACGGATCGACGATCTTCTTGGTTTCGACAACCATCTTCCACTCTTCCTTGGTCGAGCCGTCTTCCATGAAGACGTCGATCTGCGGAATGACGTTGAAAGCGATCTGCTTCTGGAACTTCTTCGGCTCAACCTCGTTGATCGGGTTGTACACGGCCTTGGTCTGATCCCACAGCTCGTCCATGCCTTCCTTGCCTGCGCCCGAAACCGACTGATAGGTCGACACGACAACGCGCTTGATCTTGGCGCGGTCATGCAGCGGTTTCAGCGCCACAACCATCTGCGCGGTCGAGCAGTTGGGGTTGGCGATGATATTCTTGTTCTTGTAGTCGTGGATCGCCTGCGGGTTACATTCCGGCACGATCAGCGGAATTTCAGGGTCATAGCGATACAGCGACGAGTTATCGATCACCACGCAGCCGGCAGCCGCGGCTTTGGGCGCATAGTCCTTGGTTGCCGCTGAACCCACGGCAAACAGCGCGATGTCCCAACCGCTGAAATCGAATGTATCCAGATCCTTGGTCGTCAATGTCTTGTCGCCAAAGCTGACCTCGGTGCCCAGCGAACGGCGGCTTGCCAGCGCGGCAAGTTCGTCCACGGGGAACTGGCGTTCAGCCAGGATGTTCAGCATTTCGCGGCCCACATTGCCTGTGGCGCCAACGACGACGACGCGATAGCCCATATCATGTCTCCTGAAGTCTAAGGACGCGCGTTCATAGCCGCGTTGCGGCGAAGAAAAAAGACTAATCGAAGCGAATTTCGGCGCGGAACACCAATTTGACACCGTTGGAGCGGGTCAATGCTCCTCCAACAAGGATCGATAGACCCGAACGATGGCTTCCGCCTCGCCCTCGATTCGATAATTCTGTTCGACATGGGCCCGTGCAGCCTGCCCGGCCTGCGCCAGCTTTTTGCGGTCATCCAACATGTCCTGCAACGCGCCCGCGAGCGCCTTTGCATTGTCTTTCTCGACCAGACGGCCGGTCACACCATCTTTGATCTGCGCGCTGAATGCGCCAACACCGTGACAGGCGATGGCAGGCACACCCGACGCCATCGCCTCGAGCGGGGTCAGGCCGAAGCCTTCGTGCCGTGCCGGGGCCACGAACAGGTCCAGCGCGCGATAGGTTTCCACGATCTCTTCCCACGGACGCTCGCCCAGAAAATGCACCCGGTCCGCCAACCCGGCGGCCTTGAGCTTTTTTTCCTGTTCCTGCTGAAAGCCTTCGAACTCTTTGGTGGCCCGGCCGGTGAAGATAATCTGCGCGTCGGGGTGGGACGGCAGAACCTCGATTGCGGCGTCCACCAGAAGGTCCACGCCCTTTTGCGGGCGGATACGGCCAAAACAGCCGATCAGAACGCCATCGGGCAGACCGAGCTTCTGGCGCAGGGCTTGCTTGGATTGTGCGGGATGAAACAGGTCCGTGTTCACCCCGTGCATGATGACAGTTGCGGGGTGTTTCAGAAACGAAGCCGCCTGCGGCGTTGTCGCGATCAGCGCATCCATCTTCGAGATCAGCCACTTGGTAAACCCCGAATGATCGCGCTGCGCGGCCGAAGTGAAGAGCAGGCGGAAATTGCGCCGGAACAGATGTTTCAGCACCAGTCCTGCCAGCATCTCGGTGTTGCGCCGGGCATGCCAGACCCGTTGTACCCGGTTTGACAGAAACGGGACCTTCCAAAGCCGGATGTGCGGCAGATCGTCGGGCAGTCCGGGTCCCGTCGCGCGAATTTCGATCATGTCGCGTTGGATCGGTAAAAGCCGAATGATCGTTGTGGTCACGCCTGACAGGCTGTGTTTCAGGTTGGGTGCGATGACCTCGATTTCCCGCACTGTGATCTCCTGTTCAGGGTTGATTGGCATCAGTCTATGCTGTCGCGGCTGAATAGGTAAATCAGGCAGCCAATCGCAACTGTTATGGCAAAGAACCCGAAAATGGCCGTATAGGGCGCAGCGGGCCCCGCGCCTTCTGTAGCGGCATGAAGCCGCCCGGTGGCAAACTGCGCCACGCCAACGCCGCCAATTCCAAACAGGTTCAGCAGGGTGACGCCACGGCCGACCAGATGCGGGGGGATGAACGCGCGGCCATGCGCCATGATCACGGGAAATGTGGCGCCGGTAAATCCGATCAGGGCCAGCAGGATGACGGACACCCAGACCGCGTCGGCGACCCAGATACACAACAGGATCAGGGACACAGCGCTCAGCGCGTTGCCGCCGAAGATCACCCATTTGCGTGTGCCAAGAATGCGGTCAAGCGGGCCATAGACAAAGGTTCCCGCAATCATCGCCGCGCCCATTACCAGGGTTGCCTGCCCGATTTGCGCGGTGCCCAGGCCAAAGACGTCCTGCAGGTACGGCCCGGCCCACAATCCTCGCAGCGCCCCGGAAGGCGCATAGGCCACCAGCATCAACGGAAGTATCGTCCAGAGCGCTGGTTCCCTGAGCAGATCCAGCAACGATCCTTTCTGTTCTGTTTCGATCTTATGCGGATCGTGGACCGTCAGCCAGATTCCAATCGCCACAAAGCCCGAGATCGCCGCCAGTCCGGCCAGCGTTGCGCGCCAGCCCATCAGTTCGACCGCCAGTGCCGTCGGGTACGAGGCCACCAGATTACCGACGGAACCGACACCCAGCATGACGGCGGCCAGTGTGGCAAAACGGGCGGGAGGGAACTCGCGCGCGAAGATATAGTACGAGGCCATCAGCACGGGAGAACACCCGATCCCGATCAGGGCCATCGCGATACTGATATGCAACGGCGCAGTTGCCATCGCAAAAACAGCGGCCCCTCCTGCACCGCCGATCAGCAGCAACAAGGAAGCGGTCAGGCGGGGTCCGATCCGGTCAAGCGCCCAGCCGACCGGAATCTGCATCAGGGCAAATATGAAGAACCACAGGCCCGAGGCAAAGGCCAGGTCCTCGGGCGTGGCCCCCAGGTCGCGGCCCAGATCCACGCTGAGTACAGCCAGAAAAGCGCGAAAAAACTGGCTGAGCACATAGGCCAGACACAAAACCACCAATCCTGCCTGCATGATCTGCCCTCAACCTGAATACGGGCCATGCTTGGCATGTCGTGCCATCATGCACAAGCGCGTGTGCTATGCTGAATTTGGCGGACAGACATCACAATCGGGCTATTGTTCAAATCAGGAACCGACACAAGGCACCAACGCTGAGGGGACAATGAAAGACGTTCATTCCGATTTCTATGAATCCCTGCCGCTGTTGTGGGACTTTACCGAACTTGCAAAGCCTGCACGATTTACACCGGTACCGGATGACTGGGTCGTCGGGGTTGCGGATATCGTCGATTCGACCGGTGAAATCGCGCGGGGCCGGTACAAGACCGTGAACATGGTCGGTGCGGCGGTGATTTCGGGCATGATCAACGCATTGGGCGGCAAGCTGTTTCCCTATATCTTTGGAGGCGACGGCGCGGGTTTCGCTGTCCCGGCCAGCGCAGCGGATACAGCCCGCGCCACCCTGTCCGCTTTGCAGCGCTGGGCGCATGAAGAGTTTTCGATTTCCCTGCGCGGCGCCGTGGTGCCGGTTGCGGATATCCGGAATGCGGGGCGGGATGTGCGCGTTGCCCGCTATGCGCCATCGTCGGGCGTGGACTACGCGATGTTCTCGGGCGGTGGGCTGGCCTGGGCCGAGATGCAGATGAAGTCGGGGCAATACACCGTGCCGGATGCGGCACCCGGCGCGCACCCGAATCTGACGGGCTTGTCCTGCCGGTGGTCCAACAGCCCGGCGAAACATGGCCAGATCGTATCGCTGGTTGTGCAACCGACCGCGACCGCGACAGAAATCGATTTTGCCGATCTGGCGCAGTCGGTGCTGTCCGTGTCCGAGGCGCTGGATCGCGCGGGCCACCCGGTGCCGGTCAACGGGCCGCCAATCTCGTGGCCGCCGCCGGGTATTGCGATCAACGCGCGTGTCATGCGCGCCGGCGGCAACATTCTTTGGCACACCGTGAAGATGTTGGGTGAAAACCTGCTCATCTTTCTGCTGTTTCTGTCCGGTAGGCGACTGGGCAGTTTCGAGCCCGAACATTACAAAGAAATGGTCAGCAAAAATGCGGATTTCCGCAAATTCGACGACGGCCTCAAGATGACGCTGGATTGCGACCAGGCCACGCTGGCACGCATCCGGCAGATGCTGGAACGGGCGCGCCAGCAGGGCAAGATCCGCTATGGCATCCATGCTCAGGACGAGGCGATGATGACCTGTTTTGTGCCCTCTGCCGTTCGCGATGATCACGTGCATTTTGTTGACGGTGCATCCGGCGGTTACGCCCAGGCCGCCGCCGGGATGAGGGCTTAGTCTCTAAGGAGTCAGGCCACGGGCAATGTCCGTTATGACGTCATAGGCCATCATCACGTCCTGTTCCGTGGTTTCGAATTGTCCGGCCTGGAACCGGATGACCAGATCGCCATCCACACGTGTTTGTGTCAGATAAATCCGTCCGTCATCATTGATGGCGTTGACCAGCCGCAAATTCAGATCATCCGGGTCGGCGCAGCCTTCGGGCATGTACCGAAATGACCAGAGTGACCACATGGGCGCCGTCGTGATCTGAAAATCCGGTTCCGACGCAAGTTTGTCATGCAGCGCTTTGGACCAGTTGACGTGATTTCGCATCCGCTGGCGCAGGCCTTCCAGCCCGTAGGTGCGTATCACGAACCACAGTTTCAGCGCGCGGAAGCGACGCCCCAATGGAACGGACCATTCCGAGTAATTGACGATCCCGTCTTTACCATGTGTTTTCAGGTATTCCGGACTGATAGCCAGCGTCTGGACCAGATCTTCGGGGTTCTTCAGGAAATGCGCGCAGCAGTCGAACTGTACCCCCAGCCATTTGTGGGGGTTGAAGACGATGCTGTCAGCCTGTTCGATCCCGGGCCAGTAGTGCCGGTACTCGGGGCAGATCATGGCCGACCCGGCCCAGGCTGCATCGACATGGGAATAGAGGTCGTATTCGGCGGCGATTTCTAAGCAACGATCCACAGGATCGGTTGCCCCGACGCCGGTTCCGCCGACGCACAAAATGACGCCCGCAGGCTGTAAACCAGAGTCTAAATCTGCCTGAATGGCCGCTTCCAGCGCGTCGGGGTCCATTCCGCGCCAGTCGCCCTTGATGGGAACACGCACAAGGTTGTCTTCGCCAATTCCGGCAACCCAGATGGCCCTGTCGATTGAGGTGTGAACCTCGGATGAACAATAGATGCGCAGGGGTTTCTGCGCGAACAGCCCCTGTTTGTTGCCCTGCCAGGCCAGTGCCTTTTCCCGCATCGTCAAAACGGCGGCCAGCGTCGCCGACGAGGCCGAGTCCTGAATCACTCCGGCGAAACCGTCCGGCAGATCCAAAGCCTGCCGCAACCAATCCATCATCCGGGTTTCCATCTCGGTCGCGGCAGGCGAGGTTTGCCACAACATGCATTGCGGTGCGATGGCGCTGGCCAGAAACTCACCCAGAACCGACGGGGCCGAGGCGTTGGAGTTGAAGTAGGCAAAGAACCGGGGGTGCTGCCAATGGGTGATGCCGGGCATTACGATCTGCTCAAAATCCCGGAAGATGTCTTCCATGGGCTGGGCGGTTTCGGGCGGTTCAGACGGTAACGCATTCAAGACCTCACCCGGTTCGCACCGTGCCCGGACGGGCCTGTCGCCAACGGTTTCGTGATAGTTCTGCGTCCAGTCAGCGACTTTTCGGCCCCATTCCGCGAATTCGTTCCACTGCATGCTATTCCCCGTGTTTCCGTCTGATCCGGGATGTCCCGGGTGTTTGAATTTCCGGGGCAGTGAGAGTTATCCGGAGCGAAAGGTCAATGCGTCTAAGAAACCCGAAGTCTTGAATGTCAGGTCAAAACAGTGTGCATCCCGGTCGCCAACGTCTTGCCAGTGATGGGAAGACACCTAAGATGCCGGCGATGTTTCAAACTGGGGGCTGTCATGCAGGACAAGCTGTTTTCTCTTCCCGAACCTGTTGCGATACCGGTTGTCGGCGAGCAGGCCGAATATCCGGTGGGCCGGATTTTTTGCGTCGGGCGGAACTATGCGGCCCATGCGGCTGAAATGGGAAATACTGTGGACCGCGAGGCGCCGTTCTATTTCACCAAGTCCGCACCCAACGCCATCCTGACCGGGGCGACCGTGCCATATCCGCCGGGTACCGAAAACTATCATCACGAAATGGAACTGGTGATTGCAATCGGTCAGCCGGTGTTCCGCGTCAGTCGCGAGCAGGCTTTGGGCGCGGTGTTTGCCTATGGGTGCGCGCTAGACATGACCCGCCGCGACCTGCAAATCCGTGAACGGAACAAACAGCGCCCGTGGGATCTGGGCAAGGATCTGGAAAACGGTGCCGTTTTTGCGCCGCTGACCCGGTCGGAGAGCTGGTCGCCTGACAAAGACAAGCGCATTCATCTGAGCGTCAACGGTGAAGTCCGGCAGGATGCGACCCTGGACGAACTGATCTGGAAAATAGATGAGATCGTGAGCCATCTTTCAAATTACTATCACCTTCGTCCGGGCGATCTGATCATGACAGGTACCCCGGCCGGTGTCGGTGCGGTCCAGGCCGGTGATGTGATTGATGGCGGAATTGACGGTCTTGAATCGATCCACCTAACCCTGTCACAGGTTGAATAGAGCCTATTTAGGGTCTTTCAGCCAACCGTCGGCAAGCTCAACACGATCAAGGCCGGCAAACCTGCGCACCCGGTCCAGCTCGGCCTCCAGACGGCGGGTGCGCGCCTCTGACCAGCGCAACTTTCGCTCGGGCCAGACGGATTGTACCCGCAATTCGCCGCTATCCCTGTGGGCCTTCATGTCGATCCGGCCGATCAGCCGATCACCTTCGAGCAGGGGGAAGACATAATAGCCGTAGGTTCTTTTGGGCGCGGGCACAAACACTTCTATCCTGTAGTGAAACCCGAACAGGCGTTCGGCGCGGTTTCGATCCCGCAGCATCGGGTCAAACGGGCTGAGCACGCGAATTCTGCCCGGTGGCGCGGGCAGTTCAGGGGCCTCTTCAACCAATCCCGGGCGGGAAAACACTTTCCTTGTACGCCCATCCGCGCAATTGATTTCGACTTCCTCAATTGCGCCGTTTTTCTGGGCCGCGGCGCACCAGTCTTTCGCCTCGGCCGGGCTGACCGTATCCCAGAACGCAGCCAGTTCGCCCGATGTTGCAAACCCCAACCTGTCGAGGGCGGCGTTGCACAACCAGTCCACCGTTCCTTCGGCATCGCATGGTGCATGACCGGGGCACAGATGAGTTTCTATCACCCGTTCCGTCAGGTCGTAGCGTTTCTGAAAGCCATCCCGACCAATGACGGTCAGCGCACCCGAGCGCCACAAGAACTCCAGCGCGGTTTTGGACGGGTGCCAGTCCCACCAGCCGCCCGATCCTTTCTTTTCGTCCTTTCCCACATCGGACGAGGATACCGGACCGTGATCGCGGATGTGCAGCAGAACCGAGGCGAACTGTTGTTCAAATCCATCCCGCCGCCAATTCTTCCAGCGGGCCTTCAACAAATCCGCGTCGCGCTGAAACCGCAGGTGCCAATGCCGGTAAAACTCCATCGGAATGACGGCGGCGTCATGCGTCCAATGTTCGAACAGCGCCCTGTCCCGTTCATACAGGCGCTTCAGATGTGTGCTACGATAGGTGGGCCTGCGCGAAAACAGGATCATGTCATGGGCGCGGGCTACGGTGTTGATACTGTCCAGCTGAACAAAACCAAGCCGTCGGATCAGGTCCAGAAGATCCGCGCCTTTTGCGCTGCCCGACGGGGTCTCGGACAGCAAGTGACGATCCATGAACACCGCACGCGCTGTCCGGTTGTCCAGTTTCGGCAGTGCCAAGACTCTAACGCCGCTTCAGTGTGTCGCCGTAGCTGATTTTTGGCGTCAGGGTCACGCGGGTTTCAATCTCGGCTTCCGGGTCGGCCAGCTGTGCCGCGATGATCCCTGCGGCCTGACGGCCGATTTCCAACCGGCAGGCATCCATGGTTGCCAGTTTGCGAGGCAGACCTTGCAGCAGTTCGACATTGTTGAACCCTGCCAGCCCGATTTGACCAGGGATGTCTATCCCCTGATCCAGCAGGTACAACAGTCCGCCAGCGCCGATCATATCATTGGAATAATACAGAAAATCCAGTTCCGGCGACCGTTCCAGCATCGCCTGCGTCATCTCGCGCCCCTTGGCCAGTGCCGACCCGCCCGAGTAGAACTCGCGATCCTCGATCTCGATCCCGTGTTTGCCCAGAACTTCGGTAAAGCCTTCGAAACGTTTGCGCGCGCGGTGGTCCAAAGGCATCTTGGTCCCCATGAAACCGATATGCTGGTATCCGGCCTTCAGAATGGCCTGCGCCATTTCGCGACCGGCACGGCGGTGCGAAATGCCGACCATCGCATCCACGGGTTTGCCGTCGGTGTCCATGATTTCGACCACCGGAATGCCCGCGGAATCCAGCATTGCCCGGGCCGCTTCCGTGTGTTCCAGCCCTGCGATGATCACGCCCGAAGGCCGCCACGAGAGCATCTCGTAAAGGACCTTTTCCTCTTTTTCCGGCAAATAATCGGTTACGCCGACCACTGGCTGCAATTCGGTGTCTTCCAGAACCTGATTGATGCCGGTCAGGACCTCGGGGAAGACCATGTTGGACAGTGAGGGGATGATGACCGCGACCAGATTGACCCGGCTGGATGCTAGCGCGCCCGCAATCTTGTTGGGCACGTATCCCAGCTCTTTCGCGGCGGCCAGAACCCGTGTTCGGGTCGCATCCGAAACATCACCCCGATTGCGCAGGACCCTGCTGACCGTCATTTCGGATACCCCCGACGCTTCCGAGACATCGCGAAGGGTAAGCGGGCGTTTTGTTTCTGTGGTCACGAGGCACCTGCACTGTTGTTTTGCCCGATGGTAGCGTGAACACGGCAACAAATACAACAACTCTGCTTCGGCGTCGAACGCTGGGCCGGTCGGACCTTTTGTGCATCGGAGCGACCCTACATATTTGCGGTGAGTTCAATTTTACACGCGAGTCAACGCCCGCAGTTTCAGGCCTAAAAATCTCAAGTCCGCGAACTGAACCGACGACTATTGAACGCGGAAAGAGATCTAGGAAAATAAACACACTCGCGGTGGCGCATACCAAACCGCGTAGCAAGCGCGAACATGCAATTCCTGATTTCGCAAATGGCGCATGCAACGCCGCAATCAATTGTTGACCGTGTCTTACATATTCTGGCATGAACGCGCCATGTTCGGTTCCGGGGACATCCTCGGAAGCAATAGGGAATGCAGTGCGGCACATTTCGCCAACTCTGCAACTGCCCCCGCAACTGTAGGCGGCGAGCGCGGCTGATAATGCCACTGGGGTATCCCGGGAAGGTTAGTTTAGCGCTTTGACCCGCAAGTCAGGAGACCTGCCGAACATGCGCCCTTGGAAGGGGCGTTCATCATCGGCGACGGGGTGTGCGCCGGATCTGTTTGCCCGACAAGGCAGATGGCTTCGCGTTCCCCATCGTCAAAGTAAATTTGCGCCGGGGATGGCGCGACGTGAGAAGGACTCGATTTGTGAAAAAACTGCTGGTGGCTGCCACGGCTGCTTTGGCGATGCCTGCATTGGCGCAGGCCCATTTCCTGCTGGAATATACCGACGACACGATGATCGAACGCCCCGGTGACGTTCCGGTCAAACTGGTTTTCTGGCACCCGTTTGAAGCCGGTCACGTGATGACCCTGGAAAAACCGGAAGAATTCTTTGTAATCCACAACGGTGAAAAAACCGATCTGATGGATACGCTGGAAGAAACCACTTTTGAAGGACCGGACAACATTGCCAAAGCGTTCCTGGGCTCGGTTCCGGTTAAACGCTCGGGTGACTATGTGGTGGTTACAGTTCCTGCGCCTTACTACGAAGAATCAGAGGATATCTATATCCAGCAGATCACCAAGGCTTACCTCAACCGAAACGAACTGCCGACCGACTGGGATCAGCCGCAGGGGCTGGCCACCGAGATTCTGCCGCTGAACAAGCCTTACAACATCATCGCCGGGTCAACCTTTACCGGTCGCGTGTTGAGCGAGGGACAGCCCGTCGCCGGCGCAGAAATCGAAATCGAGTACATCGCCGCAGCACCGGACATGACCGGCACCGGCGCGAAGGACGCCACCGTGTCCCCATTGCCGGGCGGCGCGTTGGTCGCGATTTCGGATGACAACGGATATTTCACTTTTGGTGTGCCAAAAGCCGGGTACTGGGGCTTTGCCGCTTTGGGCGTGGGTCCGGAAACCGAGCATGAAGGCAAAGAGCTGAGCCAGGATGCGGTCATCTGGATCCGCGCCTGGGATCTGGAGTAAGCCTGAATGCACATCGTCGACGGAGCCCTTTCAAACCCTGTCGTGATCGGCGGTGCGGTCGTCGCGGCTGGCGGGATCGCATTGGGCCTGAAATCGCTGGATCTGGATCGCATTCCCACGGCGGGCGTGTTGTCGGCCAGCTTTTTTGTCGCCTCGCTGATCCATGTGCCGATTGGCCCGTCGTCTGTGCATTTGATTCTGAACGGCCTGGCCGGGCTTCTGCTCGGCTGGGCCGCCTTTCCGGCCCTTTTTGTCGGCTTGCTGCTGCAAGCCGTGTTCTTCGGTTTTGGCGGATTGACCGTGCTGGGGATCAACACGGTGAATATCGCCCTTCCGGCGGTGCTGACCTGGATGATCTTTGGTCGCCTGATCGCACATGGCTCGCCTGTTCAGGGGGCGATCTGGGGCGGCGTCGGTGGCGCGTTTTCGATCGCCGCCACGACTGCTTTTGTCGCGGTCTCGCTGGCGCTGTCCGGCGATGAGTTCCTGCCCGCTGCCAAGCTTGTCTTTTTCGCCCACATTCCCGTCATGGCTATCGAGGCCGTGCTGACAGGTTTTGCCGTTCTTCTGGCCCGCAAGGTCAAACCGGAACTTTTTGTAAAGGTTGCGTCCACATGAAACAGTTGATCCTTGTTTGTACGCTTGCTCTCGCCCCGCTCCCGGCTCTTGCGCACAAGGTTATAGCGGGCGTTTTTCCGGCAGGCGACGCAATCGAAGGCGAGCTGGGGTTTTCCAATGGCGATATGGCCGCAGACCAGGAAGTCATCGTCTATGGCCCCGACGGCTCTGAACTGGGACGCACAGTAACCGATACGGACGGTTTCTTTCTCTACAGCCCGACCAGAGCTGTGACTCATACATTCAGGGCAGATCTGGGTGCAGGGCACGTCGCCGAAGTTGCCATGCCGGCCGACGAAGTGGCCGAAATCATGGGGGTCGAAGCCGAGCTTTCTGAAACAGCCACGCCGGTTGCATCTGCGGATGGCGCGGCAGCGGTGACTGTGGCCTCGCTCTCGGATGAGGAACGCGCCGCCATCGCCAAAGCGGTGCGCGACGAAACCCGCCCACTGCGGCGCGAGATCGCTGCCTACCGCGAGCACAATGATCTGCAGAACATCTTGGGTGGTATTGGTTATATCATTGGTCTGTTCGGCATCGGCTTTTATCTGGCCGCGCGCAAAAAGATGGCCACCTGATGGCACATGCGCTGGAACCACAGGCCAAAACACTGGCCGAGGCAGGCAGAGCCGCCCATTTCGGGATGATCGGAGACTACGATCCCCGTATGCGCATCGTTTTGGCCTGCATCTTTGCCATCGTCACGGTTGCCCTCAATAGTGTTCCGGCGCTGATCGGCGCTTTGTCCGTCTCGCTTGGGTTACTGGTGATGTCACGCTTGCCAGTCGGCCGGACCCTCAAGCGTATGGCCATGATGGACAGTTTCATCATTTTCATGCTGGTGTTGCTGCCATTCTCAATGCCCGGTGACGCGATGTTCACGGTTTTTGGCTTTCCGGCCAGTTGGCAGGGCCTTTGGAAAGCTGTCGAGATTGCACTGACGGCCAACGCGGTCATCCTTGCGCTGATGGTTCTGGTCGGAACGATGGAGCCCGTGACGCTGGGACACGCTTTGCACAAGCTGCGCTGCCCCGAGGTGCTAGTGCACCTTTTGATGTTCACCATCCGCTACATCGAGGTGTTGCGGGAAGAATACCTGCGCCTGCGCGCTGCGATGAAGATCCGCGGATTTCGCCCCGGCACAAACTGGCACACCTACCGAAGCTTCGGGTATCTGGTCGGCATGATGCTGGTGCGCGCGATCGAACGGTCCGAGCGGATTCTGGCGGCGATGAAATGCCGGGGGTTTTCCGGGCGTCTTTTGTTGCTGCAGGACTTTAACATGACACGACGCGATCACATGTTCGCCGCGATGCTGTGCACCGTTTGCCTTGGCCTGCTGTTCCTGGATTATCTATGACGATCCTCAAGCTTGAAGACATTTGTTTTGCGTACCCTGGCCAGCCACCAGTGCTGGACGGCGCTTCGCTGCAGCTTGAACCGGGGCAGCGCCTCTCGATTGCGGGCCCGAATGGCGCGGGAAAATCTACCCTGTTTCGTATTGCCCTTGGCCTGCAAACACCAAGCGCCGGGCGCGTGACCGTCCTGGGAAAGGAAAGGCGCGTCGAGGCGGATTTTCACGAAGTCCGCCGCCAGGTCGGGCTGGTTTTTCAGGATCCTGATGATCAGCTGTTTTGTCCGACAGTGGCGGAAGACATCGCATTTGGTCCTCTCAACCTCGGGCGCAGCAAGTCCGAGGCGCTGGCCATCGTCGACAGGGTGCTTTCCGATCTGGATCTGTTAAGTCTGCGTGATCGCATTACGCACAAGCTCTCTGGTGGAGAGAAGCGGCTTGTGACCCTTGCAACCGTTTTGGCGATGGAGCCGGAGGCGCTGCTTTTGGATGAGCCTACCAATGCGCTTGACGCCAAAAATGAAGCGCGACTTCTGGAAATTCTGCGAAGTCTGCCGCAGGCTATACTGCTGGTAAGCCACGCACCATCGTTTCGCGCGGCATTGGCACCAGACACGCTGGAACTGCGAAACGGGCGGATTGTCAGCCCAAGTGAATGACCTGTTCGCACGAGCTATGCGAATGTCCGCGACAGAGCGCCGTCGTCAGGAAGCCTGCGCGTGCAAGCGGTATGACCCGGGGGTCCGGCTGGTCCACTTTCGAAAGGCGCGGTGAAAATTCGCCGGAGCCGAAAACCCGGTGTCAAAGGCGATCTGTTCAATACTGAGCGTACTTTGCTGAAGCGCGCGGATGGCAATGTCGCGGCGCAGTGCATCCTTGATGTCCTGAAAAGAAGTCCCTTCTTCTTTCAAACGCCTGTTCAAGGTCCGCGGCGTCATTTTCAGGGCACGCGCTGCATCAGGTAGCTGGCAGGTTTGCCATGTTGCGCCGTAGAGAAACGCGCGGACGCGAAGGCTGTTTGTATGCGCGCGCGAACCGGTAAAGATCCAGTCCAGCGGCGCACTTTCAAGGAACACGGATGCCTCAGCCGAACTGCGGGTTATCGGGCGGGTGAACAGACGCGGGTCGAAAAGGATACTGGTCTGCCGAGCGTCAAACTCGACCGCGCATGGGAAGACGACGGCGTAGTCGGCGGCAAATTCCGGGCGGGCAAAGGCAAAGCGAACGGCTTTTACCGGTGTTTCCGTCCCGCCAAGCCAGGACAAAAGCCCATGCGCCAGTTTCAGGATCAGCATGTGGCCGAAACGCTGCGGGCGGGTGTCGTCCGAATATGGGACCAACGCCAGTTCCATCTCGTCGGATTTGCTGTGCAAGTCCAGGTGGAAGTCATCCAGAAGCAGGTTCCAAAATGTCGAGAAGCGATAAAGTGCCGAGGTCAGGCTGCTCGCTTCGCGCTGTACCGTCACCAGATGCTGCAGGGCGCGGGGCCGGATCGGACGGCTCCAGAGCCCCATCATTTCGTCCTTGGTTTCGGGCGCGGCAAGCTGATAAAGCCGGGCGATTTCATTCAGTGTGACGCGTTGAGAAGGTGCCATCGGGTTGGCCTGCAAGCCCGAACGCTCTAACAGCGATGTCATCTCAGCCGGAGTGCAACGGGACTTTAGCGCATCCAGCCAATCCTGGACAAATCCCGCCGATACAGTCGTCAGAGATATCGGGTCATGGCTGGTCATCTGAACCTCAGGTTGGCGTAATCGGATACCATTTTGTCAAGAAATGAGCTTATCGGCAAACCATTGGGCGGGTAGATGACGCGAAACCATAGTCGCCGCAGGGGAGCCTGGCATGTCCTATCAGCCGCCCGTACAGGATTTGATGTTTTGCATCGAACACTTGTCCCACTGGGAAAAGGTGTCCCGGGTGGAAGTGTATTCGGAATACGACCTGACGGATATTGGTGCCGCTCTCGAGGGATATGCCCGGTTCTGCAGCGAACAGATCGCGCCATTGTCACATATCGGGGACACGCTGGGCGCGCAGTTCGACAGTGGCCGCGTGTCGATGCCCGAAGGTGATGCGCAAGCTTACGCGCAGTTCGTCGAAATGGGGTGGCAGGCGCTGACCCATCCGGTGGAATATGGCGGGATGGGATTGCCGCGTGCCGTCGGCGCGGCTGCCGTTGAAATGCTGAATGCCGCTGATATGAGCTTTGGTCTTTGCCCGCTGCTGACCGACGGGGCGATTGAGGCGTTGCTGCTGACCGGTTCGGACGAACAGAAAGCCACCTATCTGGAACCGCTGATCGCAGGGCGCTGGTCCGGCACGATGAACCTGACCGAACCGCAGGCAGGCAGTGATCTGGGCCGCGTGGCGACCAGGGCGGCGCAGCGTGGGGATGGCAGCTACGGCGTCTCTGGCACCAAGATCTTCATCACATATGGCGCGCACGATCTGACCGAGAACATCATTCATCTGGTGCTGGCCCGCACACCTGACGCGCCTGCCGGGCCGAAGGGGCTGAGCCTGTTCATCGTTCCGCAAAAACTGGTGGGGCCGGATGGCACTCCGGGCGTCGAGAACACGGTCAATTGCATAAGCATCGAACACAAACTGGGCGTTCGTGCCAGCCCGACGGCGGTTCTGGAATACAAAGACGCCACCGGTTTCCTGATCGGCGAGGAAAACCGCGGACTGGAATACATGTTCATCATGATGAACGCCGCTCGGTTTTCTGTTGGGGTTCAGGGCATCGCGACCTCTGAACGGGCTTACCAACGCGCTCTGGCTTATGCGCGCGACCGGGTGCAGAGCCGTCCCGTGAATGGTCAGGCCAAAGACGCGGTCGCCATCATCGAACACCCGGACGTACGCCGTATGCTCATGCGGATGCGCGGCCTGACCGAAGGTGGCCGGGCTATGGCGGCCGCAACGGCAGGCCTGCTGGACATCGCGCATCTTCAGGACGATCCGGCAATCGCTGCGCTGGCCGAATTCATGGTCCCGCTGGTCAAAGGCTTCTGCTCGGAACGCGCGGTCGAGGTCGCCTCGCTGGGCGTGCAAATCCACGGCGGCATGGGCTTTATCGAAGAAACAGGAGCCGCGCAGCACTACCGCGACGCCCGCATTCTGCCGATTTACGAAGGCACCACAGCCATTCAGGCCAACGATCTTCTGGGCCGCAAGGTGATGCGCGACGGAGGAGAAACCGCCCGCCGGTTCGCCGCCCGAATAGCCGAGACTGAAGCGCAACTGGCAAAAGGAGATGCCAGCGCGCAGGCAATTGGCGCAAGTCTTGCTCAGGCGCGCGGCGCATTTGAGGCCGCGCTGGATTGGTTGCTGGAAAACAGCCGAAAGGATATCGACGCTGCCTTTGCAGGCTCTGTCCCGTTCCTTATGCTGGCCGGGACACTCGCGGCAGGGTGGAAACTGGCAAAGGGTGCCGTGGCTGCGCAAAGTGCACTGGACGCCGGGCAGGATACACAATTCATGACCCAGAAAATCGCCACTGCCCTGTTTTTTGCCCAGCACATTCTGCCTGAATGTGCAACCGAACACGCCCGCATCCTGCATGGCTCGCGCAGTCTGCTTGACGCGACTTTCCCCGAATAACGCCTGGATAGGATCTGACCCATGAATGACGTCGTGAACCCCGACACATATGAGAACCTTGCGATTTCCGAGCGTGAGAACGGTCTGTACGTCGTGACCCTGAACCGTCCCTCTAAGCGCAACGCACTGGATGTGGCCACGATCGAGGAACTGATCCGCTTTTTCAGCGGCGCGCGTATGGCCGGTGTCAGAGCTGTGGTTCTGGCCGGCGAAGGAAACCACTTCTGCGCGGGCCTTGATCTGGTCGAGCATTGGAAGGCCGACCGCAGCCCGGATGACTTCATGCATGTCTGTCTGCGCTGGCATGAAGCGTTCAACAAGATGGAATATGGTGGTGTGCCGATCATCGCCGCGCTGAAGGGCGCGGTAGTGGGCGGAGGACTGGAACTGGCCAGCGCGGCGCATATCCGTGTGATCGACCCCGGCACCTATTTTGCCTTGCCTGAAGGCCAGCGTGGGATTTTTACTGGGGGCGGGGCAACCATCAGGGTTTCGGATATGATCGGCAAATACCGCATGATCGACATGATCCTGACCGGCCGTGTCTATCAGGGGCAAGAGGCCGTCGATCTGGGGTTGGCGCAATACATAACCGAAGAAGGCGGCAGCATGGCCAAGGCGATGGAGCTGGCGGGACAAATTGCGCAGAACCTGCCTTTGACCAATTTTGCAATCTGCTCGGCAATCAGCCACCTGAACAACATGTCCGGCATGGACGCGGCGTATGCAGAAGCTGTGGTGGGCGGAGTGGTCAATACCCAGCCCGCCGCCCGCGAACGGCTGGAAGCCTTCGCCAACAAGACCGCCGCTCGCGTGCGGCCTAACAGCTGATAAAGGCGGTACCGGGATGCGTCACCATTTCGAAGCTCTTCAGAAGACACGGGCCAACCATGTGCCTCTGTCGCCGTTGTCTTTTCTGCACCGCGCCGAAAACCTGCATGGAGCCCGCACGGCGGTAATCTATGGCGACATCCGGCGAAGTTGGGCTGAGACCACCCCCCGCGTTCGCGCGGTGGCCGGTGGGTTGGCGGCACTTGGTGTGCAGAAAGGTGATACGGTTTCGGTGCTCAGCCCGAACATCCCAGAGCTGTTCGAGTTGCACTTTGCCGTACCGCTGACAGGCGGAGTGCTCAACACTCTGAATACACGCTTGGAACCGGAAACCATCGCCTACATCCTGGATCACGCGGACACGAAACTGGTGATCGTGGACCGGGAGCTTGTGCCGCTTCTGTCCAAAGCGTTTGATCTGCTCGGTCGGACCTTGCCAGTGGTCGAGATCGTCGATCCCGCTGCAACAGGCCAAAGCCTTGGTGGCCAGACCTATGAGGCGCTGACCAAATCCGCCCCTGTGCCGATGGACCTGCCCGAAGATGAGTGGGATGCGATTGCGCTGAACTACACCTCTGGCACGTCCGGGCGCCCCAAGGGCGTCGTCTATCACCACCGCGGAGCTTATCTGATGGCACTCGGCACCGGGACAGCGTGGCAGATGCCGCCCTATCCGGTCTATCTGTCGGTGGTGCCGATGTTCCACTGCAACGGTTGGGGGCACCCCTGGTTGATGGCCATGCTTGGGGCGACGGTTGTATTCACACGCGTTCCGGCAGCAGACCGTATTCTGGATGCGATCCGCACCCATGGTGTGACCCATTTTGGTGCGGCGCCCATTGTGTTGCAGATGCTGGCCGAAGCCGAAAGCGGTGCGGCCCCCTTTGATCCCGCGATCCGCGTATTGACGGCCGGAGCGCCGCCGCCACCGTCGGTGCTGGAAAAGACGCGATCCATGGGATTTGACGTCATGCAGGTCTATGGCCTGACCGAAACCTACGGACATATTTCACAGTGTCTCTGGCAGGATGAGTGGGACGATCTTAGCCCCGCAGAACAGGCCGAGTTACAGGCGCAGCAGGGCATTGCCTTTCCTATGGTCGAAGACGTCTCGGTTATCGACCGCACCAGCGGCACGCCGGTCACGCGCGATGGGTCCACGCAGGGCGAGATTGCTATCCGGGGCAACACGGTCATGGCGGGGTATTACAAGGATGCCGAGGCCACCGCCAAAGCCTTCGAAGACGGATGGTTCTGGTCTGGTGATGGTGCGGTCGTACACGAAAACGGCTATATACAGATCCGCGACCGCCTGAAGGACGTGATCATCTCGGGCGGAGAAAACATCTCATCCGTCGAGGTCGAAGCGGTGCTTTATCGTCATGACGCCGTGCAGGCTGCGGCCGTGGTAGCAATGCCGCACGAGAAATGGGGCGAAGTCCCCTGCGCGTTTGTCGAACTGCGTGAAGGCGCCAGGGCAACATCTGACGAGATCATTGCGTTCTGCCGAGACCACCTTGCCGGGTTCAAGGCCCCCAAGGCTGTTGTGTTCGAAACCCTTCCCAAAACCTCCACCGGAAAGATCCAGAAGTTCCAGCTTCGGGATCGTATCAAATCAATGGACCTTTGATATGCGTCTGCTGTCCCAATCCCGCCGCCTGCGCCAGACGCCCTTTTCCGAAGGGGTCGAAGACAAGGGCGTCACCGCCTACACCGTCTATAACCGGATGCTGTTGCCCACGGTGTTTGAGAGCGTCGAGGCCGACTACCGACACCTGAAATCTCATGTTCAGGTCTGGGATGTGTCCTGTGAACGGCAGATCGAGCTGAACGGTCCGGATGCTGGCCGGCTGATGCGTCGGCTAACCCCCCGCAACCTGGAGAAAATGCAGGAAGACCAGTGCTACTACGTGCCGATCGTTGATGAGAACGGCGGCATGTTGAACGACCCGGTGGCGATCAAGCACAGCGAGGATCGCTGGTGGATTTCCATTGCGGACAGCGACCTGCTTTTGTGGGTCAAGGGGCTGGCTGTCGGTGCGGGCATGGATGTGCAGGTGTTCGAGCCCGACGTTTCACCCCTGGCCGTTCAGGGCCCAAAGTCGGATGACCTGATGGCGCGGGTCTTTGGAGGCGAGGTGCGTGACATCCGCTTTTTCCGCTACAAGCGGCTGGCTTTTCAGGACACGTCCTTTGTGGTGGCGCGGTCCGGGTATTCCAAACAAGGCGGCTACGAGATCTATGTTGAAAATGGTGCCTATGGGATGCCACTGTGGAACGCCTTGTTCGAGGCGGGCGAAGATCTGAATGTGCGCCCCGGCTGTCCGAACCTGATCGAACGGATCGAAGGTGGCCTGTTGAGCTATGGCAACGACATGACAATGGAGAACTCGCCATTGGAATGCGGATTGGGCAAATTCTGCAATCCGTCAGAGGGTAGCGACCATATCGGCAGGGACGCGCTATCGCGCGAGGCCGCCGCAGGTCCGGCACGGCAAATTCGCGCGATTTCTATCCCCGGTGATCCGGTGCCGCCGGCCCGGTCGGCCTGGCCGCTGTACAAAGACGGAAAGCGGGTTGGGCAGGTCACGTCCGCCGCCTGGTCGCCTGATTTCGAAACAAATGTCGCAATTGGCATGGTCGATGCCAGCCACTGGGACGCCGGGACGGTGCTTGAGGTTCAAACTCCAACCGGGGATCGGCGGGCCGAGGTGCAGAAGGCGTTCTGGGGATAGCCACATCTCGTCCCGACGCAGGCGAGAACAGGCGGATTCAACATTGTGCTTGGGGGGAGCGGCCCTTTGATAGTATGTCAAATTGCCCAAGTCGTTCCGGCGTCAGTTGATGCCGATCCCGATGTCAAAGGCAATCGGTTGTGCGCCCGCGTTCACAACTTCAATGATAAGTTCGCCCGACTGCCATAGCTGACCCTGATACGGCTTCTCCGAAGAAATCAAATCCAGCAGCAAAGTGCCGTCGGGATTGAAGATCCTGTAGTCCAGAGCGCCACCATGTGATCCGACGTCCACGTTCAGAAACTGACCGTCGTTTGCCCCCAGAACGTAACGCACCGACGTGCCGGCCTGAAGTGTGGCGCTTAGGGTCGTGCCACTTGTGCCGGCATCAAACTTGACGATCTGATCCCCTGAAACTGTCGGCGCAGTGTCAGAGGCACCATCAAATGCGCCGCCTCCATCATTGGCAGTGTCAGTGCCTTCACCCACGCGTCGTAAATCGGCGACTTCGGGTCCGGACCAAACGATGCACTCATACTCGACACCGGTGCCATCGCGAAGCCGGACCATGATGGCGGCTTGGCTGAATTCCTGGCCAAGGACCTCACCGCCAACATTGCCAAAGCGGGATATCAACTCATCGATGCAAGCGTTCGCCTCATCAGAGATGTCGGAAAACGCGGGCATTGGGAAAAATGCAAGCGCCCAAAAGAACTTCTTAAACATCACAATTCCCTTCTGTTTGGCAGAATGTTTGTCCTGGCGCGTTCAAGCGGCGAAGCGTGTCGCACCTGCGAGGCCGCAAAAAGCGCTCGCTTCGTCTTTCCGGGGCTGGAAAGCCAAGAGCACGGTCTCAAGCGGCTAGACCGAGCCTCGAAGTTGCGACAATCACGCAAAAGATCAAAGCGCGCCTTCGTCGCTGAGCGATTCAATACCCGCCGTTGCACCATCAGTGTAAGCGATACAATTCCATGGTGCCTGATCCGGACCGACCCCAACTTTTACCAGGGTTCCGGCCTCGCTGAACTCGGACGAAAGCACAACAACTTGCGTGTTGTTGGTTGCGGCGGCCACGTCGCGCAAACAGGCTTGTTGTGCGGGAGTGACTTCGGTGGACCCGCTTGTGCCACTGGTCTCGTCACACGCAGAAAGCGCCAAAGTCGTTGCGCCCAGCAAAGTAAATACGCTGAATCTTGTCATTGAAAATTTCCTTCCGTAGCTCTGCAAAAAGCCCAGGATGCGGGC
Organism: Ruegeria sp. K7; assembly: GCF_056531785.1. Taxonomy (NCBI): domain Bacteria; kingdom Pseudomonadati; phylum Pseudomonadota; class Alphaproteobacteria; order Rhodobacterales; family Roseobacteraceae; genus Ruegeria; species Ruegeria sp. K7. Next base: position 298,647 of record NZ_JBQFMJ010000003.1, read on the forward strand.
TCAACAAGTGAAAAAAACTTATTCAAAACTGTCAATGCGTTGATCTTGGCTGAGCAAGGCGCGTGCGCAAAATTTGCAGCTGCGCCCGCATAACAGACGGTCCGCGTACCAAAATCGTGATCAGAATAAGCTCAAAGCAGACCCTGATTTCGTAACGCGAAACAGGTTTCAGTTTCGCCTGAACTGATCAGGTTTGCGCGTGAACCGACAGTGACGCGCCCCCGAAATCCAGTATTTCTGCCATCGCTGTTATCGCGTTTGTATCGCTCTGCCGAGGAAACCTGATCAGTCTGACCCGGAATCGAGAGCTTTCGAGAAATCCAGCTCGTAGTCCGAAAACGGCGCCAGTCTTCGAACTCGAAGCAAGCTTAGATCGCCAGATACTCTTCACGAAGATTAGTGTCTTCAAGCACCTCTTTCGCGGTGCCGTCGAAAACAATAGTCCCCGTATCCAGGATAATAGCACGGTCCGCCAATTCCAAAGCGCGAACTGCGTTTTGCTCGACTATGATCGTTGTCATACCCTGCTGTTTGACGTGGATCAGTGTTTTTTCGATTTCGTCGACGATGACAGGGGCCAAGCCTTCATAAGGTTCGTCCAGAAGCAGGACCTTGATATCTCTGGCCAAGGCTCTGGCGATTGACAACATTTGCTGTTCACCGCCCGACAAGGTTATTCCCTCTTGTTTCCGGCGCTCGCCCAGTCGTGGGAACAACTCGTAAAGCCGGTCCAGTGACCAGCCGATTGGCGGCGCAATCTGCGCAAGCTGCAGGTTTTCCTCGACAGTCAGGCCTGGGATGATTCTTCTGTCTTCCGGCACCAGACCAAGGCCAGCCGCCGCCGCTTCGTAACTTGTCATTTTGTGGAGCGGTTGATGGTCAAGCCAGATTTCGCCATGCCGCACTTCCGGCTCGCCCACTCTGGCAATGGAACGGAGTGTCGAAGTCTTTCCTGCACCGTTGCGCCCGAGCAGGGCAAGAATCTCGCCTTCGTGCACGTTGAAGCTGACGCCCTGCACGATATAGCTTTCTCCGTAGTAGGAGTGCATGTCCCACACCGAGAGAAATGCAGGCGCAGTGCTGGCCAAATTGGCGTTTTTTGAAAAGTCAGGTTTCTCGTTCATAGCTTTTCCTTACGCAGCTTCGCCGAGATAGGCTTCGCGGACCTTGGGGTTTCCGCGGATATTTTCCGGAGTGTCTTCAACAAGGGGCGTGCCCTGCGCCAGCACTGTGATGCGCTCGGCCAGGCTGAAAACCACGTGCATGTCGTGTTCGATGATGGCGATGGTGATGTCGCGCTCGTCCTTGATTTGCTTCAGCAGATCAATCGTGTTGTTGGTATCGGCCCGCGCCATGCCCGCCGTCGGTTCGTCCAAGAGCAACAGTCGGGGATTCTGGCTGAGGCACATGCCGATCTCCAACCGCCGTTTGTCGCCACGCGACAGTGCGGCAGCATGCATCTCGCGCTTGTCGGCCATGTTCATCTCTTCCAGCATCGCCTCGGCCTGTTCGACTATGGCCTTTTCGTTGGCAATGGTCTCATAGGCGTGCATCCGGAACGCGCCGTCCCGCATTGCAAAGATCGGGATCAGCATGTTTTCCATCACCGTCAGTTCGCCAAAAATCTCCGGCGTCTGAAACACGCGGCTGATGCCCATCTGGTTGATCTGGAAGGGTTCAAGCCCCAGAACCGAGTTGTTGTCGAACAGCACCGAACCAGTGTCCGGCATCAGTTTGCCCACAAGACAGTTCAGCAGGGTCGACTTGCCCGCCCCGTTTGGTCCGATGATCGCGTGAACCGAGTTCTCCTCGACATTGAGGTTCACATCCGTCAGCGCCTTGAGGCCACCGAAGCGTTTGCTGACATCTTTGACTCTTAGTATTGCCATGGTCCGCCCCTTACTCCGCCGGTTCCGTTTTGCCCGACGGCGCATCGTCGGTACCCGATTTCTTGCGCTTCAAGCGGTTCAGCAATCGTTGACCACCTTCAACAAGGCCACCCGGCAGGTAGATCACCACCAGCATGAACAGGATGCCCAACGTAAGGTGCCAGCCTTTGCCGATGAACGGATGGATCAGGAACACCACCGCGTCCTCCAGCCCGTCGGGAAGGAAGGCGAACCAGCTGTGCAGGACGTTGTCGTTGATCTTCGAGAAGATGTTCTCGAAATACTTGATGAATCCAGCGCCCAGAACCGGACCGATCAAGGTGCCGGTGCCGCCAAGAATGGTCATCAGAACAACCTCGCCCGAGGCGGTCCACTGCATCCGCTCGGCCCCTGCCAGCGGATCCATTGCCGCCATCAGACCACCGGCCAGGCCAGCGTACATGCCCGAGATGACAAAGGCCGCCAGGGTGTAAGGTTTGGAGTTCAGGCCGGTATAGTTCATCCGTTGCTGGTTCGATTTCACCGCGCGCAGCATCATTCCGAAAGGCGAGCGGAAAATACGGATCGAAAGATAAAACACAACCATCATGATTACTGCACACAGGTAATAGCCCGCGTTGAAGTCAAAGCTCCACGCGCCGACATCCATCGTGTAGGTCGCGCGCATCGGCAGGCCGAACAAGTGTGGCAGATCCGGCGCGTTGGCCCCCTGCAGAATTTGGGGATCGTCGGCATAGACCTGCAGACCGGTTTCCCCGTTTGTCAGGTTGAACTTGGGGTTCGACAGCACCGAATAGGCCAGCGCAAAACTCATCTGTGCAAAGGCCAGCGTCAGGATCGAGAAATAGATGCCGGACCGGCGCAAGCTGACAAAGCCGATCAGCAGCGAGAATAGCCCTGCCACCACTACGCTGAGCGCTATGGCCGGGATGATGTTGTAACTCAGCAGCTTGAACATCCACACGGCCGAATACGACCCCACGCCCAAAAAGGCCGCGTGACCGAAGGACAGGTATCCGGTCAGACCGAACAGGATGTTGAACCCGATGGCAAAGATGCCAAAGATAACAAAGCGCTGCATCAGGTCCGGATAGCCCGCGTTGAACTGCGCCATGGCGCTGCCTTCCGGGAACGGGTTCAGGATGAAGGGGGCCAGCAGGGTAAGAAGGCCGACGATGATCAGAAGGCTGGTGTCTTTCTTGTTCAGTCCCAACATCGATTATTCCTCCATCACGCCTTTGCGTCCCATCAACCCGCGCGGGCGTGTCAGCAGCACGATAATGGCAATAAGGTAGATGATGATTTGGTTGATTCCGGGGATTGTTGTGGTGGCCCAGGTCGTTGAGGCAAAGCTTTCAAGAACGCCCAGCAGGAAGCCAGCCAGCACCGCTCCGGGCAGCGAACCCATGCCGCCGACAACAACCACAACAAAGCTGAGGACCAGAAAGTCCATCCCCATGTGATAATTTGGCGGGTTGAGCGGCCCGTACATTACACCGGCCAAGCCAGCCACAGCGGCCGCGATGCCGAACATGATGGTAAAGCGGCGGTCGATATTGATACCCAGCAAGCCCACCGTCTCGCGGTCGGCCATTCCGGCGCGGACAACCATGCCAAAGGTCGTGAACTGCAGGAACGAGAAGACGGCACCGATGATGGCGACGGCAAATCCGAAGTAAACCAGGCGCCAGATCGGATAAATGATCGCGTTGGGATCGAAGCCGATCATTGTGCCAAGGTCGACAGAGCCGCTGAGTGCGTCGGGCGGCGGCGTCTGGATCGGGTTGGCGCCGAAGAAATACTTCACGATTTCCTGCAACACGATCGCCAAACCAAAGGTGACAAGGATCTGGTCCGCGTGGGGGCGCTTGTAGAAATGCTTGATCAGCCCGCGCTCCATCACATAGCCGACGAACAGCATGATCGGGATCGCGAACAGGATGGCCAGCGGAACAGACCAGTCGATGATCGTCGCGCCGAACTCGGGACCGAACCAGGCCTCGACATAGGGTGTTTCGACCTTCAGCGGGTTGCCCAGAAAGTCGGTTTGGGTTTCGTCGATGGTCACGAAGCTCAGGTTCATGAGCTTTTGCAAGGTTACGGCACAGAACGCACCGATCATGAACAGTGCCCCGTGGGCAAAGTTCACAACGCCCAGCGTTCCGAAAATAAGGGTCAGTCCCAAGGCAATCAGTGCATAGGCCGAGCCTTTGTCCAGACCGTTCAGGATTTGCAGTAGGATGGCGTCCATTGGCCCACCTCAGGCTTGGTCAGTGTGGAGTGTGGTGCGACAGGATCAGCCCTGCCGCGAATGTCTGGCCGCCGATGGGGCGGCCAGACTCAAACACAGGGGCTTACGCGCCCGGGTTGCATTCTCCGAGTGCGCCACCGGCGAACATCGGATGCTCCGGATCGTACTCGACCTGAGCACGCGGCGTGATCTCGACGATTTCCAGCGTGTCGTAAGCGTTGGTCGGGTTCTCGTTGCCGCGAACGACCAGCACGTCCTTGAAGCACTGATGGTCGGCGCCGCGATACCAGGTTGGGCCGTTGCCCAGACCGTCGAACTCGAAGTCTTCCAGAGCTTCAACAACACCGCACGGATTGAAGGTACCCGCACGCTCGCAGGCATCCGCATAGAGCAGCACCTGCGCATAGCAGGTCTGTGCCGAGTTGGACGGCGGTTTGCCGTACTTTTCGCCAAAGGACTTCACGAAGGCCTTGGTGCCCTCATCCTGCAGCTGCCAGTTCCAGTTCATCGAACCCAGCACGCCTTTGATGTTCTCGCCCGCACCGGCGGCCATCAGTTCCGAGTACAGCGGCACGACGATCTTGAAGTCCTTGCCGTTGGCCACCTTGTCCAGCAAGCCGAACTGGATCGCATTGGTGAGCGAGTTCACCATGTTGCCGCCGTAGTGGTTCAGGACCAGAACGTCTGCGCCCGAGTTCAGAACCGGCGTGATGTAGGACGAGAAGTCCGTTGACGCGAGTGGTGTCTTGACCGTGTTGACCGTTTCCCATCCCAAGGCTTCGGTCGATGCGACGATCGACTCTTCCTGGGTCCAGCCCCAGTTGTAGTCGGCCGTCAGGTGGTAGGCGCGGCGTTCCTTGCCCATTTCCGCTGCCAGCACGGGGGCAAGTGCTGCGCCCGACATGTATGCGTTGAAAAAATGGCGGAAACCGTTGGCTTTCTTGTCCTTGCCTGTCGTGTCGTTGGCGTGGGTCAGACCCGCCATGAAAATCACGCCTGCCTCCTGGCACAGACCCTGAACGGCAACGGCCACGCCCGAGGACGAACCACCGTTAATCATGATCGCGCCGTCTTTTTCGATCATCGACTTTGCCGATGCGCGTGCGGCGTCTGACTTGGTCTGCGTGTCGCCTGTGACGAACTCGACCTTCTTGCCCAGGATGCCGTTCCCTTTCAGCGCCTTGGACGTAAAGGTGTTCAGGCAGCCGCCATCACCCTCACCGTTCAGATGCTCGACCGCAAGCTGTTGCGCCAGCAGTTCGTCATTGCCTTCCTCGGCATAAGGCCCGGTTTGTGGGACATTGAAGCCCAAAGTGACGGATGACCCCGTCGGTTCGTTGGTAAAAGCAGCAGCCGACGAAGCCGTGAAGATCGTAGGCAGGGCCAGACCGGTACCTGCAACGGCACCAGACTTCAGCACGCCGCGGCGTGTGATAGATTTGTTGGTCATTAATTCCTCCCATTTCCCTTTCTTTCGCCGTCTGGCTCCTCTTCCAGCAGACGAAAGCGCACTTATGTGCATTTCAATAATGGAAAGCGGGTGGAAAATTTCACAATAAATAACTGGATTTGAAACAAAATTTTGTAAACAAATTTACGAATAATTGGCGATCTTGAAAAATTTCAGAAGCGCACTGTCACAGTAACTATGAACTTCAGATGTTTAGATGTGAATTCCCGCAGTGACAGCCGTCTGACGCGGACTCTTACAAATTCAGAGAGCCATTACTGAGGGAAAATGCCAATTGAACTGATGTCATCATGGCTGAATTCTGAGAGAGGTGCTGGCACACCCCCGCCGGATAATGACAAAAACTTAGGGTCAATCGAAGAAGATCGGTATCACACAGCATTCAAATTCGAGGCGGATTATATGGCTCGGATGCCGTTCAAATCGAAAGGAAAGCTGGGCACTACGAGTTCGGAGTTTGGGAAACAGGGCTTGATCAAGACCAAAGGCGTGAACTTTCGGAAGCTGGCTTTCACGACGCGGAGCGACCGGGTTTCAACTTCACCTCAGCCATCTGCGTGCAGGCCTGATTTTGAAAAAGTGGTGAGCCGTGCAGGATTCGAACCTGCGACCCACTGATTAAAAGTCAGTTGCTCTACCAACTGAGCTAACGGCCCACTCTTTTTTGGATCTCGTCGATCCGTGGCGCTCTTTAAGGCAAGTTCCCGGTTGGGTTCAAGACCTTTTTTGCACCTCGTTCCGCTTGAAAAATCAGTGTTTCAGGCGACCCGATAGGCGGCCTAATTAGGCAGGTGGCGCAGGGGGGTCAACCCCTTTTTTCACGAATCTTCCTGTCAGGCTGGATTCATGTCCTGCGCAGGGTTATATGCGCGCCATGCAGCTGAGACTCGATACCGGATTGCCATTCATGAAGATGCACGGGCTGGGAAATGACTTCGTCATTCTCGACGCACGTGCGGCGTCGGTGGAGATGACGCCCGCCCTGGCGCGGGGAATCGGGCATCGTCAGATGGGTGTGGGTTTCGACCAGCTTGCCGTCATTCAGCAAGGCGAAGAAGACGCGCATCTGGTGTTTTACAATGCAGATGGGTCGACGTCTGCGGCTTGCGGGAATGCCACCCGCTGCATTGCCCGGTTTCTGATGGAGGAGACCGGAAAATCCAACCTGACCCTGACAACAGAACGCGGTACGCTTGTTGCGCGGGATGTGGGCGACGGGCTGACTGCAGTGAACATGGGGCCTCCGCAGTTGGACTGGCACGAGATCCCGCTCGCAGAAGATGTCGATACGCTGGAACTGCCGATCGAGGGCAGCCCGAGCGCCACCGGTATGGGCAACCCGCATTGCACCTTTTTTGTCGAGGACGCCGAGGCGATTCCCCTGACGGAGTTCGGCGCGCGATACGAGCATCACCCCCTTTACCCCGAACGCACCAATGTACAGGTGGTGCAGGTCATCGGACCGGATCACCTGCGTATGCGCGTGTGGGAGCGTGGCGTGGGTATCACTTTGGCTTCGGGCTCTTCTTCTTGCGCGACGGCCGTTTCAGCCGCGCGCCGGGGCCTGACCGGGCGCAAGGTTCAGATCGAACTGGACGGCGGAACAATCTGGATCGACTGGCGCAAGGATGGCGTCTGGATGACCGGGCCGACCTGCCATGTCTTCTCGGGTACGCTGACGCCTGAATTCCTGGGGTCGCTGGGATGAACCCGCCCAAATTCACCACACTGGGCTGCCGCCTGAACGCCTATGAAACCGAGGCGATGAAAGAACTGTCGCGGGAGGCGGGGCTGACAGATGCTGTTGTCGTGAACACATGTGCTGTCACGGCCGAGGCGGTGCGCAAGGCCCGGCAGGAAATCCGCAAGCTTCGGCGGGAAAACCCCAATGCGCGTCTGATTGTCACCGGTTGTGCGGCCCAGACCGAGCCCGAGACATTTGCCAGTATGGACGAGGTCGACGCGGTGATCGGGAATACCGAAAAAATGCAGCCCGCGACATGGAAAAGCATGGCTGCCGACTTCATCGGCGAGACCGAATCCGTGCAGGTCGACGACATCATGTCCGTGACCGAAACCGCCGGGCACCTGATCGACGGGTTCGGCACGCGCTCGCGCGCTTATGTGCAGGTCCAGAATGGCTGTGACCATCGGTGCACTTTCTGCATCATCCCTTATGGCCGTGGCAATTCGCGTAGCGTCCCGGCGGGCGTTGTGGTCGACCAGATCAAACGGCTGGTGGAGCGGGGGTACAACGAAGTTGTCTTGACGGGTGTAGACCTGACCTCGTGGGGGGCAGACCTGCCGGCGCAGCCCAAGCTGGGTGATCTGGTGATGCGCATTCTGAAGCTGGTACCGGACCTGCCGCGCCTGCGGATAAGTTCGATTGATTCCATCGAGGTGGATGAAAACCTGATGCAAGCGATCGCGACCGAGCCGCGCCTGATGCCGCATCTGCACCTGTCGTTGCAGCATGGCGACGATCTGATCCTGAAGCGCATGAAGCGCCGCCACCTGCGCGATGATGCAATTCGCTTCACGGAAGAGGCCCGCAAACTGCGCCCCGATATGACCTTTGGCGCCGATATCATCGCGGGTTTCCCAACCGAATCCGAAGCGCATTTCGAGAACTCGCTGAAGCTGGTCAAAGATTGCGACCTGACCTGGCTGCACGTCTTCCCGTATTCCAAACGCGATGGCACTCCTGCGGCCCGAATACCGCAGCAGATCAACGGCAATGTCATCAAAGACCGCGCCGCCCGTTTACGCGCGGCAGGAGCGGTTCAGGTCTCCAAACACCTGACCGCCCAGATCGGCAGTACCCATCACATCCTGATGGAGAACCCGAACATGGGCCGGACCGAGCAGTTCACCGAAGTGACGTTTTCCACACCGCAAACCGAAGGCCAGATTGTGACAGCCACCATTAGGGGTACCACAGATACCCAACTGACGGCCTGATCCGCTTTTCATCTGGCCAGAAATATCCCGGGGTTGAATTGGCCGCAGGCCAAGAAGGGGCTGGCCCCTTCCCTCAGGCCACAACAAAAAACCCCCGCTGCCAATGGCGGGGGGGTTTCTTCGTTCTTTGCGGGTCAGTGCTTAGTGCAGCTTCTTGCCTTTGTGGGGAGCCCAAAGGCGCTTGTTGACCAGATACAGCAGGACCGACAGGACCGACAGGAACAGAACTCCAACGAAACCGGCATTCTTGCGGTCCATCATCTTGGGCTCGGCGGTCCACATCAGGAAGGCGGCGATGTCCTCGGACATGGCTTCGACGGTGGCAGGGTGGCCATCGGCGAACTCCACCTGATCTTCGGCCAGCGGCGGTGCCATCGAAATCCAGCCACCCGGGAAGGCGGTGTTTTCGTACAGAACCGCACCTGCCTCTTCCTTTTCCTTACCGGTATAGCCATCCAGCAGCGAGGCGATGTATTCCGCGCCGCCCATGCCTTTGAACAGCTGGTTGATGCCCAGACCATAAGGGCCGTGGAAGCCGGCACGGGCCTTGGCCATCAGGCTCAGGTCCGGTGCGCCAACGCCGTCATTGGCCGGGAAGTGGTCAGTCGGGATCGCCGGACGGAAATCGTCAAGCTCGGGATCGAACACTTCAAAGTTGCCAGCCGCATAGGCGATGACTTCTTCTTCCGAATATCCCAGCGCCTCAAGGTCGCGCAGGGGTACGTATCTTAGGCCGTGGCAGGCCGCACAGACTTCAGTGTAGACCTGAAGACCACGCTGCAGCTGGTTTTGATCCCAGGTGCCAAAGGGGCCTTCGAACGAGAAGTCGAAGTCTTCGATGTGCTGCTCGCCGCCACCTGCCGCGAGGGACGCAGCAGGGGTAAGGGCGATGGCAAACGCGGCACCGATTGCAAGTTTCTTGAACATGTTTCCGGTCCCTCTTCTTACTCGGCCGGCGTGGCGTCGGCGTCTGCCTTGCCATAATGCGCGTTGAAGTCTTCTTCGATGGTTTCCGGCTGCGCCTCGGGTTTTTCGATAACACCCAGGATCGGCAGGATCACGAAGAAATAGGCGAACCAGTAGGCGGACGCGATCAGCGAGAAGGTTGCGTAAGGCTCTTCCGCGGGCATCGCACCCAGCCACATCAGGGCGAAGAAGTCGATGATCAGCAGGTAGAACCACCATTTGAACATCGGGCGGTACTTGCCCGAACGCACGGTCGACGTGTCCAGCCAGGGTGCCAGAGCCATTGCCAGGATCGCACCGAACATCGCAATCACACCAAAGAACTTGGCGTCGACGATACCGCCGGTGATGAAGCTGGCGAACTGAACAACCCAGACCTCACCAGTGAACGCACGCAGGATCGCGTAGAACGGCAGGAAGTACCATTCGGGAACGATGTGCGCAGGCGTAACCAGCGGGTTGGCTTCGATGTAGTTGTCCGGGTGGCCCAGGTAGTTCGGCATGAAACCGACAATCGCCCAGAAGATTACCAGGATCACGGCCAGCGCAAACAGGTCCTTGATCACGAAGTAGGGCCAGAACGGCAGCGTGTCTTTCTCGGCCTCGGCCTTCGAGCCACGACGCACCTCAACACCCGTGGGGTTGTTGTTTCCGGTGGTGTGGAAGGCCCAGATGTGCACGATGACCAGCGCCGCGATGATGAATGGCAGCAGGTAGTGCAACGAGAAGAAGCGGTTCAGCGTGGCGTTGTCCACGGCGGGTCCGCCCAGCAGCCAGGTCTGGATCGCATCGCCAACGAACGGGATCGCGCCAAACAGGCCGGTGATCACGGTCGCACCCCAGAAAGACATCTGACCCCAGGGCAGAACGTAGCCCATGAAGGCAGTGCCCATCATCATCAGGTAGATCAGCATACCGATGATCCACGTGATCTCACGCGGGGCTTTGTACGAGCCGTAGAACAGGCCGCGGAACATGTGAATATAGACCGCAACAAAGAACAGCGACGCGCCGTTCATGTGCAGATAGCGGATAAAGTAGCCGCCATTCACGTTGCGCATGATGTGTTCGACGCTGGCAAAGGCCAGATCGACATGCGGAGTATAGTGCATCACCAGGATGATGCCGGTGACGATTTGCAGCGCCAGGCAGAACGCCAGAACGATGCCCCAGATCCACCACCAGTTCAGGTTCTTGGGGGTCGGGATCATGAGGGTGTCATACAGCAGGCCGACGATGGGAAGGCGGCTGTTCAGCCACTTTTCGCCGTTTGTCTTCGGCTCGTAATGATCGTGGGGAATTCCGGACATCTGGGTCTCCCTTAGCCGAGTCTGATGGTGGAGTTATCCGTCCACTCCGCAGGCGGAACGGGCAGGTTTTCAGGCGCGGGGCCTTTGCGGATACGACCGGCAAGATCATAGTGCGAACCGTGGCAGGGGCAGAACCAGCCGCCAAAATCGCCGGCATCACCCAAAGGCACGCAACCCAGATGGGTGCAGACGCCCATCTGAACGATCCATGCGCCCGGTGCTTCGCCTTCAGGCGAAGGCATAACGCGGTTGGCGTCGGTTGCCGGCGCATCAGCGTTCAGGTTGAAGTTGCGGGCCAGCGGATCCGGCAGTGCGTCAACGCCTTCGGCGTCCTGCTCCTGCGCTTCCTGGATCTCGGCACCGGTGCGGTGACGGATGAACACGGGCTTGCCCAGCCACTTGACTGTCAGCTGCGTACCCGGCTCAACCCCGCTGACATCCACGCGGATCGAGGACAGCGCCTGAACGTCTGCCGATGGGTTCATTTGGTTGACCAGGGGCCAGACGGCCGCCCCCGTTGCAACGACACCTGCGCCGCCAGCGACGTAGTAGAGGAAATCTCTGCGGGTGCCTTCGTGGTCTTCTGCGTGGGACACGAGGTTTTCTCCGATTCCGACGCCCGGGTGGACCGGGCAAACATGCATCAGCACCGCATCAAATACGGCGTCTCATCGCGGCTATCTATCCGGGAGAAAACGGTTCGTCCAGCGGTCATAGGCGCGCACTACGCCGCATCTGGGCATTCATGTCACAACGAAGGGGCATTTTTTCAAGATAGCGGTGGGGTTAAGCGGGGAAATTTGCCGATCACCGCAGATCGGGCGCAACGTGATTCGGGGTCACATATCGAAACGGGGAACCTGTCCTGATGCTGACACCGGACGTGCCACAAGGTCCCCGGTCTGCATACTCCTGACCAGATTTCGCCGCACAAATTTCCACTTTAAGGGCCTCCACCGTCACGTAAATTTTGAGTTGAAAATACATATTTTTCAATAACTTAGTTGTGACTGTTTTCGGTTGCACTTTTAACGGGAATCCCGGAAGGGCGGGGGAAACCTCACCCGCAACAGGACGTTCTCTATGTCAAAGCTCTTTGCAACCGTCGTGACCCTGGCGCTGGCCGCTGCATCTCAGGCCACTGCCGCCGGCGATCCGGAAAAAGGCGAAAAACTCTACAACCGCTGTTCTTCCTGCCACGCAATCATCAAAGATGGCGAGGTTTTGGTCAAAGGCGGCATAACCGGTCCGAATCTCTTTGGTGTCGTAGGTCGCGTTGCCGGAGCCGAAAATGATTATCGCTATGGCAGCGAGCGTCTGCCAATTGGCATGTTTACCGACGACATGATACGGGCGGGCGAGGAAGGGCTGGTTTGGACCGAAGAGAACATTTCTGCCTACTCCCAAGATCCGATTGGCTTTATCAGGGAGTACCTTAATGACGAAACCGCGCGTCCGAATATGAGCGTCAGGCTGAAAAAGGGCGCCGACGATATCGCGGCCTATCTGGCGACCTTCAGCGAATGACCGATCCGGCTGGTCATGTTCCCCGCATCAATGTGGCCAGCAATCCGGTCTCGCTGCCAAAACCATCCGCTTCAACGTAATCGGCCGCAGAATGCCGCATCTTGTCGGTTTTGTTCTGATTCAGCTTCCAGGTGCCCTGAATGTCGCCCACCTGCAGTCTGCACGGGACAATCATCCGCATCATGCGCTCCAACGCGTCCGAGTTCATCTTTCCGGCGGTCCAGGGCGGCTTGGGCCGCAGGCGCTCTTCGTAGAAAGCGGATTGGCGATCCAGCAAATCCCGCAATTCAGAATGTGGCAGTACCCTGATCCGGCCTGTCAGGTGCACGGCGACATAGTTCCATGTCGGCACCTGGTCCTCGGCCCCGTACCAATCGGGTGAGATGTACCCGTCCGGCCCGGACACGGCGATCCGGGCAACACGCGGCTGTTTCAGTGCGTGCACAATCGGGTTCGATCGCACCAGATGCAGGTCGGCAACGGCCCCATCTTCGCTAATTAAGAAAGGCACATGGCTGAGCAACGGCGCCTGATCTGTAGAAAGGGCCAGAACCCCGAACGCCCGTTCTCGGGCAAAGGCGATATGGCGCGCAGTGTCTTCAGCGCGGAAGGCAGGGTTCGGGTGCATGTCTATCCTCCTGCGAAATCTCTTGCAGAACCGCCCGCACCTTGGCAAGGTCCGCGCGTTCTCAGGGCGGGGCGGAATTCCCCACCGGCGGTATGCGGGTCACGACCCGCAAGCCCGCGAGCGGCCCCGGCGACCGGGGTGTCAGCAGATCTGGTGAGAGGCCAGAGCCGACGGTTACAGTCCGGATGAAAGAGAACGTGCTGGCGCGCCGCCAAACGGCGCGGCGGCTCGTGATCGCCTTGGGTGACGTGTCATGCCGGGCTGGCAGCGAAAAGTGGGAACCGGTTCTCGTGACAGCCAGTTGGCAACCAAACCGAAAGGAGATCTTGATGACACACACCCGCTATGCATTCGTCAAAGCCAACTGGCATTCGGACATCGTTGACCGGGCGCTCGACGGGTTTCTGGAACTGATCCCTGCCGATCAGGTCGATGTTTTCGACGTGCCGGGCGCGTTCGAGATGCCTCTGCTGGCCCGCGATCTGGCCCAAACCGGGCGCTACGCCGCTGTTGCCTGCGCCGCCTTTGTCGTGGATGGCGGCATCTACCGGCATGATTTCGTGGCACAGGCCGTGGTCGACGGGCTGATGCGCGCCGGAATGGACACGGGCGTTCCCGTCCTCTCGGTCTCGCTCACGCCGCACCAGTATCAGGAAACCGACCACCACAACGCCATCTATCGTGCGCATTTCGTTAAAAAAGGGCGCGAAGCCGCACAGGCCGCTCTCAAGATCACCGAATCCCGTGCAGAGATTGCGCAAGTCGCCTGAACTTCATCTTTTCAAAAATACTCAAAACGCGCTGCCCATCGGGCAGCGCCCCCCGGACCAATCAGCAAATCCGCTTGAGGCCGGGCCCCGCGACCGCTAATCACATCGCGCAAAGGAGCACGCCTCATGTCGATGAACAGCTTTGGCCATCTTTTCCGCGTCACCACCTGGGGTGAAAGCCACGGACCCGCTTTGGGTGCGACCGTCGATGGCTGCCCGCCGGGCGTCGCGATCGACGAGGGAATGATCCAGCACTGGCTGGACAAGCGCAAACCGGGGCAGAACAAGTTCACCACTCAGCGGCGTGAACCGGATCAGGTGAAAATCCTCTCGGGTGTGTTCGAAGGCCAGACCACCGGGACCCCCGTGCAGCTGATGATCGAAAACACCGATCAGCGCTCGAAAGATTACGGCGACATCATGGACAAGTTCCGCCCGGGCCACGCCGATATCACCTACTGGCAGAAATACGGCATCCGCGATTATCGCGGTGGTGGGCGCAGTTCGGCCCGCGAAACGGCCTCTCGTGTTGCGGCCGGAGGTCTGGCGCGTGAGGCGATCAAACAGATTGCCCCCAATGTTCAGATCACCGGTTACATGACGCAGATCGGACCCCACAAGATTAATCGCGACAATTTCGACTGGTCCCAGATCGAACAAAATCCGTTTTGGACCCCGGATGCGCACGCGGCCGAGGGTTGGGCGGCTTTTCTGGACGATCTGCGCAAATCCGGAAACTCGGTTGGTGCCGTGGTCGAAGTGGTGGCGCGCGGCGTTCCTGCCGGTCTTGGTGCGCCGGTTTATGCCAAGTTAGACACTGATCTGGCCGCCGCGATGATGTCGATCAATGCGGTCAAGGGCGTCGAGATCGGCGAGGGCATGGCCGCGGCGGAACTGACCGGAGAGGCCAATGCAGATGAGATCTTCATGGGCCAGAACGGCCCGCAATTCAGTTCGAACCACGCGGGCGGTATTCTCGGCGGTATCTCGACCGGACATGACATTGTGGTCCGTTTCGCGGTCAAGCCGACCTCGTCCATCCTGACCACTCGCAAAACGATCACCAAATCCGGGGAAGAGACCGAAATCATCACCAAAGGCCGCCATGACCCCTGCGTCGGCATTCGCGCTGTCCCGGTAGGCGAGGCGATGATGGCTTGCGTGATCCTAGACCACCTGCTGCTGCACCGCGGCCAGATCGGAGAGAACCGTGGACGGATCGGCTGATCTGCGGACACGCCTGCGCGGCATCGTTGCGCAGCGGATGGAGACCGACCCTGCCCATGATCTGGCCCACCTAGACCGGGTCTGGGTGAATGCGCAGGCCATCGCGGATCGCGAAACGGATATGGCCGTGCTTCTGGCCGCAAGCTATCTGCATGATCTGGTGAACCTGCCAAAAGATGACCCTTGCCGGCATCTGGCCTCGCGCCGGTCCGCGACGGAATCAGAG
This sequence comes from Ruegeria sp. K7, assembly GCF_056531785.1. Taxonomy (NCBI): domain Bacteria; kingdom Pseudomonadati; phylum Pseudomonadota; class Alphaproteobacteria; order Rhodobacterales; family Roseobacteraceae; genus Ruegeria; species Ruegeria sp. K7. The sequence goes on from NZ_JBQFMJ010000003.1 coordinate 313,873, forward strand.
ACTGTTCTGAGGGAACTGGGCTATCGCCCGGATCAGATCCGCGCCATTCAGCACGCAATTGAATCCCACAGCTTTTCGGCCAACATCACGCCTGAAACGGATGAGGCCCGTATTCTGCGGGATGCCGACCGGCTGGATGCGTTGGGCGCGATCGGCGTGGCCCGCAACTTTTCTGTTTCGGGCGCGTTGGGGCGGTCGCTTTATGACCCGGCCGACCCGTTTGCAGAACACCGGCCTCTGGATGACCTGCACTTCTCGGTCGACCATTGGAAAGTCAAGCTTCTCAGCCTGCCGAATGACATGCTGACCGAGACCGGAAAACAGATCGCGCAGCAGCGGATCGGCCGGATGATCCGTTTTCTTGAAGAATTCGCGGAAGAGATCGGCAGTACCTTGCCGCCAAGCTGGACAGACCGCTGATTCCAGCCGTTGATCTTTGCGCCGCAAAGGCGCAGGGTCGCGCCGATGGCAAAACCCTTAACATCGCATCGACCCGTACTGGCCGTGGCGCTGAAACTCAGCGCCCTTTTTCTGTTCACCTCGATGTCGGCGCTGGTCAAGGCATTGTCAGAAGATTTTCCACCGGGTGAACTGGTTTTTTTCCGGTCGCTCTTTGCCATTCCGGTCATCATCATCTGGCTGATATCGCGTGGGGAACTGGCGCAGGGCTTCGTGGTCAAAAAGCCGATGGGTCATTTCTGGCGCGGTGTTCTGGGCACGACCGCAATGGGTTTGACTTTCACTGGGCTCAGCCTGCTGCCGCTGCCCGAAGTGACTGCCATTGGCTACGCAACCCCGATCTTCACCCTCGTTCTAGCAGCGGTCATGTTGGGCGAACGTATCCGTTTGATCCGTATTGGTGCCGTCGTTCTGGGCCTTTTGGGTGTTCTGATCATGCTGTGGCCGCGGCTTGGCAGCACCGAACTGGAACTGGCAGCCACAATTGGTGCGCTTTGCGTGCTGGGCGCAACAATCGCGCGGGCCTTTGTGCAGATTCACATCCGGCAATTGGTTCAGGTCGACCATCCGGCTGCGATCGTTTTCTACTTTTCGGTTACGGCGACCGCCCTGTCCGGGCTGACGGTATTCTGGGGCTGGGCTGTGCCGACATGGGAGCAGCTGGCGATACTGATTGCGATGGGACTGACCGGGGGGGTCGCGCAAATCCTGGTGACGTCCTCGTACCGGTTTGGACAGGCCTCGATGCTGGCCCCATATGACTATACCACCATGTTGTTTGCCATCGGCATCGGCTATGTCTGGTTCGATGAGCTGCCAACGCTGGCCATTCTGCTTGGGGCAGTTCTGGTCATCGCCGGCAATGCGGTGGTGATCTGGCGCGAGCATCAGCTGGGGCTGGAGCGCGGCAAGGCCAGATCTGTCACGGACCCCAAAGCGTGACTTTACCTTTCGCCATCTTTCCCTAGTTTGGGCGCGACAAACAACGAGGTTTCCCGATGAGTGACGCACAGGATCACAAGGAAAAGATGCAAAAGGTGCAGGCTGAGCACCGTAAGAAGGTTTCCGAGGCGGTCGATCCCGAACGCGGCCTGGTTCTGATCAACACAGGCAAGGGCAAAGGCAAATCCTCGGCCGCATTTGGTGTCGTGATCAGGGCGCTGGGCTGGGGTCAGCAGGTTGCCGTCGTACAGTTCATCAAGGGCAAATGGAAAACCGGTGAACGGCGCTTTTTCGAAGAGCGCGATCTGGTGACATGGCACACCATGGGCGAAGGTTTTACCTGGGATACACAGGACAAGGAACGCGATATCGCCGCCGCAAACGCTGCTTTCGACAAAGCGTGCAAGCTGATGAGCAGCGGAGATTATGATCTGGTCGTGCTGGACGAGATCAACATCGCATTGCGCTATGAGTACCTTTCGGTCGAACAGGTGATCGACGGGCTGAAGAACCGGTCAGGGCGTACCAGCGTCTTTCTGACAGGTCGCGACGCGCCTCAAGCGCTGCGGGATTATGCCGATCTGGTCACCGAAATGAACGTGGAAAAACACCCGTTTCAGGCCGGTATCAAAGCCCAGCGCGGCGTCGATTTCTGATATCGGGTCGGTTTGGTCAATCATTCACCGGGCCGCTTCGTGCGGCTCGGGCTTCAAACACACGGCGCACTGACTCGCGTAGACGGGCTGACTCTTCTTCGGAAACTCGGGTGTCTGTATCTTTACTGATTGGCCCGTTCTGATCGAGATAGGCGGCATAATCTTTATTGCAGCCACACCCGCAGGAGGTCGCGGCCTCGTGTTTGGACATGAGTTCATCAAACGGGCGACACATCCCAAACCTCTCATAGTCGTTTTCGGGGCGGTGGCGTGCCGTCACCTTGTGCTGCGCTAAGCTCGCAGACCGCCCCGAAACCTGATGCCGAAACAGATGCATCCGGCGCTTCTTAATAATCTGACTGTTTTAGTCGGAATACTCAAGTCTGAATTTGCACTCAGGCGGTGACGCCTTGCTCGGGCGCGCTGAGTGAAATGACAACAACCACGGCCGCACCGTTCAGCCAGTAAAAGACTGCGTCCAGCCCGGTGAAACCAAAAAGGCTGGGTGCCAGCAGAAAGGTGATCCCGACAATCAGGTCCACCGTGAGATGGAGCTTGTAGGGCAGGACCCGCCATATCCCAAGGTGATGATCGGTCAGAACGGTCAAAACAAATGCGGCGACGCCCGTTGTGACGGACAGCCACAAGGCGATCGGGTTTGATTGACCCAATCCCAGAACAAAAGGCAGGATCATAAGGGCCAGGGCGACCGGGTAATCAAGATAGGCGTGCACGGTGCGCGTTACGAAACGAAGAGACATGATGTTTCCTTTCCTTGCTTGGAGTAGCCCCAAGATAAGGGTGCAATTCAGGACGTATTAGCTCTTGGCGTTCGCAGTTCTTTGCAGATCGTTCAGCAGATCGAGGTATTAGTTCATCGCCCGATAGGCCGCGGGAGATAGGCCGATCTGTTTTTTGAAAACGCGGGAAAACGCAGCCTCCGAGGCATAACCCACTTCGGCGGCGGCATCAGCGACGTTCCAGCGGCTTTCGGTCAGGCCATGGCAGGCAATCTGCATGCGCCAGTTGGTCAGATACTGCATGGGTGTCGTTCCCATCTTCTCGGCAAACAACTGTGCGAATGCCGTGCGCGACATTCCTGCCTCGCGGGCCAGTGTCTCCACGCTCCACTCCTGTGCGGGGGCGCGGTGAAACGCGGTAAGCGCGCGCGAAACCCGCTGGTCGGCAAATCCCGCCAGAGCGGCGTTACTGGGGCTTTGGTGTTCCAGATAGGCACGGATTGCCTGTGCAAACAGGACCTCGGACAGTTTCAGCGCGATCAGGTCGCCCCCGATCCGGGCCCCGCTCACTTCTGACCCGATCATGCGCAGGGTAGCCTCGATCCAGGCGCCCGCCTCTTCGCCGTAATTTTCGATCAGAATATAGGGCGGCAGCCGATCAATCAGCATATGTCCTGTTCCGCGTCGCCCCGGTGGCGCGGTGAAAGAGAAATGCCCGCAGATCAGCTGCGTGTCGCGATCCTTGTCCTCGCCCCCATAGACCAGAACACCGTCACCCTGATAGCCGGACTGCTGCAGCACCTGCTCCAGTGGCAGCGCATCGAATGGTCTGACCTCGTTGCACAACAACGCATGGGCCGCCCCATGCGGAACAAGGATCAGATCCCCTTGTTTGAGGCGCAATGTGTCTCCGGTTGAAGACACATGAACCTTCAATTCCCCGCGTTGCACGAAATGGAACCGAGCCACGTTTTCAAAGGCCGGAACCTGAATTCCAAAGGGGGGCGTAAAGGATGTGCGGAAATAGAACGTCCCGCGCAGGGACAGGCGTGTGAGGATATCGCTGAGCAGGTCCAACATGACAGCACTGTACACATCCTTGCGCAATCGTCCATCCGGCTGAACGTTCAGCAAGGAAATCCGGACAACCTGCAAAGAAAAACCCCCGCCAAAAGCGAGGGTTTCAATGGTTCTCGGGCTCGGGATTAGGCGCGGACGAGGGCTTCGTAGTCTGCCGCGATTTCGCGGGTAAGATCGCCAACTTCGAACGTATAGTCGCCGATCTGCCCAACCGGGGTGACCTCAGCAGCGGTGCCGGTCAGCCAGCATTGCTCGAAATCGGCCATCTCTTCCGGTTTGATCCGGCGCTCGTGCACGGTAATGCCTTTGTCCTTCAGCATCTGAATGACCGTTTGGCGGGTGATGCCGTTCAGGAAGCAGTCGGCCAACGGAGTGTGGACCTCGCCATCCTTGACGAAGAACACGTTGGCGCCGGTTGCCTCGGCCACAAACCCACGCCAATCCATGAACAGGGCGTCCGAGCAGCCTTTGGCTTCGGCTTTGTGTTTCGAGATCGTGCAGATCATGTAGAGGCCCGCCGCCTTGGCGTGAACCGGTATGGTTTCCGGGCTGGGCCGCTTCCATTCGGCGATGTCCAGCTTGGCGCCCTGCATCTTGGCGTCACCATAATATGCGCCCCAGGGCCAGACCGCGACAGCCATCCGCACCGGGTTTCTGGCCGAAGCCACACCCATATCGTCACCCGAACCGCGCCAGACCAGTGCGCGTACATAGGCATCCTGAAGACCGCTGGCTTTCAGCGCCTCTTCCTTGGCGGCTTCGATTTGATCGACGTCATAAGGCATGGGCATATCCAGCGCCTCGGCCGAGGCGATCAGACGTTTCGAATGCTCGCGACTTTTGAAAATTTTGCCGTTATACGCCCGTTCGCCTTCGAATACGGACGAGGCATAATGCATTGCGTGGGTCAGAATATGCACATTGGCCTCGCGCCAGGGTACAAGTTTGCCATCCAACCAGATGACACCGTCACGATCGTCATATCCCGCCATGCGAACCTCCTGAGCCGGTAATTGTTTCCGATTGTTGCGCAAGTTTTGCCTGAAATGGACATGAAATTGCGCAAAAACTGGGAATCGATTCCTGTGTGCACTTGGAATGTCAATATCACTGACATAAAGTCAACCCGAGTAACGAATGAGGCGCAATATGTCCGACACCCGCCCGACTCAGGTCTTTGGTGGAGAAAGCCTGCTGTTTCTGACTGACGAGCAGTTGCGGCAGGGGATCGAGGCGATGTTCTTTGCGTATCGCGGCTTTACCGCCGATCCGGATCGCATTCTGGCGCAGATGGCCTATGGCCGTGCGCATCACAGGGCCATCCATTTCATCAACCGCGCGCCGGGGACAACGGTCAATAATCTGCTGGCCATACTAGGGGTGACAAAACAGTCTCTGAACAGGGTCTTACGCACTTTGATCGAAGACGGTTTGGTGGAAAGCCGGGTCGGAACAGTGGACAAACGGGAACGACACCTATTTCTGACAGAGAATGGCAGGGCACTGGAGGCGACGCTGTCCGAGGCGCAGCGCGTTCGGATGCGCGCGGCTTACAAGGAAGCCGGACCCGAGGCGGTCTCGGGCTTTCGCAAAGTGCTTGAAGCGATGATGGATGCTGATATGCGTCATGCATATACGAAATTGCGGGATACGACTTCATGAGCGAAATGGACGCCCATCTGCTGATCGTCGATGATGACGAGCGCATTCGTGATCTCCTCAAGAAATTCCTGATGCGTAACGGATTTCTGGTCACAGCGGCCCGGGATGCGGCGCACGCCCGGCGGGTGCTGTCCGGACTGGACTTTGACCTGATCGTTCTGGATGTGATGATGCCCGGCGAGGACGGCGTCAGCCTGACGCGGTCCCTGCGCGAAACTCATGCGACACCAATCCTGCTGTTGACGGCAAAGGGTGAGACCGAGCATCGGATTTCCGGGCTGGAAGCGGGCGCGGACGACTACCTGTCCAAACCCTTTGAGCCCAAGGAACTGCTGCTGCGGATCAATGCGATCCTGAGACGGATGCCAGACACGCCTGCACAGGACAGCGCAGCCAAGATTTTGCAACTTGGACCCATTCGGTACGATATTGAGCGCGGAGAGATGTGGCAGGGCGAGAACCCGGTACGGCTGACGGCGACGGAAAGCCAGTTGATGAAGATTTTTTCGGCCCAGCCGGGTGAACCGATCAGCCGCGCCAAACTTGTCGAGGATTTGGGCCGGGACAAAGGCCAGGCACAGGAGCGGGCGGTGGATGTGCAGATCACCCGCCTGCGCCGCAAGATCGAACAGGACCCGAAACAACCGCGCTATCTTCAGACGGTGCGCGGGGCCGGGTACATGCTGGCGCCGGACTAAGAAGTGCCGCTGCGCGGCGACTTGAAGCCTTCGGCGAGGGTATTTGTAGCCAGATGAAGAAGGGATCCCCATGAAAACAGCCCTTTTGACCCACGCGGATTGCCTTGGGCATGTAACACCCGACGGGCACCCCGAACGTGTCGCACGGCTGGAGCATATTCTGCATGCGCTTGAACCCCTGGACCTGAATCGGGTGACCGCGCCCTTGGCGGCGGATGACGATCTTTTGCGCATACACCCGCAAAGCTACATCAGCGACCTGCGCAAAATGCGCCCCGTCGACGGGTTTGCCCAGATTGACGGGGACACGTTTCTGTCTCCGGGTTCGATCGACGCTGCCTATCGCGCCGCCGGTGCGGTTGTTCGGGCCGTGGACATGGTTTTGGAGGGAGACGCCGGAAACGCCTTCTGCGCCATCCGGCCCCCGGGGCATCATGCCGAAACTGACACGGCCATGGGGTTCTGCCTGTTCGGCAACGCTGCGCTGGCGGCCAAACATGCGCTGGACCATCATGGCCTTGGCCGGGTGGCGGTGGTGGATTTTGATGTACATCACGGCAACGGTACGCAGGAATTGCTTTGGGACGAGCGGCGCGCGTTGCTGATCACCAGCCAACAGATGCCATTGTGGCCCGGATCGGGTCGTCCGGATGAGACCGGCGCCTTCGAGACAATCCTGAATATTCCGCTGGCGCCCGGTACGGGCGGCCCTGAAATGCGCAGGGTCTACGAAACGCAGGCCTTTCCGCGTTTGCGTGCATTCAAGCCGGAACTGATCATTATCTCGGCCGGGTTCGACGCGCATCAAAACGATCCCCTGGCCAATCTCAACTGGTCGACCGCCGACTTCGCCTGGATCACGGCCGAACTGTGCAGGATCGCCGATGAGGTTTGCGGTGGCCGCATCGTCTCGACTCTGGAAGGCGGATATGATCTGAACGCACTGGCCGAGGCGACACGCGCCCATGTGGAAGAACTGATGAAGGCAGCACGATGACCGATACCCCAGTTGAGCAGATGACTTTCGAACAGGCGATGAAAGAGCTTGAGGCCGTGGTCGGCCAGCTGGAGCGCGGCGACGTGGCGCTGGACCAATCCATCGCGCTGTATGAGCGTGGCGCGCAGCTGAAGAAGCGCTGCGAGGACGAGCTGAAGCGGGCCGAGGAAAAGGTGGCTGCGATCACTCTGGACGCCGACGGGCAGCCGACCGGGACGACCCCTGTCGAAGGTCTGTAGATGTTTCAGGACATTCTGGCGCAGGATGCCGCGCGGATTCAGCACCAGTTCGATCTGGTGCTGGGGGCGCTGGACGATCTGGATGTGACCCGGGCGATGGCCTATGCCACCGAGGGCGGAAAGCGCCTGCGCGGGTTCCTGGTACTGGAAAGCGCACGGTTACATGGAATTGACGCCGCGCAGGCGATCTGGCCCGCAACCGGGATCGAGGCGTTGCATGCTTATTCACTCGTCCATGACGATCTGCCCTGCATGGACGACGATGATATGCGCCGAGGTCGCCCGACAGTGCACGTGAAATGGGACGAAGGCACTGCCCTTTTGACCGGCGATGCCTTGCAGACGCTGGCATTTGAGTTGTGCTCCCTACCCGAGGTCGGAACCGCCGAGGTGCGCGCGGAACTGGCCGTGACATTGGCCAAGGCGAGTGGGGCGCAGGGGATGGTGCTGGGTCAGGCGCTGGATATTGCGGCGGAAACGGCGGAAACGCCGCTGACACTGGATGAAATCACGCGCCTGCAGGCGGGCAAAACCGGCGCACTGATCGAATGGTCCGCCTGTGCGGGTGCGCGCCTGGCGCAGATCGACCCAGAGCCGATGCGCCAATATGCCCGTGCCCTTGGACTTGCCTTCCAGATTGCTGATGACATCTTGGATGTAGAAGGTGACGCCGAAAAAGCCGGTAAGCGCCTGCAAAAGGATGCGGCGGCCGGAAAGGCGACCTTTGTCTCGCTGCTGGGTCTGGACGCGGCCAAGGCTCGTGCCGTGGACCTGGCAAATCAGGCCTGTGCCGCGCTGGATGGGTATGGTCCGCAGGCAGAAACCTTGAAGGACGCCGCCCGCTTCGTTATTGCCCGGGACAGCTAAGCCAGGAACGCGCCAAATGTCTGACCGCCCGAATACGCCCCTGCTGGACCTTGTGAACCGCCCTGCGGATCTCAGGCGGTTCTCGGACGCGCAGTTGCATCAGGTGGCGCAGGAGCTGCGGGCCGAGACGATTTCGGCGGTTTCCGTCACCGGCGGGCATCTGGGTGCGGGATTGGGCGTGGTCGAACTAACCACGGCGTTGCATGCGGTTTTCGAAACACCGCGCGACAAGATCATCTGGGACGTCGGCCATCAGTGCTATCCGCACAAGATTTTGACCGAACGCCGCGACCGAATCCGGACCCTGCGCCAGAAAGATGGCCTGAGCGGGTTCACCAAGCGCAGCGAAAGCCCATATGACCCCTTTGGCGCGGCGCATTCCAGTACATCGATCAGTGCGGCGCTGGGCTTTGCCGTGGCGCGCGATCTGGGCGGAGTAACACCCGAAGGTCTGGGTGACGCGATTGCCGTGATCGGCGACGGGTCGATGTCGGCGGGCATGGCCTTTGAGGCGATGAACAACGCCGGCCATCTGAAGAAACGCCTGATCGTCATTCTGAACGACAATGAGATGAGCATTGCGCCACCGGTTGGTGCGCTCTCCAACTATCTGTCGCGAATTTACGCCGAAGAACCTTTCCATGATCTGAAAGCTGCCGCCAAAGGCGCGGTCTCGCTGCTGCCGGAACCGTTCCGTGAAGGCGCAAAGCGCGCCAAGGAGATGCTGAAGGGGATGGCCGTAGGGGGCACGCTGTTCGAAGAACTGGGCTTTTCCTATGTGGGACCGATCGACGGGCATGACATGGACCAGTTGCTGCCGGTGCTGCGCACCGTCAAGGCGCGGGCAACCGGGCCGATCCTGATCCATGTGTTGACCAAGAAGGGCAAAGGTTTCGCCCCGGCCGAACAGGCCCGCGACAGGGGGCACGCGACGGCGAAATTCGACGTGGTGACGGGCGAACAGAAAAAGGCACCATCCAACGCGCCGTCTTACACTTCGGTTTTCGGCAAAACGCTTGTGGAAGAGGCCGCGCGTGACGACAAGATCGTTGCGGTCACAGCCGCAATGCCGGATGGTACGGGCCTGAACCTGTTTGCCGAACGATATCCTTCCCGTTGTTTTGACGTGGCGATTGCCGAACAGCACGGCGTAACCTTCGCCGCTGCGCTGGCGGCCGGTGGGATGAAGCCGTTCTGCGCGATGTACTCGACCTTTTTGCAGCGCGGGTATGATCAGGTTGTGCATGATGTTGCCATCCAGCGGTTGCCGGTGCGATTTGCAATCGATCGTGCCGGGCTGGTGGGCGCGGATGGCGCGACACATGCCGGTTCGTTTGACATCGCTTATCTGGCCAATCTGCCGGGCATGGTGGTGATGGCCGCCGCTGACGAGGCGGAACTGATGCATATGGTTGCGACTGCCGCAGCCCATGATGACGGCCCCATCGCGTTCCGCTATCCCCGTGGCGAAGGTGTTGGCGTAGAACTGCCGGAACGCGGTGAAATTCTGGAAATCGGCAAGGGACGCATGATCCGGAAGGGCGCGCGCGTGGCGTTGCTGTCATTTGGCACGCGCCTGGCCGAGGTAGAGAAGGCGGCGGAATCTCTGACAGGCAAGGGCATTTCACCGACCATTGCCGATGCCCGCTTTGCCAAACCGCTGGATCGGGACCTGATCCTGTCGCTGGCTGAGGATCACGAGGCCCTGATAACCATCGAAGAAGGCGCAGTCGGCGGGTTCGGCAGCCACGTTGCGCAACTGCTTTCGGACGAAGGGGTGTTCGACCTCGGCCTCAGGTATCGCTCGATGGTTTTGCCTGACACGTTCATCGATCAGGCCAACCCGGCGGATATGTATGCCGAGGCCGGAATGAATGCCGAGCACATCGAAGCAAAAGTACTGGATGTGCTGGGTATCGCGACAATCGGCGAAAAACGCGCCTGATTTCAGTGGGCGGTTTTTAGGCCAGATCCCGGGTTTTTTACGCTTACTGCAAAATGGCCGCAGTCATCTGTTTGACGGCGGCCATTCTCTTTTGTTTTGCAATCAGATCTCTGATCAGATCAGGAATGCATCTTCTTCCAGAGGGTCAAAGACTTCCAGCTCATCCTCCGAATGGTGTTCGAGGCTATCACCGTGCTCTGGCTGAGTTTCCGAAATGTTTCGTGCGGCAAGTTCGCCATCTGTCTCGAAGAAGGGCTCCGTTTCTTCGGCGTCTTCCAGTTCCGCGACGAAGACCAGATTGTCCGTATCTTCCTCATCGACGGCCAGAAGCAGATCGGCGACAAATTGGTTTGCAACAGGCTCCAGAGCATCGGGGTGGGCCAGTTTCGGTTGGGCAAATCCGACCGTTCCGCTGCCATCGATATCCCACTGATAAAAGACTTCGACGGCGACAACATCAGGAACCAGGGCACCGCCCGCATATTGACCTGAACCATCCAGATACCATTCTGCATAGCTGCCATCGGTGTTTTTCCACAAAAGCCTGTAACCGCCACCAGAGGCTTCGACATGAATGGCGTTCCATCCGCTCACACTGCCGGGGCCGATATTTGCGCCGTTCAATGTAACCGCAATGGTCCCGTTGATCATGTACATACCTTGTGTCGAAGCCCCCAAATCCGTCGATCCGGCGGTTTCGATGGAGTTTATCGTGTGCCCCGTGGTACCATCACCGTTGATGTCAGCCCCATAGAAGATCTCAAGATCAACGACGTTGCCAACGGCACCGCCGCCGCTGTACTGACCTGCGCTGTTCAGGGTCCATTCGGCATAACTGCCGTCGCTATTCTTCCACAGCAAACGATACTCGAAACCTGACGCTTCGACCTGAACAGCATCCCATCCAGCCAGACTGCCAGGCGCAACAATGGTGCCATCCTGCAGCTTTACCGGGATACTGCCGTTGATAAGGTAAGAGCCCTGGGTCCAGAGGGACAGTGTTGTCGACCCGTTACTCTCAATAGGTATCGCCACGTGTCCTGTGGTGCCATCACCGTTGATATCGGCCCCATATACGATCTCAAGACTGTAGATGTTGCTGACTATCGACCCATTGAGAAAATGCCCCTGTCCGTTGGTGATCCAATCGGCGTAACTGCCGTCTGTGTTCTGCCAAAGTACGCGATAGCCACCACCGCTGGCCTCGGCGTGAATGGCCTGCCAGCCGCCCAGCGTGTTCTGGCCGACCGCTTGTCCGTTGTAAGTCAGCGCGACATTCGACGATCCACCGTCCAGTACGTATATCCCTTGATTTGCATGCTGAAGCACCGTGCCGACCGTTTCAACGTTCACGACACCCATGGCCGCTACAACCCCGGCGCTGTCAAACGATTGCGCGCCATCCGAAAATTGAAACTGTTCCACGTCCGACGAAACAGAGAATGTTGCTCCGTTCGCGACGCTTTTGAATTGGTAGGTGCTGCCGTTCTGAATTAGCAGATAACCGCTTGTTGCGCTGACAAATCGAACGGTATCGGTACCCGCCCCTCCTGAGAACGTGCCGTTGTTGCTGGTGACGATGGCCATATCATTGCCGTCGCCGCCCTGAACGGTGTCTGCTCCGGTTCCGGGGGCAACAAAAATCGCATCGTTACCGCCGCCGCCGATAATCGTGTTGTTGCCGCCTGTACCAATCAGAACATTGTTCGCACTGTTCCCGATAAGCGTATCGTTGCCCCATCCGCCCGTGGCGTTTTCGATCACGGTGCCTTGAGCGATTGTGAAACCGCCCATAACGCCACCGACGTTGGAGACAATCCCGCCACCGGTCGCTGAGTAGTCTATCGTAGCTGCACGCAGATCGATCAGCGCGCCTGTGCTACCGAGATTCTGGATCGTATCGATGCCACCTGTGTCCCAGATCGACTGATAGCCTGTCCCGCTGACGTTGGCTGATGGCAGAGTATAAACGGTGTTACCGGAATTGTGCGTTGTATTCGCACCATAAAGAGCTTGCAGGGCCGCAATATCCAACGCGCCCAACCCGGTCGATCCGCCAAACTGCGCGTATGGGGATAGATTGCCGTTCACTTGCGTCCAGCCGTCATTGTAGGACATGACGGTGTAAACGCCCTGATTCAGATTGTTTGTACCGTAGTCATTGAAGGGCGACGTCACCCCGCTCATGACAGTTGTGGACAACCCCGTGTCATGCGGATGCCCAAGACCAAGCGCATGACCGATTTCATGCAGGATCGTCGTGAAAAAATACGCCCCGGGTGTTCCGTTGCCCCCCGGCCCGGCCGCCCACCAGTTGGTGTTGAAGGCACCTTCAGACGGGCCGTAGTTGGGGAAGTAATGATATCCCAGCGTATAGGGGGAAAACCCCTGGCCAGTAAAGAAACTGCTCGGGGCGATATACTCGACAAGATCGGCGGCAAAGACGTTGGCTGTTTCAACGAATCGGATATTTGCGACCGATTCTATGACCGCAAGGGCCTGCTTGAACTCGTTCTTATATGCGTCTGTCCAAAACGAAGTGCCGAATTTATCGTAGAAATCCCCAAAATGATACGTAATCGTCGTGACGGTCGCCGGGTTGCCATCACCGTAAGCTCTGTCACCTTGAATTGCGCTGAGGGGAGAGGATGACGGGGGTTGCGGCGGGAACGTAAGCATCTGAGGACCTCAAAGAAAATTCGTTTCAAAGCTGAATTCAGTTTCAAATTGTCATTTTCATGGCAATTGAAGATTGCGGATTCAAAAATATCTGAACAAATCGTTAAGTCCAGAACCTCCAAACGATGTAGGGCTGAATCGCAGGTTCTGAACCCGGTATCCGAGAACCCAGGAATTACCTGTTTTTCAGGAATTACCTTGTCTTTCATCGACTTGGTCAACCGCGTTGTGTCCGAAGACTGGCCTGCTTATATTACTTGTCATCCGGCGCTTTTTTTGCGCACCCGTTCAATACTGCGACTTCAGCTTTCTGCGCGCTGTTGAACCGAAACGCGCGTCCTGTTGGCGAAAGCAACCAGGGACAGCATCACCGGAACTTCGACCAGAACCCCGACCACAGTCGCCAAGGCGGCGCCGGAATTGAGGCCGAACAGGCTGATGGCGACGGCAACCGCCAGTTCGAAAAAATTCGAGGTTCCGATCATGGCGCAGGGTGCAGCGATGCGATGCGGAACTTTCAGCGCATAGGCCGCGCCATAGGCGAGCGCGAAGATACCATAGCTCTGAATGAGGATCGGCACAGCGATCAGCAAGATGACAAGCGGCTTCGAGAGGATCGTCTCTCCCTGCAGGCCGAAAAGGATGACGACCGTTGCGATCAGCCCCATGACCGACCACGGCTTGACACGCGCTGAAAAGGCGTCAATCGCCGCTTGCGAGCCCAGTTTGCGACGGGTGATCAGCCCGGCGATCAGGGGCAGGACCACGTACAGCACGGTTGCCAGAACCAGGGTTTGCCACGGCACCGAGATGTCCGTTACGCCCAGCAGAAAGGCAACAATTGGCGCGAAAGCCACGACCATGATGAGGTCATTTACCGACACCTGAACCAGCGTATAGGTCGCATCGCCCCGGGTCAGTTGAGACCAGACGAACACCATCGCCGTGCAGGGCGCCGCGCCAAGCAGGATAAGCCCCGCTGTGTATTGGGCAGCATCCTCGGGTTCGATCCACGGGGCAAAAACGTAATCGAAGAACAGGACCGCCAGCAGCGCCATGGTAAAGGGTTTAATCAGCCAGTTGACCGTCAGGGTAACGATCAGACCGCGGGGTTGGCGTGCTACGCCCGCCACCGCGCCGAAATCGACGCCGACCATCATCGGATAAACCATTGCCCAGATCAGCACAGCCACCACAAGGTTGACACTGGCCACCTCGGCCGAGGCAATCAGCCCGACCAGCCCGGGCGCGGCAAGGCCGATCAGGACACCTGCGACCATGGCAAGGGCAACCCAGACGGACAGGTAGCGTTCAAAAATAGTCATGAGAGAGCCTCGGAGGTCTAATCGGTGAGTTTGCCGGATGTCAGAGCAGCAGCGGCGACCATCACCGCCGCCGTTCCCAGAACCAGCGGCAGGCCCCCGACCTGATAGGTGAGGCCGGACAGGACGGTGCCGATCAGGCGGCCAGTCGCGTTGGCCATGTAATAAAACCCCACATCCATCGTGACCCGCTCCGAATGGGTGAAGGCCAGGATGAGGTAGGAGTGCAATGCGGAATTGACGGCGAAGATCGCGCCGAACGCCAGCAAGCCCAGAACCAGCGTCGCGGTCAGCCATGTCTCGGGACCCGAGGACAGCAGAACCACCAACGTTAGAGCCGCAGGAACGCAGAACAGGGTCGCGGCCCAATTGCGTGCGGCCTGGATCAGGTCGCCCTCGCTGCGCTCTGCCGCGCGCAGGATTTTCGGCGCACTGGCCTGTACTGCCCCGTACAGGATCACCCACACAGCCATGAAGGTTCCGATCATGAAGAACGCGGCGCGGTTGCCTTCGTCAGTTCCGTCCGACAAAACGGCATAAAAATAGATCGGGATACCGACCACAAACCAGACGTCCCGCGCGCCGAACAGAAAGACGCGTGCCAACGACAGCCAGTTCACATTGGCGGATTTCGAGAAGACCTCAGAGAATTTTGCGCCTTTGCGTCCTTTGGGCAGGCCGGGCGGCATCAGAACGAAGACTGCGATCAGAATGATTGCAAGCACAATGGCCATGGCCAGCGTGGCCCACATAAAGCCCAGCGTCGCCAGCAACCCGGCCCCCAGCAGAAAACCCAACCCCTTCACCGCATTCTTCGATCCGGTGAGGATGGCGACCCAACGAAACAGCCCGTCGCCTTCGGCCGGCGCCAGCAGCTTCACTGCGGATTTTGAAGACATTTTGGCCAGATCCTTGGCGATCCCGCTCGCCCCCTGAACGATCATCACAAAGGCTACTTTGGCCGAAATATCCCAGTTAGGGTCTAACTGCGCCAGGGCAAGCAGCGCCGCGACCTGCAAGCAAAGCCCCGCGTAAAGCGTTGATGCCAACCCGAACCGCGCCGCGATCCAGCCGGCCGCCAGGTTCGTGCCCATCCCGGCGACTTCATACAGGACAAACAGATATGCCAGCTGCACCGGCGAGAACCCCATGGTATGAAAGTGCAGCAACACCAGCATACGCAAGGCTCCATCGGTCAGCATAAAGGCCCAATAGGCCGCCGTGACCGCGATATAGGCCGACAGTCCTTCGGGCCGCTGGGTCACAGCGCGTTTCCAACCATCATTGCGACGTCCACCAGACGGTGTGCGTAACCCATTTCATTGTCGTACCACGCGTAGACCTTAACCTGCGTCCCGTTCACCACCATGGTCGACGGCGCATCGATGATCGAAGACCGTTCGTCATTGGTGTAGTCGGTCGAAACCAGCGGCCGGGTTTCATAACCCAGAATACCTTTCAGCTCACCTTCGGCTGCAGATTTGAAGAATGCATTGACCTCCTCGGCGGTGGTTTCACGTTCCACTTCGAATACGCAATCGGTCAGCGAGGCGTTCAGCAGCGGCACCCGCACTGCATGGCCATTCAACCGCCCTTTCAGTTTCGGATAGATCAGCGTGATCGCCGTGGCCGATCCGGTGGTGGTCGGAATCAGCGAGTTCAGCGCGGACCGGGCGCGGCGCAGGTCTTTGGCGGGGCGGTCTACAATGGTCTGTGTGTTGGTCACGTCATGGATTGTCGTCATTGAACCGTGGCGGATGCCGAGGTTTTCGTGAATGACCTTCACAACTGGCGCCAGACAATTGGTGGTGCAGGAGGCCGCCGTCACGATGTGATGCGTGGCGGGGTCATAGGTGTCTTCGTTCACGCCCATGACGATATTGGCGGTGGGGCCGTCCTTGACCGGGGCCGAAACAACGACCTTCTTCACGCCCGCCTCAAAATACGGAGCCAGCTTGGCTTCGGTTTTGAATACGCCGGTGCAGTCGATCACCACATCGACACCGTCCAGTGGCAAGGCGTTCAGGTCTTTGGTTCCGATGAAGGGCAGGCGCGTCCCGTTGACCGTGACGCTGTCCGCATCATGCGCAAATGTTGCGTCCCAGCGCCCGTGCACAGTGTCGAACTCCAGCAGATGCGCATGCATCGCCGGGTCGCCAACTGCGTCATTGATCCAGGCGATCCTGGCGCCCTTGTCCAGCAAAGGCTTCAGCGCCAGTTTTCCCATCCGGCCCAGGCCGTTCACAGCATATGTCGTCATTTCATGTCCCCGGCGACATTCCTGCCGATGTCATCGACAGCAGATTGCAATGCGATCCGGTCGAGGCTTTCGACCGGCAACGATATAAAGGTTTCGATGCGCCGTTTGAGCGCGCCGTAAGCGTTCTGAAAGGCCAGCGCTTTTTCCGCGTCGGTACCCTGCGCCTTGACAGGGTCGACCATGCCCCAATGGCCGCTGATCGGCTGGCCCTCCCAGGCCGGGCATTCCTCGTTGGCTGCCTGATTGCAGACGGTAAAGACAAAATCCATTTCCGGGGCGTCGGCCTCGAAAAACTCGGACATATGTTTGGAACGCAGGAACGAAACGTCATGTCCCTTATCCTTCAGAACCTGAACGGCGAACGGATTCAGTTCAGAGGTGGGCTGGGTTCCTGCGGAATAGACATTGAAACGATCCGGTCCAAGGGACCGCAGCAACGACTCCGCAAATATCGAGCGGGCGGAATTGCCGACACACAGAAACAATACGTTGTACTTGCGCTCGGTCTTGGCACCATCTCCTTTTGTGAAGGGCATGCAGATATCCGGCCGGCCACGGCAGCAATCGACGATCAGAAAGTCGAGCATGCGCTGCAC
This sequence comes from Ruegeria sp. K7, assembly GCF_056531785.1. NCBI lineage: Bacteria > Pseudomonadati > Pseudomonadota > Alphaproteobacteria > Rhodobacterales > Roseobacteraceae > Ruegeria > Ruegeria sp. K7. The sequence goes on from NZ_JBQFMJ010000003.1 coordinate 331,015, forward strand.
GTTCGTCATTTCAACCGAATAGAGCAAAGAGGTTCCGGACCGCGTTTGTGACACCAGGCCCGACCGCTGCAGAGCGTTGAGGTAGTTGGACATCGTGCTGGGCTTGATGCCCAGTTCGGTTGCCAGCTCTCCTGCGGGCACAGTATCGGGAAACCGCCGCATCAACATGCGGAAAACGGTTATCCGCTGCGGGTGTCCCAGGATTGACAACTGTTCTGTGATTCTTTCTATCATAATTCATGAAATATAGAAATAATAGTAACGCGTCAATCGGTATGACAAAGGGGGGCATAAAATCGGAACCCGTTGATTCCGGTTTGACCTCATGATCCACGGTTCAAAACAGCATTGGAGCCGTCTGATCTATTCTGTCTGGCGGGTGCCAAGATCGTGGATCTTAAAAGTTGCTTCCCCACACCTCATGGAATGCCTCACTTCAGTGAAAGGCGGGTCTGGAGTGGAAAGACCTTCGATGATTCCAAGGGCAAAACAGCGCGATTCACCGGCGAAGTGGAAACCGCAATGATCAACGTACCTTTTATAGAAGCAAGCAACACCCACTCGACCAGTTCATGTCCGCTGGACAAGTCTGCGCGAAGGCATTCCCGAACAGCGCACCCAACATCGACTGACCACTTGTAAATGGGGTCATTAAACCGGCCGGTTCCAAGAAGGGTTGAAAGGCCAAGGGATACAGAGCTTCATCCTTGGACCAAAGTAAGGCAAGTAAGCCGTGAAATTTGACAAGCATCGATGTACTCGGCGCAACAGTTTCCTGACCATGTTCGGCTGGCTCAATAACACGCGACGCGTCGCGACCCGATCCGGCAGTCAACCGAAAGTCTACATTTCCACCATCGCCCTCGCGGCAACCATCATCTAACGGCGTTGAAAGTCAACGAGTCATAACTCTGCAAATAGGCTCGGACTTAGCTTTGCGGAGGACATTGCTGAGTTTTTCCAGGGCAATCCGCCAAGTGAGATGGTCCGCAAAGCAGTCGAAGCCAACGGTTCGTTCGCGCGTTTTGCCGATCTGTGCTACCTAGAGACAAAACAGGGTGGTAACGGAAATGGAAAAGAGCGACGAACTGCGAAAAATCCAAACCCAGGGAGTTCACCATATCACACTTGTCGGAGCGGATCGGCAAACCTCGATCGACTTTTGGGAAGGTGTATTGGGTATGCCGTTTGTCTTCGATCAACCGAACCTCGACAATCCGAACGAAGGGCATCTTTACTTCGATCCCGGTGACGGTCGATTGATTACTGTCTTCACAAATGAGGACCGCAAGCCTGACCCAACCGTTGTTCCCGAAAACACCGGGTCACTGCACCACCTTGCCCTGAAAGTCAGCCAAGCGACATTCTGGCAGGTCCCAGCAAGGCTTGATGCGCGCGGCGTCGTGCATACCGGTCCTGTCGATCGCGGATTCATGGATTCGATTTACTTTCGTGATCCGCTCGGGCTGCGGATCGAATTGGCCTCGTACCGCTTTGAGCCACCCGAAGGCTGCCGGCACGCCGACGTTATGATAGAAGCGCACCGCATCCGGGTGGCTCGCGGAGATCACCATATCGACAAGGAACATCTTGCTGACGCCATTGAGCTTCTGGTGCGAAGGGATCAGCAGAGCCTGTCCGCAGACCGCTCGGCCAGAAACCCCTACTCCTGATCGATGCAGGGGATCTTTGCGAGAACGCCTGAATCATATTGACCGTGTTCCAACAGATTGAAGTGGGCAGGCTGAAACAATGGAAGTCTTGATACGAATGGCATCGAGTGAGGCCGAATTCGAACAAGTCCGCGACTTGTGCCGACAGTGGTTGGACTGGCATTGGAAAAACTACCCAGCCGACTGGCCAACCGAAGGAAACCCGATGGACCCGGACCGGTTTCAGGCAATTCTTTGCAATCTCCCGTCACTACATGCGAGACCACGAGGAGGTATCCTTCTCGCGTTGCTCGATGACAAGCCGGTTGGATGCGTGATGTACAACGAGGCGCGTCCCGGAGTTGCCGAGTTTAACCGCATGTTCGTGAACGACAATGGTCGTGGCTTTGGAATTGGTCGCCAGCTATTGAGCCACATGTTCGAGCAATTGATCAAAGACGGATATCAACGTGTGCGCTTTTCTTCAGCGAAGTTTCTCACGCACGCCCGATCAATGTATGAAGCTGCCGGCTTCGTGGACGCACCACATTCCGAGGGATTTCCTAGCGAATGGCAGCCGTATGTCTATTTCATGGAGCGTCCTCTTACCGAAGGCTAGCAGCTTTCCGGCTCAAGAAGGTCGGCTCGGGCTCAGGGGGACATCGACCGCATCGGCGGTGTGATGCGAGGTTCGAATTACGGCGGCTGGTTGCGTCCGTCTCAGCCGTATTTTCAGTCACCAACAGCAACAGTTGAGTTTCTGATGGTTAAGGAATGTCTCGTCTGGAAGCGATCCGGCCAAACAGTATTGTGGAGCAAACCTGTTATCGCTGGAAGAAGAAATGCGGCGGAATGGGCGTTTATGACTTGAAGGAACCTCAGCGCTTCCGGAACGAAAACGAACCGCCAAAAAGGGCAGTTCTTTTGACGATAGACAAGCTGATTCCGCCCGAAGCAGAAACATTATTCCTTCGCTGAACTATCCAATACTGACTGAGCGGTTATGTCATCAACCACCAAGGTATTGACGTGTTCGCCATTCAATGCCGCCAGGATCGGCTCAACCTTTTCTTTTCCACTTGCCACGCCAATACGGATGGGAACCAACTTGGCATCTGAAAGCGGCAGGCTGACCAGTCTGGAATTTAGTTCACTGCTGCATAGCTCACCTGCGGAATTGACCAGATGCCCCAGCAGCTCGGCCCTGACGCCGCTGTCATACAGCTGAATCCTGTCCTCTTCTGACAGGGGGTGAGCTTGGTAGTAGGTTGCATCCTCTCCGGTCACGGCGCCCAATCCCAAAAGCGAGACATTTGCGTTTCGCGCGTGATTCAGCACATCCCGTACCGCTCGGACCGACATAAGCATGTCACGCTCTTCTTGGGTATCGGCGTGCAGGGGGATGTGTATGAGGGTAGCCAAACCGCCAAGCCCGTCCGCAATGCGCGTCGCAATATGGTTTACATCCGTATAGTGTTGCCCCTGAACGCCGCCGGTCATTGGAATGACCCTGTTTGATGTGGACCTCTTGGGCCGCAGGTGGTTGGCCACGACGCTCAGCGCCTTGCCGCCCGAGATTGCGATGACGTCGTCTTCTTGCACGATTTCCTGAAAGTATTGGGCCGCAGCCTTGCCGACCAGATCCAGTGTGGTGCCCGCATTCTCGGTGACCGTATCGACGACCAGAAATTCGACACCGGACCATCGCTGCTTCAGTTGGTTTTCCAGATCAAACAACCGTTGGAATGGGCTGTGGATCCGAAATTCGACCATACCCATCTCGCGGCCTTGCTTGATGAGTCGGTTCACCTTGGCGGTCGATAGCCGAAGGTTCTTCGCAATCTCGGCTTGCAGCTGACCTTCCTGAAAATGCAAGGTCAGGACGCGGGCAATCAGGCGCAGGGTATCGGGATCGGGTCCGCTGGCGTTCAACTCTCGTTGTCCTTTCTGCTCACCAAATGGTTCGACGCGGCCGCCAGCAACAACACGGTGCCCACGACCAGAGTTTGGAAATAGGCGGGCACAAGTGTCAACATGCCAACTGTCAGGGACATGATGATCAACGCGCCGATGAAGGATTTCAAAACACGCCCCTCACCGCCGCTGAAGGCTGTACCACCCAACAGAACCACAAGTATAGCGGTTAATTCCATGCCGTCGCCTGACAGCGGATCACCCAGCGACATAAAGCTGGACCGGGCAATCCCGGCCAGCGCAGCGCAGATGCCGACCAGCACGTAAAGGATGATCACCGTGCGAGCCGTATTGATGCCCGAGAGTTTCGCCGCCGTTGGGTTGCCTCCAGTTGCCGCCGCGTATTTGCCCAGCTTCATCCGATCCTGCGCAATGATCATCGCAATCGTCACCAGAACGGCCACCCAGAAGGCCCAGGGCAGGCCAAACAGGACGCCATCGCGCCCGTAGTCGTTGAACCAACTCGGCATTTTCAGTCCGCCGCCGGATTTGATGGCCGAGATGCCATCTTCGACCAGCAGCAGCGCAATGCCCTTATAGAGGCTCAGTGTGATCAGCGTTGCAATGACCGGTGTGATCTTCAGCCGGATCACCAGAAATCCGTTGATCGCGCCCAACAGAACCCCCACCAGAACCGTTGCAAGAAAAGCGGGCAGGAAGGGCACCCCGTTGATGGCCAGAAGGGCGTAGACGACCGCGCTCAGGCTCATGGCGCTGCCCACGGACAGGTCGATATAACCCGAGATCATCAGCAGCGTGAAAGCTCCTGCCAGTGTCAGGATCGGGGCCGAGATACGCAGGATGTTGATGATATTTCGCTCGCTCAGGAAGTTGCCGCGCTCGAACAGCGGGAACTTGTCCAGGTTGGCGGTGCTCAGCAGCACGACGACGAGGATGAGGACCAGATAGATGTAGTAGTCTTTCAGGAACCGTTTCACACGGTCTCCGGCCTTGGGGTGTTGGGTAAGGTCGGTCATCACGCGTGCCTCCGCGCCAAAGCCCATGTCTGGGCCATGATTGCGATAAACACCGCGATGGCCTTGAGGGTGAACTGCCAGTCGGGTGACAGCACCAAACCCGTCGCGGCCGAGGTCACGGTGGCCAGAACGATCGCCCCAAAGAACATGCCGATGATCGACCCAAACCCGCCGGCAATCGCAACCCCGCCCAGCAGAGAGATGACCAGCGCGTCGAATTCCATCAGTGTGCCGCGGTTGGAAAAGCCCGATTTGAACTCGGATGCCAGCAGAATCCCCACGGCCCCGGCAACAAAGGCGCTGAACAGGTAGAGCTTCACCACATGCCGCGCGTTGTCGACGCCAGACAAACGTGAGGCCACCGGGTTCGCGCCGATCAGATAGGTCAGCCGTCCGAACACCGTCTTACGCTCAACAAAAACGGCCACGAGGATCAGAATCGCCATCAGCACCACCGGCAGTTTGATCGAGGTGCCGAACATGGTCATGTTCCCCAACGTTCCGAAATCCGAGGGCAGGTTGGTGTTGCGTTGCGAGCCTTGGGTGATTACCTGCGCAATTCCGCGCGCCAGCATCATGGTGCCCAACGTGACGATGATCGACGGCACCCGCAGAACAACCACGAAGACAGCGTTGATGGCTCCGATCAGCATGGCCCCGATCAGCGCGCAGAACATCGCCAGCGACGTCGGCATCCCCCAGCCTGAAGAAAGTGCATTCGCCCCATCCGTAGACTGCGCGAACCACACCGCCAATACGCCCGACAACGCCACGATACCGCCCGCCGACAGGTCGAAGTTTCCCGAAACCAGCAAGAACGTGACCCCAACGCCCAGCGAAATCACTGCCCAGTTATTGGTCACCAGATTCACGACGTTCTGAAACTGGAAGAAGTTGGGCACCAAAACGGAGGCGAGCGCGAAAAGTGCCATGGCGGCCCCCGCTACCAGAGAGGTGATGAACATCTCGTCACTCAGACTGTTGTCCCGCTCAGCCAGCCTTCGGCCCTGAATTGCCTGATCGGTCATGAGTTTTCACCGCCCCCACCGGTAACGACATTCAGGATACACGGAATGTCGACCTCTGCCCCGTTTTTGATCTCGGCCTCGATGCGGCCATCATACATCAGAAAGACCCGGTCGCAGATGCCCAGCACCTCTTCCAGTTCTGACGAAAAGATGCAGATCGCGCGGCCGTTGTTCGCCAGGCCGCGGATCAGATCGTAGATTTCGGATTTTGCGCCCACGTCGACGCCGCGGGTGGGTTCATCCAGCAACAACAGATCCGCATCAGCGAACAGGCATTTGGACAGAACAACCTTTTGCTGGTTTCCGCCCGATAATTTCTCGGCGTATTTCTCGATGGAATTCGTTGCGATCCCCAACTTGCCGACATACTCGCGAGCGACTTCTTTTTCGCGCTCATCCTGAAAGATGCCGAACCGGGCCAGCTTGCGGATGTTCATGATCGGGATATTGCGACGGATCGTAAGTTCGGTGAACAGGCCCTGCGTGCGCCGTTCCTCGGGAACCAGGGCGATCCCTGCCGCGATGGCTTCCTTGGGCGAGGCCGCGCGTTTGCGGTTCTTGAAATCTATCTGCCCTTCGGCCTTGTCAGCCCCATATATCGCCCGGGCGACCTCGGTCTTGCCTGCACCGACCAGACCGTAAAAGCCAACGATCTCTCCCTCATTTACATGAAAAGACACGTCTTTCAGCAGGTGATTGCTCAAACCTTTGACTGTCAGCACCGGACTATCCGCAATCTCGCCGCGCGGCTCATAATCATGCGTGATCGCGCGTCCCACCATCATCTCGATCAGTTCAGGGCGGCCGTTTACTTCGGTCAGTGGTTTGGTGGCAATGTGTTTGCCATCGCGCATAACGGTGACATTGTCACCCAGTTCAAAGATCTCATCCAGCTTGTGCGAGATATAGATGACCGTCACATCGGAATCCCGCAGCCGCCTGATCACGCCGAACAGGCGCTCCACTTCACGCTCCGACAGCGCTGCGGTCGGTTCGTCCATGATGATGATGCTCGCACCCGAGGACGCGGCACGGGCGATCTCGACGATTTGTTTCTGCGCGACGCTCAGCGAGGACACACGCGCTTTGGGGTCAATTGTCGGCTCAATCGCTGCTAGAGTTTTGATCACGCGGTCTTCAAGGTCTGACTTGACCAGAAAACCAAAGCGACTGGCTTCCATCCCCAGTGTCAGGTTTTCCTCGACGGTCAGTTGATCAACCACATGAAATTCCTGAAACAGCGTCCCTACACCGCTTTCACGGGCATCCTGGGTGCTGTTTGGCTCATAGGCCTGGCCCTGGATGGCCATCGTTCCGCTGGTCGGGGCCAGTGCCCCGGTCAACATCTTCACGATGGTCGATTTTCCGGCACCGTTCTCTCCGACCAGGCAATGCACCGTGTTGCGATCAATGTCGAATGACACGGTGTCCACGGCCCTCACGCCGGGGTAGTCCTTGGTCAAATCCCTGACGGACAGCGCTTTTTCGGCAAAAGCAATCTGCACGATCATCCCCTTTTAATCCGCAAGCCTCCGACCGGCGCAAAGGGCCGCGTCCCTGGATCAAGCTTATCTGAGTTTGGATGCGTTGCCACCAGCGCCGGAACCCCGAGCGAGTTCGAGGTGTTGGAGCAGGCAGCATTGAAAGAACCGGCTGGGCAGATCAGGCCCGTTGTCGACCAACGGACCTGTTTGCCAAAGCCTGATTCAGTCAACGTCCATCAGCCACCGAACTGGTCCTTCAGCCACTGCTCGGCCTCTTCCTTCGGCATGGACCAGTAGGAAACAGTGTAGGCCTTGTAGAAAAACTCTTCCGCCGTGTCCGAGGTCCGTTCGATCTTACCGTCCAGCACATCCATGATCAGGTCAATCCGGCCCTGCGCGGTTTCCACAGGCGGCAGACCCATCGAAACTTTTAGGCTGGAAGCAGGATCATAAACCTGTTCGAACTCGACCGAGTCAAAGTCGACACTGGCCACAATCTCGGTCAACGGCTTGCCATTGTCGAACTTGCCGCGCCCCAACTGCGCGAGCCCGGCCATCGTTCCCACGGTAAGGTTCGATGCTTCGGAATAGATCAGGTTCACTTCGGGGCGCTGTGTCAGCAGGTCGACGATGATCTGCTTGGCTGCTTCCTGGCCCTTGCTGGAATCCAGCGCGCCCAGATTTTCGGCGTCGGGATCAACCGACAGGACACCTTCGGCAAATGGCGCGGTCCGGCCCGAGTTGACTTCGGTATGGTTTGGCCAACCCAGTTGCACCATGACGATAGGTTTATCGGGATGTGCCTCTTTCCAGGCCTTGGCCATTTGCGCGCCCATCTCGAACGACACTGCGGCTTCATCGCTGCGCGCGGTCGGAATGCCGGTATCCGTGATCGGGCTGAAGAACGAGGTCATGACGATATCATCTGCCAAAGCATCCTCGACACCGGGTGTGGCGGCCTCGGCATCCCAGATGTGCAGTGTGGCAGCATCGAATCCACCTGCTGCAATTTGGTCAACGTTCTGAGTCATGATGGCTGAATCCGCCCGGCCATCAAACACCACCACCTCAGCGCCGTACTTTTCTTTTGCGTAACGCTCGGCCTCGGCGGCCTGAGACTGGTGAAACACGTTCGACAAGTCAGATACAAAGAACGCGATCCGCTTGCTATCATCGGCAAAAGCTCCGGCGCCTCCAACAAGCGTTAGTGTTGTTGCCAGCAGGCCGGCCTTGAATACATTCCTCCGCTGCATTTTCTTCTCTTCCCTTTTGTTTTCTCCAGAGTGCGGTCGATCCGGGACAGAGCGCTCCGGAGCCGCGATCTCAGCCAATGCCCCTCCTCAGGAATTGAAACTGAAATATATTGCAGTGATTGTTATTATTATCATTCTGAGGTGCACAGTCAACGTTTTTGGCGGTTCTGCGGTTAAGATGTTCCGTGAGATCGGCCAGTATATTTTTCGCGTATATTGTTGTTTTTATTGTATATTTTTTACACCCATGTCTTGCATACTCCACATGCGAATTGCCCCTCTGTCACCAGAACTATGACAGAGAAAATAATATTGCGGAAACTCAGCAAAAAATCAGAAAAACGAATCCCTTGGCCCTTAGGTTTTGGCCAGTTTTTGAACCGAAATCTGGGCCTTTCCCTTTACGATTTCTTTGAACCTGGCCATGTGCGGCATGCGCCCGTGATTGGCAATCGCCTCGGCATCTGACCAGATTTCATGGATCAGAAACTCAGCCGGTCGGCTGGCTGGAACAAACACGTCATAGCCTTTGTTTCCCGCCTCTTCGCGGCTGGCAGCGGCCAGATCATCTATGGCAGCGCGCAACAATTCCCACTGGCCGTCTTCCGGCACGATCCGCGCGATGATCACGACTTCCGACACTTGTCAGACTCCCTTGCGGATCATATCCGCCGCCTTTTCCGCGATCATCACAACAGGTGACGCGGTGTTTCCCGAAACGATTTTCGGCATGATCGACGCGTCGACCACCCGCAATCCCTTCAGCCCATGCACCCTGAGATCCGCGCCCACCACGGCTGAGGCGTCCGACCCCATCTTGCAGGTGCCGACGGGGTGGAAAATCGTGGTGGCGATATCCCCGACGCCTTTCACCAAGTCGTCTTCGGACTCCATCACCGGACCGGGCAGGATTTCTTGCGGCTGATAGGGTTTCAGAGCGTTCGCCGTCATAATCATCCGCGCCTGCCGCACGGATTTCACGGCGACCTGTTTGTCATTATCGGTCGACAGGTAGTTCAGGCGAATGTCAGGCTGCGCCTTGGTATCCGCCGCCTGAATATGGCAGGTGCCCGTGCTTTCAGGGCGCAGGTTGCAGACCGATACGGTGATCGCCGGGAACGGGTGCAACGGGTCGCCCAGCTTGTCCGTGGACAGGGGCTGCACGTGGTATTCCAGATCTGGCGTGGCCAGATCCTGGTTGGATTTGGTGAACATGCCGAACTGGCTGGGAGCCATCGACATCGGCCCGGATTGCGTCAGACCGTATTGAAGAGCGATCTTCGCCTTTCCAACCAGGGAATTCGCCATCGTGTTCAGAGTTTTTGCGTTCTGGACTTTGAACACCGTCCGGATCTGCAAATGGTCCTGCAGGTTCTCGCCGACACCTTGGCTTTCGTGGTGCAGAGCGATTCCGTGATCAGCCAGAACATCGCCTCGCCCGACACCCGACAATTCCAGAATCTTGGGCGAGTTGACCGCTCCGGCCGCCAGCAACACCTCGGCCTGGGCAAAAGCTTCGCATCGCTCGCCTTTGTGCTGATAGCGCACGCCCGTTACCTGTTTGCCGTCGAACAACAGCGTCTCGGTCTCGGCGTGGGTTAAAACACGCAGGTTGGGGCGTTTCATCGCCGGGCGCAGAAAGCCTTTGGTCGTGTTCCAACGCACACCTTTACGCTGATTGACCTCGAAAAAACCCGTACCTTCGTTATTGCCATCGTTGAAATCGGCGCGCGGCAGAATGCCGAACTCCTTGGCGCCTTCCTGCACGGCTCTAAGGATGTCCCATTCCAAACGCTGTTTCGAGACCTTCCATTCACCGCCATGCCCATGCATGTCGGTCCGCCCGGCATGGTGATCCTCGGATTTCAGGAAATAGGGCAGCACGTCATCCCAACCCCAGCCAGTATTTCCCAGCTGCCGCCAGTGATCGTAGTCCGCCGCCTGGCCCCGCATGTAGATCATGCCGTTGACCGACGTGCATCCCCCCAGCACCTTACCGCGCGGATAGGCCAGAGAACGCCCGTTCAGCCCCGGTTCGGGCGCGGTTTTCATCATCCAGTCGGTACGTGGGTTGCCGATGCAATAGAGATAGCCAACCGGAATATGCACCCAGTGATAGTTGTCTGACCCGCCTGCCTCGAGCAGCAGAACTCGTGTTTTGGGGTCTTCGGTCAATCGGTTCGCCAGAACACACCCGGCCGTGCCTGCGCCGACGATGATATAGTCGTAATCCCCATCAAGTTGCCGGGCGTCTGTCATGAATTTCTGGTCTTTCTGATTAATACGCAACGACAAGTTTGCCGATCATGCGGCCGGTTTCAATGATCCCATGAGCTTCTTTCAGCGTGCCCGCCGACAAGCCCCGCAGCGTTTTGGTTTCAGTTGTCCGAATGATCCCGTCATCAACAAGTCTGGCAACCCGCGCCAATATCTGCCCCTGACGCGCCATATCCGCGGTGCCAAACAGAGATCGCGTGAACATCAGCTCCCACATCAACGCGGCGGATTTGCCTTGCAGGGCTGAGATGTCCAGCTTTTCATCCGTCTCGACGATGGTCCCGATCCGTCCCTGTGGTGCGATCAGTTCGCACATCGCGTCCCAATGCTGCGCGGTATCGGCGTATTGGGTGATATAGTCGACAGTGTCATGCCCGGCGGCCCGGAAATCGGCGACAAGATCGCGGTGGTTCACCACCTGATGCGCACCCATTTCCTTGCACCACTCGGTGGTTTCCGGGCGCGAGGCGGTTGCGATCAGGTGCAGGCCAGTCAGCTTGCGCGCCAGTTGCAAAGTGATCGATCCGACCCCTCCGGCCCCGCCAATGACCAGCAGACTGGCGGGCGTCTCATTGGCGGGCACTTGCAGACGGTCGAACAGCATTTCCCATGCGGTCAGCGACACCAGGGGAAGCGACGCTGCTGCTTCGGGGCTGACCGAGGACGGTGCCACGGACGCAATCCGATGATCAACCGCCTGCAACTCTGCATATGATCCCGGACGATTGGCATCACCCGCGTACCAGACCCGGTCGCCTTTGGAAAAACCAGTGACCTCTGCGCCCATTTCGCGGACAATCCCAACCGCGTCATATCCAAGAATGAACGGCTCCGCATGATCCTGCTCGGCGGCTGTCCGGATGCGCCGTTTCGCATCTGCGGGGTTTACCGAGACCGCCTCGATTTCCACCAGAAGATCGTTTGGCAGCACGACCGGTTCCGGCAGGTCGACATCCAACAGGCTGTCCTGTGCTTCAATCGGCAGTGACTTCAGAAACCCTACAGCTTTCATTTTTCTACCTTTCGACTGTCGTTTGAGCGTCGTCCCAGAACCCGCGCATCGCTTCGATCAACCCGAGATACTTGGCGTAGCGAGTGTCGTAATGGCGCTGCATCGCCGCATTCGGCTGGAACTCAGAGTCGCGGCGGGTCATCTGACCAATCGCGTCTTCGTATGTTTCATAAGTTCCGGTCGCCACCGCTACTCCGATGGCCGCGCCCAAAGCGCCCGTTTCCTGCGCCTCGGCCACATAGATCGGCACGCCAAGGCAATCCGCGAACATCTTCGGCCAGACCGGGCTGCGTGACCCGCCGCCAGACAGAACCGCCTGGTCGAATCCGACGCCTGCGGTTTTCAGAACCTCGATATGGCGGCGATGCTCGAACAAAACGCCCTCGAACAGGGCCCGCAGCATGTGGCCTTCGCCATGCCAGCCCGCGACACCATAGAACCCACCCCGGAAAGACGCCCCCTGTCCCGAGCCGTAGAGAAAGGGGTGAAAAAACGGATCGTCTGGCGCGGGATCAACCTCGGCCACTTTGGCATTGCAGTGTCCGAACGGGTCGTCATGATGACCCCCGCGTTCGACGAACTCGCGCACATACCATTCCAGATTGGCCGCCGACGTGGCACTGGCCTCGATATTCACGAACCGGTTCGGACCAAAACCCGACACCATGAACAAATCGTGATTGACCGCTGGCGCATCCGAGAAAACCTGATTGATGCTCCAGGTGCCCGCGATGATCGAAGCCTCTCCGGCGCGCACGACCCCCGAACCCATTGCGCTGGAGACCACATCGAAATAACCGCCGATCACCGGCGTGCCTTCGGCCAGACCCGTTGCGACGGCGGCCTCTTGACTGACGGTTCCGGCAATATCCGCCGGATCGATCAGGCGCGGAAGCATCTCACGCGCATCGCTCAGGCCGTAAAGTGCCAACAGGCCGTCATCATAGGTGCAATCCGGCATGCGAGTCAGGCCGCAACCTGACATGTCCGAAATCTCGCTAACCCGCTCACTGGTCAGCTTGTAGGTTACGAAATCCTTGCACAGCATAACCGTACCGGTCCGCGCATAAAGCTCGGGTCGGTGCCGTTTGATCCAGGCCAGAAGAACCGGGGTCTGAGACGGCCACGGCTTTTGCAGGCACAACGCGTGCAAGGCGTCGCCGGCCACCTCGGAAAGCTCCTGAGCCAGAGATGCGGCACGCGTGTCCAGCGATTGGATGCCGATCAACGGCGCGCCCGCCTTGTCCAGCAGGTAAAGCCCGTTGCCATGCCCGGCACAGCCAACGCCGATGATCTGGTCAGGGGTTATCCCGGCCTTGTTGATACATCCGCCGATCACCTGCCGGGCATTTGCCCACAACTCGTTCAGGTCACGCTCGACATGCCCTGGCTGCGGCGTCGAGGACTGCCCGTCCAGCGCCTGCATCGCCACAGGGCGCCCCTGCAGGTCAAAAAGCACAGCCTTGATGACTGTGTTTCCTGCATCCAGCCCCAGAATATACCCGTTCTCAGCCACTGTTATAGATATCCCACGCTTCTTCACCGCTTGCGTTATTGTGGATCATCGCCATCAGAGCGGCCACAACTGCCTTGGGGTTGTCATGCTGATAGATATTGCGGCCATAGACCATGCCCTGCGCGCCCTGTGCCATCAGCGCCGCCGACTTCATCAGAACGGTCTTAAGGTCTTCCTTGCCACCACCACGCACCAGAACCGGCACGCGGGCGGCCTCGATCACGCGGTGGAAATCCTCGGGGTTCTCGGTTGGGTCCGCCTTGATGATGTCGGCCCCCATTTCCGAGGCCAGACGCACCAGTGTCACGATCTTCTCGGCATTGCCATCCACCTGGTAGCCTCCGCGCACATCGTTGGGCAGCATGACCAGGGGCTCGATCATCAGCGGCATCCCGTATTTGTGGCAGGCTGCGCGCACCTTGCTGATATTCTCGACGCATTGGCGGAACAGTTCAGGCTCATCCGGCAGCATGAACAGGTTCACAACGACGGCGGCGGCGTCCATTTCCAGCGCGCCGATGATCGGTTCGTCTGCGTTTTGCAGCATCGACCACATCACCCGGTGGCGCTGATCGTTGTAAGGGTTGCCCATGTCGATCCGCATCACCAGCGCGGGCTTGTCCTTTTCGGGGCGCGATTGCAGCAGATCGGCCTGCCCGTAGGCACATTGGATCGCGTCCGGCCTGGCCCCGATCAGCGTGTCCATAACACCCGCCATATCCTCCAGCCCGACCATAAAGCTGGGCTCGTTGCAAACGCCGTGGTCGATCGCCACATCCAGACATCCCCCGTTCGTGAACATCCGGTTCATCCGGGCCTTGCTGCTTACACGCATTCTGTTCTCCGTTCCTTGTTTCGTGCGGTCAGAGCCTCGGCGGACACGCCGTGAAACTCGGACAATTCGTGGATTAGGGCTTGGGTCTGATTGGTAATCTCTTGTTGGCTGAGACCACGTTCATCGACAAAGATGCCGCCCAGCCGGTCCAACAGTACTTCGGAAATCTGGCCTGTGATGGCCAGCGCGGTCCGGCGCAGGACAATGTCGGACAGGGTTTCGACAAATTCGGTGCGCGTCAGCCAGATGATCTCGGCCCTGGTGTAAGAGCAGCCTGCCGCCAGAGGCGCGTCGTCAACCAACTGGCAGAACAGCGCAACATCATCCGCTTGACTGCCGTAGTGCCCGATCAGGTGTTGTGCGCGATCGGGTGTAACGTGGAATTCTTCTTCCAGCCGGCTTTCCAAGGTTCGCGAATTATCGGGGAACTGCGCGCCGCCGCCAATGGCAAGCCCCAGAGTCGAAGTTTGCCGGGGCTTGCCCAACTCGGCCAGAACCTCATCCCCGGTCTGTTCCCCAAAAGCGCGGAACGTGGTCCATTTGCCGCCGACCATGCAGAACTGGGGAACATCTCCGTCCAAACGTCGCGTGAAATGGCCGCGCGATATTCGACCGGTGAAATCGTGATCGCTGCGTGGCAACGGACGGATGCCGCTAAAACTGAACACCACCTGGTCGGGTGTGACCTGGATCTTGGGAAAAACCAACCGGAGTGAGCCGAGGATGTAGTCGAGTTCCTCCGGCTCGCAGCGCACCCGCGCGGCTTTCTCGACGCGGATGTCAGTCGATCCGGCCAACACCTTGCTCTGATAGGGGAACACGATGCACACCCGCCCGTCCGAGTTTTCGAAATAGACCATATGACCACCAAGCGCCTGTAACAGAGCCGGGTTTTCTATGATCAGGTGCGAGCCCTTGGTGCCCGAGACCATCTGCTCATCCAAGGTGCCACCCAGGACTTGCACGGTATCGTCCAGCCAAGCGCCAGTCGCGTTTACAATTACCCTTGGATCAAGGTGCAGGGTGTCGCCGCTGCGCCTGTCGATCACTGAATAGCCACCGCCATCTGTTGCCATTTCCGCGTAGTTGAGGGCAACGCATTCCGGGGCCGCCACCTGAACGTCGCGGATCATTTCAACGCATAGACGTTCAGGATGGGTGATCTGCGCATCGTAGTACACCGCTGAACGCGTGGCTTTCGGCGTTAGCGCGGGCCAGTCCTTGCGTGTGCGACCAACGCTGTTGAAATGATGCCTGGGCAGAATTCGCCGCTTGCGTGTCACCCAGTCGTAAAGCGACAGGCCAAGCTTGATCGGCACCGCCCCACGGCTGGAGGGTTTGCCATGCCGGCCGAAAAAGCTCGCCGCTGCATTGAACATTCCGGAAAAGACCGAGGTAATCGGGATCACCGTCGGCAATGGCCGCACCATGTGTGGAGCATTCACCAAAAGCGCATCGCGTTCCTGAAGCGATTCCCGCACCAAATCGAACTCGCCGTTTTCCAGATAGCGCAGGCCACCATGGATCATCCGGGATGGCGCGGCACTACAGCCCGAGGCAAAATCGTTGCGTTCGACCAGCAGCACCCGCAGCCCCTGCAGGGCAAGATCGCGGTAGACACCGATCCCGTTCACGCCCCCGCCAATCACCACCACGTCAAACACGGCGTTCTCGCGCAGCTTTGTCAGGTTTTGTTGTCGTTGTTCTGACATGATGGTCCTGTTTTTCGCGAAGGCTTCGATGGTTCAGCTGTCCAGATCGCTCAGATGCGCGCGGGCTTGGGTGTCGATCTCGGCGATCTCGGCTTCGGTCAGGCGCAGCCGCCCTGCCTTCGCATTCTCGACTGCCTGTGCTGCATCCCGCGCACCGCAAAGTGAGAAGGTGATCCCCGGCTGCTGTACCGTCCATGCGATGACAGTCTGTGCCAGCGTCGCGTCATGCCCTTCGGCAATCGGTGCGATGGTCTCCATCAGGTCCGCCACTTTCTGGCGGTTCGCCATGGAAAAGCGCGGGTTGTCCTTGCGCTGATCATCGCCGGTAAACTCACGATCCGGACCGATCTTGCCGCTGAGCAACCCCAGTGCCAGCGAGGAATAGCTGAGCACGGATACGCCATTCTCACGGCACACTGGCAGCAAAGTGCCTTCGATGTCGCGCTTGACCATCGAGTATTCTTCCTGGATGGCGTCCAACTGCCCCGCGGCCACATAGGCCCGTACCTCGTCGACCGAGGTATTGCTGGCCCCGATCGAGCGAATCTTGCCTTGCTGTTTCAGGGCCTCCAGCGCCTCCATCGTCTCGGCAATGGGTGTGGTCGGGTCCTGCCAGTGGGTGATGTAGTGGTCGATGTAGTCGGTGCCCAGGCGGGTCAGGCTCTGCTCGACCTCATGGATGATCGCGTCCTTGCCCAGATAGCGATGCACCGGCTTGCCGTCATAGTCGAAGAAGTGGTTGCCCTTCTGTGTATGCCAGACCAGCCCGCATTTCGTGGCCAGCACGACCTTGTCGCGCCGACCCTTTAGCGCCTTGCCCACAATGTCTTCAGCGACGCCCTGACCATAAGCGGGGGCCGTGTCGATCAGCGTCACCCCCGCATCGACCGAGGCCTGAATTGCCGCAATGGACTTCGCCTCGTCCGTGCCGCCCCACATCCAGCCACCGATGGCCCATGTGCCCAGCCCGATGACCGATGCTTCGATCCCAGACGTTCCGATTTCCCGTGTCAGCATCTCATGCGACATCCCGTGTTCCTTCCATTTCCTGTATGACTGCGGTCGCTGTATCTTCGTCCAGGATCAGCGAGTTGAGAAACTTTCCGTTCAGCACTGCCTTGATTGGCTGCACTTTCTGCGCCCCTGCACTGACCCCGATCACGCGCGAGCACTGCGCCAGATCGGATGGTGAAACCGACACCAATCGCGAGTTCAGGGCATAGTTCGACACCGACCCGTCGATATGGATGAGATGGGCCAGGAGCTCTCCGATCACGCCCATGCCCACCAACATCTTGCGATCCGCCTCGGGCACAGGGTGCAGGTCGTAATAGCTGGAGCCTTCCGGCTCGATCGATCCGACCCCGACCAGAGCGACATCTGCCCGGCGGGCCAGGTCCAGTACCTCGCGGATCGAGGAGACCTGTTCCAGCATGTCGCGCTGTTCACGGCTTTCGGCGAACAGCGGTGCGTGCAACAGCATGGTTTTGCCGCCCAACCGGTCTGCCATCTGCGTCGCCAGATGGTTAACGTCGGTGTAGTACTTGCCCTGAATACCCCCCGTCAGCGGTACAACGGTCACGTCAAAATCACGCTCGGGTTCCAGCGCCTCGACCGTTGCACTGACGGCCTTGCCGCCGGTGATTGCGATGACATCCCCATTCCGCAGGGTTTCAACCAGATGATTGGCGGCAGCGCGGCCGACCTGTTGCAGGGTCGTCTCGGCGCTGCCGGCGACCGACGGGGTGACGATGGCGTCGCTCAGACCGGTCGACCGGGCCAGATCACGTTCGATATCCATCAACGTCTCGAACGGGCTTTCGATATCGATTTTC
This sequence comes from Ruegeria sp. K7, assembly GCF_056531785.1. Lineage (NCBI taxonomy): Bacteria > Pseudomonadati > Pseudomonadota > Alphaproteobacteria > Rhodobacterales > Roseobacteraceae > Ruegeria > Ruegeria sp. K7. The sequence continues at coordinate 348,570 of NZ_JBQFMJ010000003.1, forward strand.
ACCATGCCCATATTGCGACCCTGCGTGATCAGACGGTTGACCTTCGAGTTCGACAGGTTCAGCGTCCGAGCAATATCGGCCTGCTTCTGACCTTCCAGGTAATGCAGGACCAGAACGGTGTGGATCTGCCGGATCAGTTCGAAGTCTTTCTTCTTGTCCACCATCACCCGCGCCTCTTGTTCAGGTAGTGGTCGATGGTGACAGCCGCCAGCAGGATCGACCCACGGATGATGTCCTGCCAGTAGACCGACACGTCCAGCAGCGCCAGCGAACTGGACACCAGCGACAACAGGATGACGCCGAGGATTGCGCCAAGGATCGACCCCGAGCCGCCATTCAGACTGGCCCCGCCGATCACGGCAGCGGCGATGATGGTCAGTTCCAGCCCCAACCCGAACGTCGGCTGCGCCGAGCCGAACCGGGCCATGTAGATGATGCCCGCCACGCCGCAGAGCGTTGAACACAACGTGGTGGTCAGAAAGATCACCTTCTTCGTGCGGATGCCCGAATAGGCCGCGGCCTTTTGGTTGGAACCGGTATAGAACACCTTCCGGAACATGGTCGTGCGCCGCAGCATGAAATCAAAGGCGATCACGAAGACAAGGAAAATGATGATCACTATCGGGATCGGTCCGACCGATCCCTGTCCGATGAATTTGAATTCGGGCGGCAGGGTATACAGCCCTAGCGGCCGTCCACCGGTGAACAACAGGCAAGCCCCCCGCGCAATTACCATGATCGCCAGCGATACGATGAAATGATGCAGCCCAACGCGGGTTACGAAGAACCCCATGAAGGCCCCGATGGCCGTGCACAGCGCGATCGCCATGGCCGAGGCTACCCACGGGTTCACCCCGCTCAGGAAAAGCCACCCGGCGATCACCATGGCCAGCGCTGTGACCGAACCGACCGACAGGTCGATCCCCCCCGAGATCAGCAGGATTGTCATGCCGATCACCAGCAGTCCGTCCACCGCAAAGGCCATCGACATCGCCCGCATATTGGCCCAGGTCAGGAAATAGGGTGAGGCGAAGGACATGATCAAAAACAACGCCAGAATGATGACAATCAACCCCGTTTCGCGCATTTGAAACAGGCGTTTCAGCGGCGGTATGCTTTCGGCGGTTCCCGCTTGGGTCAGGTTCACCGTGTTGTCCATATTCGTCCCTCCGCTCATGCGACCGAAGCCTGCACTTCCGCAATGGAAGCCAGATGCATGATGTTTTCTTCCGTCATTTCGTCGCCTGTGACCTGCCCGCTGATGCGCCCTTCACGCACAACCAGCACACGGTCGCAGACACCAATCAGTTCGGGCAGTTCCGAAGAAATCACGACGATCCCCACGCCCTCATTCGCGAGGTCACGCAGAATGCGGTGGATTTCAGACTTTGCGCCAACGTCGACACCGCGGGTCGGTTCATCCAGAAAAATCAGACGCGGGTTGACCGAAAGCATCTTGGCAAGCGCCACTTTTTGCTGATTTCCGCCCGAAAGCGAGGACACCGGGTCGCTCAACGATCCGCATTTCAGGTTCAGCTTGCGCCCGAGCGCTTCGGCTTGGCCCGTTTCCGCTGCGGGCTGGATCAGGCCAAGCCCGTTGGCCACCTGTTCAAGCTTCAGGGCCGAGACGTTGGCGGCGATTGGCAGTTCAAGGAAAACCCCATCGCCTTTGCGGTCCTCGGACAGGTACACCATCCCCTTGGCGATACTGTCCTGATAGTTGCGCAACCTGAGTTCTTCGCCATTCAGCCAAACCTGCCCGGACGCATCCCCTTCCAGCTTGCAGATTGCCTTTGCGATCTCGCTGCGGCCCGCACCGATAAGCCCTGCAATGCCCAGGATTTCACCCTTGTTCAGAGTGAACGATATATCGCGGAACCGCGTCGCCTCGGTCAGGTTGCGCACGTCCAGGATCACCTCGTCTGACGGGGTGCCCTGTTTCTTGGGGTACAGGTCATCGATCACCCGTCCGACCATTGCATTCACGACGTCACCGGGCTGTATGTCGGCCACATTCCGCGTGACGATGTGCTGGCCATCCCGGAACACCGAAACCCGGTCGCAATTGTCAAAGATCTCAACCATTCGATGCGAGATATAGATGATGGAAATCCCCTGATCCGCCAGATTGCGCATGATCCCGAACAGTGTCCGAGCCTCGGATTCCGTGAGTGCGGCTGTAGGCTCGTCAAGGATCAGAATGCGGCAATCCAGCGTCAGGGCCTTTGCAATCTCAACCAGTTGCTGGTTGGAGATCGAAAGGTTCTTAACCAGAATCGAAGGATCGATGTCGCTGAGTTGGCGGAACACATCGACCGCATCACGCTCCAGTTTCTTGTAATCCATCAGCCATGACCGGCTGATATTGGTTTTGGCCATGAAGATGTTCTCGGCCACCGACACATCCGGGCACAGAGCGATTTCCTGATGGACAAAGCCGATACCCAGTTGCTGCGCCATCGTGGGTGACGAGATTTTGACCGGCTTGCCATCGAGAACGATCTGGCCGCTGTCCGGTTGCAAAATCCCGTCAATCACGTTCATCAGTGTCGATTTTCCTGCGCCGTTTTCCCCTGCAATCGCGTGGATTTCTCCTTTGCGGAGTTCAAATTCGATCCCCCGCAGTGCTTTGACCGGGCCAAAGGACTTGCTGAGGTTCGATATCCGAAGGATCACATCGTCTTGCATTGCACCACCTGTTCGGGTGTCTCTTTTTTGATTGATGTCCTGAACCGCCCGCGAACTGATTTGGAGCTGCGCGGGCGGCTCGTCGGGGAGCTCTCGGATCAGGCCGGATCACGACCTTCCATGTAGACGTTCAGGTCAAAGCTGTCCGCGTTGTCCTTAGTGATGACTGCAAAGCCATTGTCCACGAACGGTATCTGTACCGGGTTGAAACCGCTGGTCCGCCAATCGTTGAACGGATCGAAAATGTCCGACCGGTTTGCCAGATGCACCGCCATAAAGCCCATGAAGCCCTGTACACCCTGGTTTGGGTTCAGCGACATGTGGATGTTGCCCGCTCGGATGTGTTCCAACGTGGTGGGCGTCACATCCGCGTGCATGATCAGAAGGTCCGAGCCAGCTTCCAGCTTCGCCGCAACAGCACCTTCGGCAGAACCCGCTTCGGGAATCCAGATCGCCGCCACATTCGGATTGGCCTGAATGATCGAGGCTGTCGCGCGGTAGGCCGCATTGCTGTCCTGGTTCGTGGCCTGACGTCCGACCAGTTTCATGTTCGGATAATTGTCTTCCATGTATGCAATCAGCGACGTGACGCGCAGATCGTGGTTTGACTGTCCCGGATTCTCGAGAACCGCGTATTCGGCGCTGTCACCTACTTGTTTGACGATCTCTTCAGCCGCGAACTTCGCCTCGGCATGGTTGTCCGAGGTGATATAGCCGGTGCGCTTTGAGCTTGGGCTGTCGGCGGCAAAGGTGACGATCTCGGTGCCATTGTCGACAGCGCGATTGATCGGCTCGATAAATGGATCGGACTGCATCGGGTGCAACAGAACACCTGCAGGCTGCTTCACCAGATCCTGCTCGAACGAGGCGATCTGCTTGGTGATGTCGTAATCCGGCGTGCCTGAGAACACGGTTTTGCAACCAAACGCCTCGGCAGCCTGTTTGAAGCCCTGGTATACCGGCACCCAATAGGGATGACCCGAGACCATCACGTTCATGATGTATGTCTCATCGGGTTCGCACATGATGCTTTCGGCCTGCGCTGGCGCGGCAGAAGCCCCGGCAACCGCCAACGCGGCGGACGCAATAATACTGTTTGCCTTCTTGATGTTCATTGGTTTCCTCCCTGCAGAATGTTCCTGCGACTGCGGCGCATTGTTCGTTCAGCACCAACTGTGCAAGAAATTTCTATATGTGATGTTTATTGCACACTCCCTGTCTAAGGGTGATGCACCGGTGGCGTCAATAATTTTTGACAAAAATTTTTGTCCTTGAAATTTATTTCGTCACCATACTCTGGATGGCTATCTTTGAAAGGGAACGTAGCGTACCGGACTTCAGTAATTCTCCGCCACTGAAGCGGTCTGCCCGTATTGTTGGAAATGGAGGGTCAAATATGGGTATCAAGCGGCACACACCGGAAGAGATCGTCGGGAAACTACGGCAGGTTGAGGTGCTATGCGGCCAAGGGATGCGACGTGTAGATGCCATTCGCCAAGTGCAAATAACCAAGCAGAAGGACTATCGCTGGCGGAAGTAATATGGCGGTATGGGAACTGACCAACTGAAGGAACTAAAGCGCCTTCAGAAGGAAAATGAGCGTCTGTGCCAGGCAGTGTCCGATCCGACGCTGGATAAATTGAACCTTTCGGAGGTCGAGCGGGCAAACTACTAAGCCCTTAGCGTCGTCGTGCCTGCATTGAACATGTGCGAAGTCAGTTCCACAACTCAGAGCGTGGGCCTGTCGAGGGTTGCGTAAAAACCGTTCGACGCAGCGCACGGTTCCAAGAGGCCGTGCCGTTTAAGACCGGCTGGCTGCCGACATGATCGAACTCACCCGACAATAAGACCGCCACGGTTGTCGCCGGATTGCGGCTTCGCTGAAAGATGCCGGCAGCGGAGTGAACGACAATCGTGTCGAATGTCTATTTGATGACCGACGCCTGATCCACGCGCCTGATTGATACGGGGTGCACGCGCTCAATAATTGACAAACAGTTGCAACAAAACAGATCATCGTCGAGATCTCGTCAACTTCAAAGAAGACCGATGCGACTGTTTTATATCCTACTTGTACCCGTCTTCGTTGTTGTTTTGGTTATTCTTCTTATCAGTAGCCTTGTTCCGCCCGAGAACGTTCGGCTTGCCACTGGGCCAAAAGACGGCGGGTATTGGCGGATTGGCCTCGAGTATCAGTCCAAGCTTGCCAGGGACGACATATCGTTAGAGCTGGTGGAAACTGCTGGTTCCGTCGAGAACATTCAAAGGCTCATTGACGGAGATGTGGACGTTGCCTTTGTGCAGGGCGGCATTCCTCTTCCCAGAGGAGAGAATCTAGAGTCACTCGGGGCTCTCTTCCCTGAACCGCTGGTGATTTTCAGACGTTCCGCCGCGCAAGTTGGCCGATATCCCGGAGATTGGCGCGGGATTCGTTTGGCTGCTGGACAAGTCGGATCAGGCACACGTGCCGCAGCACTGGCACTCATAGAAGCCGCAGGCCTTCAGGACTCGGGCATCGAATTGCAGGAAATTGGGGGATTCGAGGCCATAGACGCGTTGCGTGCTGGCGAGGCGGATGCAGCCTTGTTTGTGTCGCCTCTGGATGCGCCATACCTGACAGAGGCCATAGTCGACCCCAAGCTGGATCTGATCCAAATGGCCTTGATCGACGCCCTGTCTTTTAGATTTGTCAGCGGCCATTCCGTTGTTGTTCCAGCCGGGTCAACCTCTTTGGCCCCGCCGCGACCCGCGCATGATGTCAAAATACTGACTTTGACTGCATCGATGATCGCGACAAACGGGCTGCACCCGGCTGTTGTCGACAGGCTTGTTCATAGCGCAAACAAAATCCACGCAGACCGAACCGTTCTGCGAGCGGCCAAGGAGTTTCCAAACACCAATTCCCCTCCGGCCCCAATTAATGACGTCGCTTGGCACATGATCAACTCTGGGCCCAACATTCTTCACGATATCTTTCCATTTTGGGTTGCGGCCCAGTTTGGTCGGGTGTTGCTTTTTCTCTTGCCGATTTTATTCCTTGCGCCGCTGCTGCGTCTCGTTCCGGCCCTTTACATCTGGTTCCAAAACCGAAGAGTTTGGCGACACTATCAACACATTGCATCGCTGGAAGCAGAAATCGACGACGCTGCGACGGCCGAGGAGATTGAAGCTGTAGCGAAGAAACTCGATGACGTATCTGCGACACTCGCGAATTTGAACTTGCCACTCGCTTACCGGCAGAAGGCCTACGACGCGCGGCTGCACATCGAGCTTATTGCTCAGGAAATCGAACGCCACCGCGCCAATAGGCAACAAGAGCCCTAGTTTTTGTCGTAGTGAACTATCTCGTTTCGCTCCCCGACGTCCGGAGGAAGAACTGCTGGTCGGGTGCACCTCGTGGTTGGGTTGTAAAGTTGCACCGTCAAACGCGCCTCGAACAAAAGCCGGTTCGCCCGCAATTCGGATGTAGGACCTGTTCAAACCTATGTCCGGTTTCCGTATAGCGGTCAGTGGGACGTCAAGGCAGAGGTTTCCGCAGTGCTGACTGGAATTGAGCGTCCGGTTTCAGCCGCTTCTTGGGCATCAGACAGAAGCGCTCAGACGACCGCGTTGAACACAATCCAAACCCAATAGACGTGGAGGAATTCTGAGGAACGCATGTATTGAGTATCTGTCTAGGTGACTCATTTGGGGTCTGGTATTAATACTTCTGTGCAGTTTGCACGCGCAAACCGATTTCTCGGTTCCTGACCTTTAGGGAGGAAAAAATGTACGCATTCAACAATCGTTTGATGGTCGTCTTTGCCAGCTTTTTGTTTGTCTTTGCCTTTGCGAATACGGCATCCGCTAAATTCACGGCAGAAGACGCTGCAAAGCTCGACGCTGAAGCAGACGCAACTTTAGCCCAGTTCAAAGCCGATGCAAAAGGTGCCGACGAGGTGCTGGCGAGTGCCAAGGGTGTTTTGGTTTGTCCGAGCATCACCAAAGCCGGCCTTGGTTTTGGCGCCGAAGGCGGTCGATGTGTGCTGGTCACCGGAGCCAATGAAAAGCTGTACTACAACACCTTCGGCGTAAAGGGAGGGTTCATCGCCGGAATACAGTCTCATTCCATGATTTTGGCGCTGAATACAGACGACGCGTTGGCAAAGTTCACCAGCAATGACCGCGAGTGGGAATTGGGTGTGGATGCATCAGTGGCCGTCGCCAAAGTCGGCGCTGGAGGCGACTTGGATACCACTAACCTCAAAAGCGATATTGTATCCTTCATTTTTGGCCAAAAGGGTTTGATGGCCGATGTGAGCTGGAAAGGGTCTCGTTTCAAAAAAATCGAAATCGAACAATAATTCGGAACGTAATAAACGAAGTTTCGCGGAACCCAAAATAAATCTGAGTTCCGCGAAAACTTGTTGGTGCCGAGCATTCAAAAACTGGGAGGTCGGGTTCGATTCTTCGCAAGGACATCAGGGGCTTTCTCAGAGCCACACTTGACGGCTGCAACGTGTCTCGTCCAAGGAAGTGTCTTCAGACTGCCCGTTCAAGCCATTCCAGCGTCTTCCGGGCTGTCTGGGGCCATGTTTCGTCGAACTGTAGGTAGTGACAAGCCCTCTCTGCGATCAGAAAATCTGCAGTTTCATATAGGGAAGCCATGTTCCTTGCCGTGCTTGTCGCAACTGCCTTGTCTTCGGTTCCCGAAACAAATAGCAAAGGACAGGTTACCTTTTCAGGATCGATCAGGGTCGTCTGGCGCGCATCGAACATCCAGAAGACAAGTTCAAACAGCACGCGACCGGACTCGGTGCCAAGACGTGCGTGAATGTCGCGCTGTAGATCGTCCGGCAGTGTATTCAGACCGTATTTTGAAAGAAGATCTAAGTCCTGTCCAAGCGCGTGTTCCCAGAAAGCACCGGACGAAATGAAAAGTTTCCCCAGATCACGTTCTCCGTCAGTCGTTGCCAAAACACCGTTCATCACGCTGCTGTTGAGAAGAACGCCAGCTTTCACCGCGCGTTCAGCCGCCAACAGTTGTGCAACGACGCCGCCAAGGGAGTGACCTACGACAACCGGAGCCTCGCCGATTTCTTTGATGAACTGCCTCGCGTCATCTACGTAATCCGCGATACTCAACCCGACCAGTTTGTTATCGCGCTCTGGACCGGTTGGAAGGTCATGATAGCGGTAGGTCATGCTGTGGCAGGCATATCCCGATGCCTCATAGGACGTACGAACATTCTCCATCGTCCACGCGGCCGCGTTTGTACCTGTCAATAGAAGTACCGGAGGCCTGTCTTTTTTCGGCATTCAATATCTCCACGGATGACTTTTAGAAGACGGACGCAATGCCGTCGGATGGCCCATTTAGATTTTGCCAGATCTAATTTGGCGGCAAGGTGCCTTGATCCTTTACGTTTGCAAGGCGGACCCAGGGCAAGTTTAACCGAACAACCGCTGTGCGGACAAAGCCGTTTTGTCATCAGCTTGGGCGGCTTTTTCGGGAAGCCCGCGATGTTTGAGGGTAGCGCCCTGGGAGGCCTGAAGGCTTGGGCTGTGCTATCATTTCAAGAACCGGGTCCTCCCCGAGACTCGAATTCCTTCACCAGGCGTGGCGCTTATGATTGAATGAAGCAATGACCTTGCTCCCATGTCCTCGCCCTGCACGATTTCGATCTCGCCGTCATGAGGCCAGCCGATATCCCGAAGGTACCCCGACAGCGCAGCGGCGGCGGCCCCTGTCGCAGGATCTTCGAACACGCCACCGATTGCGAATGCATTGCGGCTGTGAAAACGGCGCGGCGTTTCCGACCAAATAAGGTTGATCGTGGTCAGATCATACTGCCGCATCAACCGCGCCCCCTCGGCCAAATCATAAGACATCTTTGCAAGCGTGCGCCTGTCTCGAAGCGCAATTAGCAAATGGTTGTTTCCCGCGTTGGCGAGCGCGGAAGGAAGGGCGGGGTCAAGATCAGTCTCTTTGAGATCGAATAGACAAAGCGCAGCCTTCACTAGGGCCGGATCCGCCGCGGCGCTACGGGTGGCGGGCGATGTCAGAGTGGTGCTTCCGTCAGCATTTGTTTCGACGGTTATGCGGCCCGCGTTCATGTTGAGCTGTATCAAGCCCTGCCCATTGTGCTCGGCCAGCACGCTACCCAGTGCAATCGTGGCATGCCCGCAAAAAGCCACCTCTTCTTCCGGGGAGAAGAACCGCACCCGCCAACCGTCATTCTGAGGTGCGGCAAATACAGTTTCAGAATAACCGATTTCCTTTGCAAGACGTTGCATCTCGGACTCGGAGGGAAGCGATTCTCCGACCACGACACCCGCGGGATTGCCACCTTCGGAGCCATCGGAGAAGGCCGCAACACGGAAAACATGCTGGTTCGTTTTATCTTTCATGATCTTGGTCCTTTTCTGCCGTTGCAGCCTTGGAACAGTCAGCCAGGAGCCGCGAAGCCAATTCTGCTCGTGCGCATTGAAACCCCGGCGTAGTGACACGCCAGGGCCGGTTACGGTCATTCATTGATGCGTGCGAGGAAATCTTGCATCTCGACGGCAATGACATCGCCATATTCCTCGAGAGCGAAGTGCCCTGTATCAAGCAGATGGAACTCCACGTCATCTAGATCAGCCTTGTAGGGGTGGGCACCTTCAGCCGGGAAGATGTGGTCGTTCTTTCCCCATACAACCAGCGCCGGAGGCTGATGCTCTCTGAACAGGGCCTGCCACTTTGGGTATTCCGCGACGTTGGCACCGTAGTCCAAGAACATCTCAAGCTGGATTTCTTGGTTTCCTGGGCGGTCAAGCAGATACTGGACGTGCCAGAAGTTGTCGGGATTTACCGTCGAGACGTCGCCAACACCATGGGTAAATTGCCATTTGGTAGCATCAAGGGTCAGGAAGCCGCGCAATGCATCGCCGTTCTCGGCGCTTGGGTCGGCCCAATACGTCTTGATTGGGTCCCAGAACTCGCGCAATCCCTCTTCGTAAGCATTGCCGTTCTGAATGATAAAGCCGGTAACACGTTCGGGGTGTTCGGCAAACATCCGGTAGCCGATGGGCGCGCCGTAATCCATCAGATAGACGGCGTAGCTATCGACCCCTTTTGCGTCGATCAAACGCGTGACTGTGTTTGCTGCATTGGCAAAGCTATAGTCATAACTTTCGGCGGAAGGCATGTCCGAAGCACCGAAGCCAAGATAGTCTGGAGCAACCACGTGGTACTCTTCAGCCAAGATCGGGATCAGTTCGCGGAACATGTGCGATGAAGTGGGAAAGCCGTGAAGAAGCAGGACTGTAGGGTTCGAGGGGTCTCCGGCCTCGCGATATGCAATGGTGTGCCCGTCGATATCCATCGACTTCATGTTGACGGCAAATGGGCTTTCAGCCGCGATAGCATTGTTGGGCAGGGCCGCTGGCAAAAGTGTTGTAGCAGCAAGAAGCGCCGCAAGTGCGGGAGGGTGCAACCGTTGTGTCATTGATCAGTTCCTTTCAGGGTTTGGTTGGAGAGCCGGGCGCTTTGAAAGCACGCATGGCAATGGATTCGGCCCTCAGGGCCTCGTTTTCACGGCGCAACGCCGCAATCTCTTCATGTGCCTCATCAACCGTGAGGCGACGCGGTATGTGGTTGGGGCAATTCCAGTCGAAGGCCTCAACGGTGATAAGGACTGCGCGCTCGGGACGCGCCGGATAGGATTGGTCGTGAAACTGACCCAGAACTTCGGGATTGTCGGCGCCTTCAATCAGGCGAGCACGTCCCCAGATTTTCAGTCGGCGGCGGTTGGGGTAGTCCATTAGGATCATCGATAACCGATCGTTGCCCGATAGGTTCCCGGTGCTGATGTACTGTCGGTTTCCGAGGAAGTCGGCGTAGCCGAGCGTTTGTGATGACAGCACCTTCAGAAAGCCGGTCGGGCCGCCGCGGAATTGGACGTATGGCCACCCAGTTTGGGACACCGAAGCCTGATAAAACCCGTCTCGTTCGGCGATGAAGCGGACCTCTTGGGGGCCGAGCTCATCGGGGTATGCCACGTCGTTGGCCAAGAATTTGCTGTATGTCTCCGCCGAACCCATTCGTGACTGCTGAAAGCGGACAGCGGGCGTAAAGGCGATGGTCGCGAAGGCTCGTGCCATAGCGTTTTCCTTTCGGACGTTAGTTAGTTTTTTTAAGTGATCCGCCCGAGTGGGCCGTTTGTAGTGTCAAATTTGTGCGCCCCTGGGCGGTTTGACAAACGACTATATCTATCGCAGGATTAGAAAAACTTAGCCAAAGATATGATCCGGAAAAACTATCCCCTCAACGCGCTTCGCGCCTTTGAAGCCGCCGCACGCCATCTCAGTTTTGTCGCAGCAGCCGAAGAGTTGTCAGTGACGCCGGCCGCGATCAGTCACCAGATTAAGAAATTGGAAGGGTTTCTCGGTGTTTCTCTTTTTCGACGGCGAGCGCGAGGCCTGGTCCTTGTCGAGGCGGGGCAGCTCTTGGCCAAGGAGCTGCAAACAGTGTTTGCAAACCTCGATCAGGCGATGGAGCATGTGGCAGAAGCGGACAAGGGGGGCTCGTTGGCGTTGACCGTGGCGCCTACATTTGCCGCCATGTGGTTGATCCCAAGGCTGCAGAAATTCTATTCTCAGCATCCCGATATCGACGTGCGGATTTCGACGAGCCTTGGTCTTGTCGATTTCCAGCGCGACGATTTTGACGCCGCCATTCGGCTTGGGCATGGAGAATGGCCCGGTCTTGAAGCCATCAAGCTTTTTGATGAATCCGTCATCCCGATGTGCAGCCCGCGCCTGCTGGAAGGGCCAAATGCGATCAGAACGCCGTCTGATCTGAGGAAACATGTTCTGCTTCACAATCATTCGATGGACTTTGATCCCAACGCGCCAACTTGGCAGACTTGGCTGGACACCAGCGGTACGCAAGACGTGGACGCCTCGCGTGGGATGCATTTCAGCCTTCCGGATCATGGGCTGCAAGCCGCCATCGATGGCGCTGGCGTTGTTCTGGGTTGGCGGTTTCTTTCTGCAAAAGATGTCCAGGCCGGGCGCGTGGTTGAACTTTTTGATCTGGCAATTCCTCTCGGGTCCACATTTCACCTTGTTTATCCAGAGGCGCATTCTCGACGTCCAAATATTGCCGCGCTTCGCGATTGGATGTTGCGAGAGCTCAAAGACCCCGAAATGGAAAGCGTGAGTTCGAGCAGATCTTAGAGCTTCCTTTTGCTGCGAATGGCTGGGATGCAGGCGACGAGGGCAGTATTGCGAGAACGCGGCAAATGTCAGTCTTCCGCCGTTCCTAACCACTACTGCGCAATTCAGCTTAGTCGCCTTTGGTCAAATGCTAACCAATGGCAAGAACGAGACTTAATTAACACCAGATTAACCAAGGCTAACCGCCTCTAACACATCGACGTGCACGCTGTAGCGCGAAAACACGCAAAGGGTCGCATTGGCAACTCCCAGTGTCTCCTGGAAAACGGAGACGTCGGTATCATGGTGGCTTGTCTGCCGGGGCAGCATCGTTCGACACTACGGTATCAGCCGCGTGCAAGGGAAGACGAAGTTCGTCTCGTAGCTGACAAGATCGCACTGTCGCGGCAATACGGCAGCTACGGTTACCGTAGCGTTGCTGTTCTGCTGAGAGATGCGGGCTGGCAGGTCATTGTCGATCGTTTAGAACATATGGACACGGGAGGGATGAGGGTGTCTCGCGTACCAGTCGCGCTCGAACCTAATCGGCCGGTCGTTAGTAGTTCCTAAATGACCGCTGCGCGGGCAAACCGGCCTCCATTGCAATGGCCAATTAAATCGCAACAAACATGTTCCACGTGATGCGTTTCAAGGATTAGTAGGCGCAATAACATACAGAGCTTTTAAAGCTTCGCTGGGCTCGATCCCTGGCAACGCGGTGCGAAAAATCTCTTCCATAGTGCCCCGGGCATACATTTCGGACAGAATAGTATCAACGATCAGTCGAAAGTCATCATCGCCCCTCGCGATGGCTAACCCTTGCTTTTCTATCGTCAGAATTTCTTGGGATAACTTGAATTTGCCTTTCAATCCCGCAGCAATATAGTTGACTAGCAAAATCGACTGATCTGCAAAATACGCGTCGATTTTACCGTCTCGGAGCGCCTTGATTCCGTCTGGATGTGAAGCAAAACGAACCATCCTGGCGTCGATGCCTGCGGCATCAAATGTATTCTGTACGGAGGCTTCAGTTGTTGTGCTGCTTCTCATGCCAACCTTTTTCCCCGCGAGTGCGCTCATGGTGCCCTCAGCCTCGATTGGTAACAATATGGAAGTACCATCAACAAAGGTAGGGATTGAGAAATCAACAATTTCGCGACGAGAAAGCGTGATAGTCGCTGCCCCGCAAAGTATATCTATCTCTCCGGAGGCAACTTTGTCGAAACGATCCTTGGAGTCGACCGGAATGAACTGAACGTTTAAGTCCTTTAGATCCAGTTTCTTCGCAACAGCCTGCGCTACTTGATCGCAAATTAATGGTGACAGACCAAACGGCCGACCTTGGTCGTTAACGTAAGACAATGGAGCAGCATCTGTTCGAAAACCAAATCGGATTTCGTTATTATTTGTTATTCTTTCGATTGTCTGAGCAACTGCGCCGGTTGTGAATAGAACCGAAACAATAAGTACTGAAAGCAAGCGCATGGGTTTTCCTTCTTTAGCCGGGGCACGCTTTGAAATTTGCCTGCCTTTAGTTACGCAATACCGCCACCTACAAATCCAAGCAGCACAAATGTGACGTGTTTCGTTCCTAGGCGAGGACTGTGTAACCACCTTGCAGTATTTCTCTGCGAAAAGAACGTGGCAGAATTGAACTTGGAAATTGGGAGACAGGTTTCACTTCCCTGGTGTTCATTGTCGGTCATTGAAGCAAAATTCAATTCACTTGAACCCAGTTCACCCAACTTCGGTTACGCACTTGGTCCGAAGATAGACCACCCTGTCGCGCGGACCAACTCTTGAAATGCGATGGTTGCCAAATGAGAATTGCCCTTTGGATCGAGCCCAGGGCTCCAGGCGACTACAGATGCGATACCAGGTACAATGCACAAGATGCCGCCGCCTACGCCGCTTTTCGCTGGAAGGCCAACACGGAAGGCGAACTCACCCGAAGCATCGTATGATCCACACATCATCATCAGTGCAGTAACTCTTCTTGCTCGTTGCGCCGACAATACTGCAGAGCCGTTGGCCGGATTTTGACCCGCTGCGGCAAGAAATCGACCTGCCAAAGCCAGCTGTTCACAAGACATGGCGATGCTACACTGGCGAAAGTACAGAGACAGAACATCCTCTACCGGCGCCTTAAGATTCCCTTCCGCCTGCATAAAATGGGCAAGCGCACGGTTTCTGGATCCAGTTCGCATCTCAGATTCCGCAACTGACGCATCGACCTCAATCGACTCGTCCTCTGAAAGCTCTCGGCACAACTTCAATAGGTCGTTGATGGCCTCGTCAGAAGAGCGGTCTTCGAGCAGAACATCGGCCACTACGATCGCACCGGGGTTGATAAACGGGTTCCTTGGGATTCCGCGCTCGTGTTCTAGCTGAACGATGGAATTGAATGGATCGCCGGATGGTTCCCGGCCAACTCTTTGCCACAAAGTGGCGCCAACCCGTTGCAGCGCCACTGTAAGCGAGAACATTTTTGAGATGCTCTGAATCGAAAAGAGTTTGCCAGCATCTCCAGCGGACACTAACGCACCGTTGACGGGTGCAACGGCAATGCCGAATTGGTTCAGATCGACTGTGGCGAGTTCTGGAATATACTGCGCGACTTTCCCCCTGTCAGACATGCCGGCTATGCGATCTGCAATATCGTCCAAGACTTCCTGAAGCTTTTCGCTGTCAGTGTTTTTGAGTTTCGGCATGAATCTCCTCCGTCCAGACAGTGTGATCTACACCTTTACTAAGCTCGGGAAATTTGCTGGCAACAAAGCGAGGCTCAAGGTTCTGCCGGCGTTGCGAGAAATAGTCTACCGTCAGTTTATAGACGGTGCCGGACAGTAGCAGTATCGCAACCAAATTGATGGTTGCCATTATTCCCATGGCCGCATCCGCGAAATTGAAGACTGTGGCAACAGCTTGCACAGCGCCCCAGACAACCATTGCGAGGCAGCCCAATCGCAGGACGTAAATTGGCAGCTTCCCTTCCAATTTTAGGAACGTCATCGCGTTTTCGGCATATGAGTAATTACCCAGGATGGATGTGAAACCAAAAAAGACGATAGCAACCGCGATAAAGTGGCGGCCGATTTCACCAAGATGGACCGCGGCCGCGTCTTGAGTAAGTCGCATTCCGGTAGGCCCATCAATTTCGATTGCGCCTGATAGAAGAATTAGCAATGCAGTGGCCGTTGCGACCAAAATCGTATCCACGAAACACCCAAATGCCTGAACGAATCCTTGGCTGGAAGGGTGGTGAGGATCAGGTGTGGCGACTGCTGCAATGTTTGGTGCTGAACCCATGCCCGCTTCGTTTGAGAAAAGCCCCCGTTTGATGCCGTTAAGTGCTGCAGCCATGACACCTCCTGTCACGCCTCCGGCAGCTTCCTGAAGGCCAAATGCCCCGGCAACAATCGACCACAACATAGCGGGTACTTCGGAAATGTTCAGGACTACGACAACACAGGCAAGCAAGAGGTAGAGACCCGCCATAAGCGGTACGACAATCTCTGCAAACTTTGCGATGGTTCTTATTCCACCGAATATTACTACCGCTGCGGCTGCAGCAAGCGCTATGCCAACGACCAACTTGTTCAGCCCGAACGCGCCCTCGAAAGCCTCGGCAATCGAGTTGGATTGGACGGCGACAAAAACCAAACCAAAGCTGACAATCAGGCAGATCGAGAAAACGACTCCAGCCCAAGGCGCATTCAATGCGTTGGCCATGTAGAACGCGGGACCTCCCCTGAACCTTCCGTTGGACGATGTGACTTTATAGAGTTGGGCCAAAGTACTTTCAGAATAAGCCGTGGCCATTCCAACCAATGCCACGATCCACATCCAAAAGATGGCGCCTGGACCTCCCAAGGTCAGGGCCACGGCTACGCCAGCCAGGTTACCAGTACCGACACGTGAAGCCAGGCTCACTGTCAGGGCTTGAAAAGGAGTAATACCTCTTTTGTCCGTGCTCTTTGCAGAAGTGAGCACGCGCACCATTTCCCCAAAATGGAGAAACTGAAGTGCGCCAAGACGAATTGTAAAAAAGATACCGGTCGCAAGAAGTCCGTAAATCAATACGTAGTTCCAAAGAACCGTGTTTATGCCGTTGACCAATATTTCCATTGCGCGCCTCTTGAGAATTCAAACACTTCCCGGAAGGCAATAATAGTGTGCCTGTTTTCCATCATGCACGAAGATGCGGCAATTGTCAGGAATATGCTGCGCAGTCTCCCGGCGGTTGGCGCGCGGATCATTGAAGTTGAGCCACAAACTTATGACGACGTAGCCAGTGGTTAGTCCGCCTGGCAGTCGCTCACACCAAGTGCAGCGGACGGCCGCTTCGGGTCGGCGTGACAGATGCTGCGCGTCGTACCAATGTCTGCTTACTTGTAGGAGAAGGTGGAGGTCATATTGCTACGACCTCCACTAATAAGTTTAAGCGTTGAAGAACTCAGCCACGGCGTCAGTCGATGCTTTCACTGCCTCAGGCTTGTAATAGAAATCCACGTGGCTGAACTCATCAAAGGCCAGCTCTTTGTGCTCGTTGGTCAGCTTCTCGACGAATGCGGTCGAGCAGATCGCGGTGAAAGCCGACTTGCTGTAAATGGTCAGCGAAGGCTGCACGATCTTGTCGGCATAGTGCTCGCCGATGGAGATCAGCGATTGCATGCCCTGGTCACCGATATGCGCGTTGGTGAATGTCGGAACTGCCACCGGGCCTTTGACGCCGTCACGGCCGTAATAGTCATAGGTTTCTTCGGCCATCGGGTTCACATCGGACCCAACGAATTCTTCGCGGGACTGGCTATCATCCAGGCCAATCGTGTTCACGTAGTCGGGCTCACCGGTTTCATACATTTTCTGCATGGAGGCGTTTGCCGCCGCGATCTGAGCATTGACCAAGTCGCGGTCGGTCCACTGGAACGGATCCGCTGCCATCATGCCCGAAACCATGGCGATTTTCTTGATGCGGTGGTCGGTCACGGCGGCAGAGGCGATGATCGAGCCGCCCTGGCAGACGCCCAGGCCGTGGATTTCTTCGACGAAAGGCAGCGTGCCGAGGTAGGAGACCGCGTCCCAGGTATTTTCGATAAGGCGGAACATGTAACGCGACTGCTTGTGCTCGCCCGGAAGTGCCGGGGAAGAGCCCATGCCGATGTAGTCGAAACCAAGGTAAATAAAGCCGCGCGCCGCCATTTCCGGGCCGTAGGTCGCGGGGATCTGGTCCTTGACTTGCGGGAAGGGGCTGGCACCAACAATCGCCTTGTACTTCTTTGCCGGATCGAAGTCCTCGGGCAGATACAGATCGCCCACCAGATCGAGGCCGAAGGATTTGAAGGTGACGGGGTTTGTGCCGGGTTTGAAGGACATTTCAGAGTCTCTTGCGTTGATGGGAAGTGATGTCTGTTTTGCGGTTGCGCCCCAGCCCACAAGAGACATCAGGGAGGCAATCGGCTCTGTTGCACAAATCGGCTGAACGCCGAGGTTCCCCTTTCCCCGAACGGACTTATCCCACAGCTCCCGTGACGGGTATGCCGAGCGCGG